>JAUWLU010000274.1 GCA_030613545.1 Desulfuromonadales bacterium
TGAGCAACGAGGCGGTTTGTCCGGCCAGCGTCAAAGACCCGGCATCGGCAGATACCAGCCGGTCAAGCAGCAGGCTCGCGGCTTGGCCCGTCAGAGCATAGGCACCGCCGTCAGCGGTGAGTGTGTAGCTTGTGCTGCCCGATATAAGCCGCCCGACAGAAGGCGCGGGAGCAAACATTGCGTAGGGGGTCTGAGTAATCGCACGTCTCTCGGCATCGGTCAGCAGCCGGTCGTAGACGTAGACAAAGGAGCAGGTGCCGCCGAGATGCTTACCTGTGTCAGCGCTGTGCGAACCAACCCGGAAGATGTGGCTAGAGAGGTCCGGGAAGGTAAAGGCATCGGTCTTGCTGTACTGCTGTACCGCATCACAATAAATGGCCCGCAGGTTTGTGGTGTCATCCCACTGAGCGATGATGGTATGGGGCGCACCATCGAAACCATCAAGGCTGTTCTCATAAACGTAATTGCCGCCAATGTAGAACTGAATGTCATCGTCGGTTGGGCGGCTGTAAAGACCAAAGGCATCGTAGGTGTCGGACGACACCACAAAGTACCGATAGCTCGGAGTGTCGTTCAGTTCCTGAAAGCCATAAACGATGGTCCCGGTACTTTTGAGAACTTCTGCGCAATTCGGCCCATCGATCCGATCATAATCGGTATCACATGACAGGCCACCCTTAGACCATGTGGCCCCGCCTTCGACCGTGGCCTTGGTGCGGCTGACATGATCCCAGACCACGCCACCACCGTTTTCGTTGATGGTGTAGGCGAGGGTCAACCCCTTCGCTAGCGGGTGATGTATGTTTAATATCGAGCCCCGAACAGGGGGACTCGGATGGTGAAGGCGTCCCATCTTACGTTATGCTCCCGCTAAAACCCCAAAATCTGAACTTTTCTCGAATCCGACTTTGAACAACGGCAAGCAGGTCTGAATAGACCATCTCAACCTCCAGCCGCTTCTGATTGTCGGTCAGGTTCGCGCTGAACTTAACAGTAAATACATGCTCGCAGACCTCACCGCCTGCAATTTGTGCCGCCTCGGTCGGCTCAAGTCCCGGCACCGCAGAGGCCCCGGTAAATCCTTCCGTTTCCGTCAGGCAGGAGGCAAGGGTCTTCTCCGCCATATTGGTTTCTGCGGGTACGGGAATGTGATACGCCACCCGCACCTCGTCCTTTCGGTGGCTGCAATCAAGAATGTGGTAATCGGCCATAGTCTATCCCTTTATGCTGAGGTGTAGCGCCAGCGTTGACATTTTGCAGTCACGGTAATCGTGTCTGTGCTGCCATCCCGGTAACAGTACAGCCGGCAGTGGGAAACGTCTCGAATCACAACCGATGCTTGGTTGGGGTCGGTTCCGTTATCGATCTCAAAGGCCATCAGCGGCGTGTCATCATAGTTAGTGCCGTCCAACGACCCCTGCACCTCGACAACTAGGTTGTCGGTTGGTGTGCCTGGAAAATCGGCATCAACCGTGATATGGACCCCCTCGTAGCCATCGGTTTCCAGGTCGATGTCGGACGAGGCAGAGCCAGTTGTCACCGACACCGCACTCATTACGGTTTGTTCTGTTGCGAAACTTCTGCTAATTGTTGCCATTTCACCCTCTGCCTTCCTTTGTTAATAATTGACGCCGGCGCCAAACAGTGCGCCGAGCCTTACGCCGACATAGCCCGCCTGCTTGGTGATCCACCAGCTTGTCGCGCCTACGTCCTCACGGAAGCACTTATCGGCCTCCTTGCGTTCTGCGCCGTTCCGAGCGTGCTTGCACCGCCAGGCGTGGCGGCAGCGGGCGATGGGGTGCCGCCATTTGGGGAAAATCCCTCGAAAAATGCCACTTGTAGATCCGTCCCATTCAAAGCCTGCTGGAACCTCAGCGCCGAAGCGGTTGAGCCGAAGCGGGGCGGTCAGGGCTCGCCAGTTCGGTTTGCCCGGCACGTTGCGCATATAAATAATAGTCACTTAAACTTTCCTTTCAGGCATTGCTGGCAATCGTCGCTGTACGCTTTGCCGCAGGCTTTGCACTTGGCGAAGCAGTCGCAGTCCTTTTCCTCTGGCTTGTCGCATTGGTGGCAATAGGGATAATCTCTAAGCATAAAATGGCACCCATTCGCTCTTGATCCGTTCCAGCCCGTTCTCGTTGGGGAACGCCTCGATGATCCAGAATCCGACGTGAGCCGCGAGCTTCTTGCCGCGCATGAACTTGGTCTGCCAGCAACCGCAGCCGACCTCAAAGCCTGCGACGTTGCGGCAGTCCATCTGCACCGACTTGTGGGCGTGGCCGCTCAGGAGAATGTGCGGCTTCTCGCCGCCGGTCAGCCCCTCGATGAACTTCTGCAATCGGTACGACAGGGCATAGCTGGCACCATCCCGACCGTGCCAGAGCATGATTTCCAGGCCCTTGACGGTGATTGTCGCCTCATCCTGGCCCAGGTGGGTAAACTGTCCCGGCAGCATCTTTTCCAGCACCTTGCCGGACACCAGACCAATGTCGCCTTTTTCCTGATACCAGGCATCATGATTGCCATCGATGGCCTTGACCGGGCAGGGAGCCTGCCGCAGATAATCGGCGGCCATGTCCACCTGAGCGTCAAAGCCGATGGCGTCCAGTTCGTAGATATGGCCTGGCCGCCCGCTCATACCCTCAAGGATGTCTCCGGCGTGCAGGATGCGGGTCACGTTCTCTTTCGCTGCGAGGTCACAGAGCCGCCACCAGAAGTCCGGCGAGCTTTTCTTGTGGCCCCAGTGGGTATCCCCGCAGGCGATGAACTTGACCGATTCGGTGCCCCATTCGTAGCTTCGGGGCTGGCTCTTCTCCGGCTTCTTGAGCCCGTCGAGCAAGGCCTTGATTTCGGTGGTACGCAGCCCGCCTAGCTTCTCGATGAGTGCGCCGCGC
>JAUWLU010000372.1 GCA_030613545.1 Desulfuromonadales bacterium
ACTTTTCCCAAAACGAAATAATCAACCCAGGAAAGACCGGGGTCTGGCTTGCAATATTGTAATTTGAATTTTGATCTTTTCTTTGTCGATTAACCCAGGGAGGCCTTGATGTGGCATGACTTTTTACACAATTTTATTCTAGACCCCTGGCGCCTCGACGTTGCGCCGAATTTGGCACTCCTATGGCGGTCTGCCTTTTATTGGCGTAGCGTAACAGTCCTCCTGGTGGGGTATTTGATATACAAATCTGTGCGCAAAAAATAAGAAGGCAAAGCCTTTCCGGGGCAGCCTGCGTGCTCTCCCATTCTGTGTGGCCCGGGAGGGAATTTTAAGCAGGATCTATGACGGAAATTCCCCAGCGGTATTGGCGAAATAAAGCCGACTACGGGACTTCCGCTCAAAACTAGAAGCCAGGATTAGCCGCACGGGACACTAAAAGCAGCCATCCACAACAAATGAAAAAGGGTTGAAGAGCATGCAGATACGCAAAAAGTTTGGCGAAATCCTGGTCGAAGCCGGAGTCATCACAGAGAGCGTCCTCGCAACCGCTTTGCAGACGCAAAAAAAAACGGGCCTGGCGTTGGGCCGCATCCTTGAGGATATGGGAGCCATCAGCGGCTGGGATATCGCCACCATCCTGGCGCAACAATTTAACCTGACCACCATTCAACATATTTCCGCCCCCCTCGACCCCGAAAACCTTTTTCAGGTCATCGACTGCGATCTGGCCATCCAAAAGAACGTATTCCCCTTGGAGTTCAAAAAAGGTCTGCTCAAACTGGCGATCAGCAATCCCCTGGATTTCAACGCCCTCGACAAGATCGCCTTCAAAACCGGCCTGCGGATCGAGCCGGTCCTGACAACTCCGACGGAAATCTTCAAAGCCATCAAGCGTTATTATTTGAACGAAGAGCCCTCCGGCAGCGCCACCTGCAACAAGGTGCTGATCGTCGATGAAAACGATTTCTATCGGGAACCCATCTGCGCCAACATTCGCAAGGCCGGCTACCTGCCGCTCTTTGCCGACAACACCACGGCAGCCATCAAATTGGCCCTGCAGGAGAATCCGCACCTGATTTTACTCAGCGCTACGGGCCACACCGCGAACGCAAAAGCGTTGTTTCAAACCCTGCAGGGCAACATTGCGACCCAGCACCGACCGGTCATCGCCCTCTCTGCGCTGAGCTCGCCGGAAGAGGAAGCCGCCTTGCTTAGCATGGGCTTTTTCGATGTCGTCTTCAAGCCGATCAACTATGTCCGGCTACTGGCACGCATCGAGCGAACCATCCGCTTTTTCTACCATGAACAAATCCCCCACAACTGTTCCGCAAAGCCCGCTGCGAACTGTTTTGCCCGGCCAGGAGGCTGTCAAGTTTAGGGAGGGTCATGGGGGTCTTGCAACACAACTTTTCCCAAAACAAAACAATCAACCCATGAAAACCCTGCTGCCACTCATACTCCTGTTGAGCACCACCCCAGCTTCGCCGCCGGCCATCCCCACCCCGAATCCTCTGTTTTTTCCACCCCGCGACACACCCCCACATCC
>JAUWLU010000092.1 GCA_030613545.1 Desulfuromonadales bacterium
ATCAACCCTTATTGGCAATGATCGGCGCATGAAACAATATTTTCGCTATTTTTGTACCCTTCCTTCGCAGATGCTCTTCTTTTTCAAAGAGCAGGTAACGTCTTTTTTACGCTATCAATAGCTTAGCAAAAGATTAAGGCTGACATTTATCCCCAACCAGTTACGAGCAAGCAAAAGAAAAGCCTCCCCTTTACTGAAAGGGAGGCTTTTCTTTTGTGGTGAAATCATTCTCTAGATGAAGCCGAACGGTGTCAATCAATCACCGTCACACCCGGCTCATCACGGGGGATTCCCATCCCCAGGCAAAGCTTGGAAATATTATTAGTTTCGATTCGTGCCCCGCATTCGTCGCGCAACTCACGGAAAATGCCACAATCGAGCAACTGCTCATTCGGCAGTTGAAAAACCGGATAACCCTGAGATGACGCACAATAAGATTCGTTACAGACCAGTTCGTTAACCGGCTCCAGCCCCTTGCTTCGCGCCTTTTCCGCATCGGCGATTATCAGCCTGACAATCATAGCACCTCCAAATAGTGATCAAACCCATCGAATACAAGTTTAGAGTTAATCCAGGGAAGTATGATCTCCAGGGTTTTTCAGTTCCTGGAGTTCCGGATAGAGTTCTTCGAGATTTTTCAGGAATTTTTCCTTGCTTTTGAAGGTTGCCTTTATTTCACGATCCCAGGGGATCTCCTCTGCGTATTCGCAATGGGTACAAGAGAGAATAGCCTTTTCACCAACTGGAACTACCTGATAAATTGTGTAAAATTCGCATTTTTTGCACTTTTGCCGATGAAGCATCGGCTTTACTTCTCTTTTGTTAATCATTGAATTAATGCCTTGCTGAAAAGTTATTGCCCAGGGGAAGGTACCGGACAGCACTTAAAACCGGATATGATCACCACGATTTTTTAGGCTGGCCAGGGCAGGAAAGTGGCCCTCAAGAGCCCTTATGTCTTTTTCACCATCACGAATCAAGGTTTCGGCGCTGCTGTCCCAGAGGATTTCCTCTTTATTCTGACAGTGGGTACAGGTTTTCAGTGCGGTCTCGTCATTAACCTTCAACTCAAACACCGTCCAGTAATCACAGGCCTTGCATTTGTTTCTGAAAATCATAAATTCCACCTCACCTGAAATTGAATGACCATAAGCCCGGAGTTGTCATGGCAACCCTGGAACCAAAGACGGCCCGAGGATAAAAAATCGCTCCAAAAGACCTGCCGTCTCGCCCGTCGCCATCTCATGGCTTTTTACGAAACCATCATAATTGGTCAAGCTTCTGCCGTCAATGGCTCTTCTCAGCCCATTCAGCAGTAAAAAATTCTAAAAAAACCCTACCCGGTTAACGGGCAGGGTCAAAGCAGACAATGCGCCATGCTGAACCTCTATGTTCTAATGCTATTAAGATTGCGCTAAGCCACAAGCTCATACCATCCGTCAATCAAAGGAAAGTAGAGCGCCGTACATATCTCCCGCTCTGGCTCCAACTCTTCAAACAGCCGGCGATAGATGTCCATCTGCCCTTTGTAACGATCACCTTCCGCAACTAAAAATGCTGCCTGATCCTGCCTTACCGGTGTGCTGGTTTTATAGTCGATGACCCAGCGCACCCCCTGGTCATCGACAAAGGTACGGTCGACGATGGCATGCACCAGTTGGCCGTCGACCATTCCGGAGAGGGCCAGTTCGCATTCGGCCTGTTCATGTTCGGCAAGCAGCCAGCGGCCCCGCTCGCCCTGCAAGGCTTGCTGCAAGGCCTGCAGGACCGTGTCAGCGGCGATATTCAGCCGGGATGCGGCGATGCCCAATTGTCCTAGCCGAACGGCCCACAGGGCTTGTTCGATGCTGAGCCGTTCGACCGGCCAGGCCGCCAGCCCGTCGCGAGCAATAGCTTCCAGCCACTGATGGATGACGGTGCCGATATGGCGCCCCTCCTCCGTTTCGGGCAGCAGAATCGTTTCCTCTGCACGACGGGACACCGATGAGGGCCGCAGCACATCCACCGCTGCCCCTTCGTAACCGGCGGGCATGGCCGGCAGTTGCCAGTCGCCAGCCAGCCGTCGCAAACGGCCGCCAGGTTTTTGCGCATCCTTCGGCGCAGCAACATGGCGTTCAGCGCCCTGAAACTCATCGGCGACAGCCGGCCACAATTTTTCCAGAAATGATCCGCTCTCCGGCCGGCACTCCTCCTCGCCGACCGGCCTGGCATAGCCCAATAGGTGCAGGCGTTTTTTGGCCCGGGTGGCGGCCACATACAAGACCCTGGCGAGTTCCAGATCGCCCTTCTGCTTTTCAATACGACCGATAGCATCGTAAATGCCATCGCGGCTCTGACTGCCCAGAGGCGCCAGGGGGGCCAGCAGCAGACCGGTTTCCGGCAGATCGAGCCAGCGCATGAGCGCAGCGTCTTCGGCACGCGGCCGGCGACCGAGGCCCGGCAGAATAACGGTATCGAACTCCAGCCCCTTGGCCTTGTGGATGGTCATGACTTGCAGGGAATCGTCAGCGAGAGGATCGGCAGCCGCATACAGCTTGCCGAGTTTCTCGGCGAGGGCCTCGAAGGGCAACAGGTCGCCGCCTTGATCGAGCTCTTCCAGCAGACCCAAGACGGCATCGGCATCGACCAGACCGGCCGCGTCCAAACAGCCGGGTCCGCCGAGGGCCAGCCACGCTCCCTCGACCAGTAGCCGCAGCGACACCCTGCCCCGTTGGGCCATGGTCTGGTTTAACACGACCGATACCCGCTCCAGGCGTTTGCGGCCATCGGTGGAAAGTCGCAGGAGCCGTTGCGGCTGGCGCAACAGTTCGGCCATGGTGGCATCGGGGGTTTCGCCGCCCAAAACATGCAGATCCGCCAGGCTCAATCCGCACCATGGGGCGCGCAGCACGGCCAGCTGGGCAATCCGATCGGCAGGATGGAGCAAGGCCCGCGTCAAGGCGAGCAGATCCCGGGCAACGGGTCGCTCGGCCAGCGAATCGATCTCCTGAGCGCGAAACCGCAGCCCCGCTGCGCGAAAGGCGGCCAGTATTTCTTTGAGATGAGTGCGCGCTCGCACCAGCACCACAACGGCGCCTTCTGGATCGTCCCGATGCGCTTGACGTACCAGTTCCACCACCTGCACAGCCTCGGCACGATCGTCGCGGCCGACCGTGGGATGACAGGTTACCGCCGGACCCTCAAGGGCGTCACGGGCGGCCACCGACGGTGCGTAGGTGACGCCCCCCAGGGCCTCGTCCTCACGATCGGGGAAAAGGGTCGGAAATACCTGATTGACCCAGGCGACGATCCCAGCCTGCGAGCGAAAATTGGCGGTCAGATATAGGGGGTCGAGGCGCAGTTGATCGATGCCCTGATGACGGGCCTGCAGATACAGGCCGACTTCGGCCTCGCGAAAGCGGTAGATCGATTGCATGGGATCACCGACCAGAAACAGACTGCGACCGTCGCCCTGCTGCCAGCCGGCGGTGAGTTTCTTCAACAGCAGAAACTGTCCCCAGGAGGTATCTTGAAACTCGTCCACCAGAATGTGACGAATGCGACTATCGAGATGCAGCAACAGATCGGTCGGCGCATCGACATCGCCAAGGGCCTGCCCGGCCGACAGGGCCACCTGGACGAAATCGCATTGTCCGCGCTCCTTGAACACCAGCCAGAGTTCGGCCACGGCTCGCGGCAGCAGGGTCATCAGGGCCTGTAAAACCTGCCACTGGTCCGCTTCATAAACCACCGGCGGTAAGGATCGCACCTCGCCAAACAGGGCGACGACGGCCTCCCTTTGGGCAAGATCCTCCAGCAGCAGACCCATGGCTTTCTTCATCGAAGCAAAGGGTTCTTTTTTGCCGGGCAGAAAACCGCAGTTCTTATCGAGGCGTTTGCGCAAGGTACCGCTGCGGGTCAACAGCAGATCGGCCAAGCCGCGCCAGATATCGATTGCATCCGCCGCTGGCGCAGGAAAAGCGGCCAAATCGGCCAGGCAGCTGATACTGTTGTCGATCCCCTGGGCGCGCAGGTTTGACGCCGCAAAGGCCCCCATCCGCACCAGGGCGGCTTGCTCCTCCTTGGTCAGCATACGGTGCAAGCGACCGAGCGCCCCTTCAACCAGGCAGCGCAATCCTCCTTCAAGAATCTGCCGCTGATCATCGACCTGCCGACCGTAGAGATGGCGCAACCAGTGATCGCGCCTGGCCAGCATGCCGACCAGCAGATCCCGCAGCCGCTCCATGCGATTATCGAGATGGGCCAGCAGCAGGCAGGCGGCCTGGCCATAAGGATCGTTGCTATCGGCCAGGGCCAGCACCCGCTCGGCCGCTGGCCGGTAGAGTTCGTTGGCGTCTTCAACAATGGAGGCCTGGGCTCCGAAGCGGGACAACCAGGGCATGCGACGCACCAACGACGCACAGAAGCTGTCGATGGTCTGCACCGACAGCCGCACCGGGTTTTCCAACAGCTGCCAATCGTGGCGCGCATCGTTTTCCAGCACCGACCGAGCCAAACGCCAGGTGGTGCGGGCGTGCTCCGCCTGCGGTTCCGGTCCCTGCGCCGCCTCCAAAGAACGCACCAGGCGATCGCGCATTTCGCCGGCGGCTTTGCGGGTAAAGGTAATGGCCAGCACCTCCTCGGGCTGCTCGGAGACACCGAGCAGAGCGAGAATCCGCTGGATCAGCAATTCGGTTTTACCGCTCCCCGCCGGCGCCTGGACAATAAACGACCCAGCAGGCTCCAGGGCCTGGCGCCGGGCCTGGATATCCGGGGGCTCAGTCATGGTTAATTTCATGGCAGTTCCTCATCCCCTTGCAGACCATTTTGGTCGGCGATCCGGCACAGGGGCTGTAAATCGCAGCGATCGCACGCCTGCCGGCCGTTGATCGGATCGACCTGAGCTTGGCCGCGGGTGAACCCGTCACCGAGTTTATGCAGGGTGTCGCGCCAGCAACGCAGCAGATCGTCCCAGTTGCCGATCTCGGTCCCTTCGAGCTGTCGATGGTCGCTGGCACTGGCCACCCCTGGCAGCAAATCGTGCTCACGGCCGAGACCGACGAAAGAGCAATCTCCACGTCTGACTTTGGCAAAGGCCACAGCGGCGAGTTCGAAGCCCCGACGGTCGAGGGTATAGAGGGGCAGCTGCGGCTCCACCGGGCGGTCACCGAGCCAGTCGCCGACGGCGGCCAGCCCGGTTTTATAATCGATGATGACCTGCGAGCCGTCAGCCAGGCGGTCGATACGGTCAATGCGCGTCTGCAGGGTCAAGGGGCCGAAACTCTCCCGGTGCCAGGCTTCCAGGGTTTCGACGCTGAAGGGCGGCCGCTGCGCCTCGATTTCGAGCCATTCCCCGAGCAGCCCCAGCAGACGCTGCTGTTCCAGCAACCGCTGGCTGCTCGACAGGGATACCCGCCGCTCGGCCTCCAACTCATCCAGAGCCTGCTCGACGCAGCACAAGGAACGCTGGCCCCAATCGTCGGCATCCAAAGCGGTCAAGCCCTGCCAGTCGCCGGTTTTTTGCCAGAACAGTTCCAGAATGCGATGCACCAGCGAGCCGCGATCGAGGCCGTCGAGTCCGAGGCTGGCGGTGGCAAGCCCCCAGGCGCCCAGACGATGGCGAGCATAGGCCCGAAAAGGACACAAGGCCTGATCCTTGAGAATGGCCGTGCCCCCGGAAATCCTGCTCCCCTCAGGAATGGGCGGCCCCTGATCATCGGCCAGACTTTCCAGGGCCGGGGTGGCCGCCTGGATCAGCATCGCTGGCCGCCGACTGGCGGACAGCTGCGGCTCGATCAGCGACAGGTGCTGAACCAGCGGACTCGGCTGCCGTTCCCGGCCGTCCATGCGCTGTGGCCAGCTGACCACCAACTCCGGCGCCGCGGTCAGCAGACGCCCGGCAACCTTATGGGCGAAATCGAGTTCCCGCGCGGCATCGGCATGAGGCATCTTTAAACGGCGCTGCAAGGGCGGCGGAATAAATGCGTTGGGACGGGCCGGAGCCGGCAACGCCTCATCATGGGCGCCCAGCAGCCATACCGCATCGAACTGCATGCCGGTCGCCTCCAGGGCTCCCAACACCTGCACCCGCCCTGCGGAACCTTCCGGCTGAAAAATTTCCTCGGCAGCCAGGCGCCGCAACAGGGCCAACGCTTCACCTCGCCGCATCGGCCTGGAAACCGCGTCCAGACAGGCCATGCCGGCCAACAACTCTTTCCAGGCGGTAAACACCTGGAACTCGCGGCTGGTCAGGCTGCGATCCCGTGACCACTGGCAGCTATCGAGCACCTCGGCGAAGTGGCGTGCCCAGGCGCCAGGCAGGCGCGCAGCAGTGTCCGCCAGAGCGGTTTGGATGGTTTCGAGCTGGCGCGCAAAGATATCGGCGCAGCCAAGCTTTTTCTTGAAACCCCGCTCGGCAAAATGCAGGGCCTTTTTCAGCGGCAGTTCCGTCATGCGCAAATTGCGCAGTTCCCGGTCCAGGATCGCGCGGGAGTGCTGTTCGGCGGAATACCCCCAGACGAAGGGGGAACGGAGCAAATAGCCGATACTGTCCAGGGATACGCTGCGCCCCAGGCCCAACAGCTCAAAAGCGGCGAGCACCATGCCCTCATTCAGCAATGGAGTACCCATAGACAGGTTGAAAGCCTTCTCGGCCCCGGCTCCAGGCAGCAAGGCCGCCGGGCTCAACTCTTCGCGAAAGATACGCTGCAGACGCTGCTGATAGGCGGCCATATCGACGGCGATGATACCGATGCGTTCAACGTTGCCTTCCAGCAGATGGCGCGCCCATTGTGCACAGCAGCGCACCTCTTCTTCGGGGTCGGCATAACCGACCCGCCCTTCGGACTGGAGTTGACAGGCAGGGGGCATCCAGCGATGGACGGTCACCCCGCGTGTCTGCAGCGTATGGCACAAAGCCTCGATCGTCGGCGAGAGCTCGTCAAAGCCGGCCAGCCACAGATCGCCCGGCAGAGACAACTCCGCATTCTCCAGGGCCTTTACCAGTCTGCCCGGCACCAGCGCGGGATCGTCCCAGCCCCCCTCCCGGCACAGCTCCTGCCAGCGGCGCCTCCAGCGCAAGAAAGCCCGATGGTCTTCTCCCCCTTCCTCCGGCTTGAAGGTTGCACCGTATTCGCACAGTAACTGATGAGCCTGGGCGGCGGCTCGGGCGGCATCAGGCACCCGCATGAGCCCGCCCCTCGCAAGGTCCCGTTCCTCCGCTTCCACGGCCCTTTCCCACAACCGCAAAGCCTGGGCTGGACCCAGGGTCTTGTCGTCGAGGCGCAGGCGACCGGCCATTTGCCATTGCCACTTCAGATGAAAATGTATTGCCGGGGATTTCCATGCCGCGCAGCCCTGTTCCTGCTGGCGTCGATCGTAGGCCTGCACCAGATAGCGGGCCAGACGCTGGTTGACCGTCAGCACCAGGGCGCCCTTCCCGGCTGCCGTCAGGATATCCGTCTCAAGAACTGCCATGTCCTCAGCCTTCCTTCCTGTGTTGCTTGAAAAGCCGACCGGAAATCAGCCGGGCCAGGCCATAGATCGCCAGGCCACCCAACCCATTGGCAACAATGTCCCCGACATCACCGCGCCGCGAAGGTGTAAACCATGCCTGGATGCCCTCCATCAAGGCACCGTAGCCGACGGCAATCGCCAGCGCATAGCGCCAGGCTCGGACCGGCGAAGGCACCAGCGGCAGCAATGCCCAGCCGCCTACCGCGGCCAGAAATGCATAGCCCAGGGCATGCTGCACTTTGTCCCAGGAAAGCATGCCGGTTTTCGGCACGGGCGGATTGGGCATGACCGACAGCCAGAGGATTGCCAGGGCGGCCAGGACAAACAGGACCAGGCGGAATTTGACGCAAATACGAATCATAAAAGCCCTCAAATTGATCAGCTACTGCCAAGCATGGCCTAAAGTACCTTATTGTGATGCTTTAGCGAAAACAAATATTCATCAATAGCATAAACCTACTATATATCACACTGTTGACACCTAATTTGTCCGATTTCGAATCGTAAATTTCCCCGTCAAGCAGACAGTAAAAAAGAATAGTTTCAGGCGTTCTTTGACATGCCTATCATTGGGGGAAGCTTAGGCCCCGGCATTATGGATTTCTTATCCATTTTGCTTTCCCGACAAGGCGCTCTATTATTTAAACACAGTCTGTATCCACGGGAGGGTCCCATTTTCCCGAATAGATATTGGAGGTTGTCTCATGGTCCGAATAGCTTTGATCTTATCGGTTTTCTGCGGACTCCTTCTGCCGTCCCTGAGCTTGGCCGCTGTCAAGGAATACCATCTGACCATTGCTCTGGAAAAAGTCGTCATTCAGGG
>JAUWLU010000383.1 GCA_030613545.1 Desulfuromonadales bacterium
ACGCTGGTCTGGCCGATCAGATTGAGGGGCTTGGCGGACATGGCGGCGGCAATATCCTGGCCGATTTCCTTTTCGCCCGGGCCGCCGGTCAGAACGATGTTGACGCCATATTCCGCGGCCAGGCCGTCGGCTGTTTCGGCAAATCGTTCGGGAAACCAGCGTTTGGCCGCACCGTAGGCGGCGCCAGGGTTTATGGCCACCCAGTCACCGGTTCCGAGTGTTTGACGGGCCCAGTCGACCTCATCGTCAGTGCAGGCGAGGCACAGATTGCCGTCCCCCCCCTCAATCCCCAGCCGTTGCAGCATTTGTTGGTAATAGTCGGTATGGTGCATCTGCTTCTCGGTTTTGCCGACCGGCACTCCGTGACTCAGCAACAGCCTTCGAGCATCGGTGCGATACCCTGCGCGGCGCGGAATCCCGGACAGAGAGGCCATCAGGGCCGCTTCGATGGCATTTTGCAGCAGAACGGCCAAGTCGAAGCGCTCTCGCCGTAATTCACGGGAAAACCGCCACAGCCCGGCAAATCCCTTGTGGGGGCCTTTTTTATCGAACACCATTACCCGATCACAATAGGGGTGATGGGAAAAAAGCTCACTGACCAGGGGATTGGCTACAACCACGATTTCTGCTTCTGGAAAAGCTGCGCGCAACGCGCCCATGGCCGGGGTGGTCATGACCGCGTCGCCAACCCAGTTGGTCGAACGCACCATGATCTTCTTTATCTCTTTGCAATCCAGGGTTTTCAACGGTTCTAAACTCCGGTTACGGGTTTTCTTCCAGGTATTTTTTCCACGGGACGGGCCACCGTCTTCAAGGTTCCGGCAGCGGCTCCGCTTCGTCGATGAGCAGCGACGGAATGTCATCACGAACCGGATAGGCAAGACGGCAGGCTTTACAGAGCAACCGGTTATTGTTCTGCTCATAAAGAAGCGCCCCTTTGCATTGGGGGCAGACCAAAATATCGAGCAGGTTTTGCGAAAGGGTCATGACGGTCTTTCCTTCAGGCCAACAAAGGGCACCAGAAAGCGTTCCAACTCTCCATGCTCCTGAAATTCCAGGGTCATCGGAACCTGGTAGCAAGGTAATGGTAAATTGAGGCTGATCAGTTTTACCGCGTCTTTTTCGGTGGTCACCAGATAGTCGGCTTCCTGGCAAGCGGCGGTCAGCTGCCGAATCTCCGACTCACCATAGGCACAATGGTCGGCAAAGGAAAGCTCAGCCATCAGACCCAGCCCTTTGCCCTTGAGACTCTGAAAAAAACCGTGCGGCTCTGCAATGCCGGCGAATGCGACCCCTCGTTTACCGGCCAAGCTGGCCAGGGGGACCTGCTGCCCTTTTAGGTTGAGGGCATGATCGATCAGGGCATGCCGGCAGTGCAGCACAGGACCTTTGACCGGCAGGTCGGACCCTTCTTCATTGTCGCAGCGGGTCAACAGAAAGAGATCTCC
>JAUWLU010000301.1 GCA_030613545.1 Desulfuromonadales bacterium
TTACACCTTACTCATCACTCATCACGCATAACGACCCGTTATGCGCCAACAGTTGTGAATCCGCGCAATGCCGCCCAAATCGCCCGCGATGGTACCGGCGGTCACATCATCGAAGTCCAGATCGGCCAGGGCCTCGCGGTCGAGCTTGAAGCGCCGCAGATTGTTGGAAAAGAGCAACACCCCACCCTCAGCCAACAAACCTAGCGCCTGGCGCAGCAGGGCGACATGATCGCGCTGCACATCGAAGGTGCCGGTCATCGACTTGGAATTGGAAAAGCTCGGCGGATCGAGAAAGATCAGATCGAACGTGCCCTCGGCCTTCGCCAGCCAGGCCAGGCAGTCGGCCTGCAGCAGACGATGGCGGTCGTCCACCTGAAAACCGTTCAATTCAAGATTACGCCGCGCCCAGTCGAGGTAGGTGCGGGACATGTCGACGGTCAGGGACGAAGCGGCGCCGCCCTTTAAGGCATGCACCGTGGCGCTGCCGGTGTAGGCAAACAGGTTGAGAAAACGCTTGCCGGCGGCCAGCTGCTGCACCAGCAGCCGAGTCGGCCGGTGGTCGAGAAACAGGCCGGTATCGAGATAGTCGGTAAAATTCACCAGAAAGCGGCAGTTGCCCTCCGTCACTTCGTGGAACTGACCCTGATCCTGCAGCTTGCGATACTGGGAACGGCCCGACTGACGGCTGCGCACCTTGAGAAAGATCTGCTCCGGCGCAACCGCGAGGGCTTCCGGTAAGGCGGCCATGGCCTCCTTGAGGCGCCGCCGGGCCATCGCTGCATCGATGGTATCGGGCGCCTGGTACTCCTGAACATGCACCCAGGGCCCGTAGAGATCGACGGCCACGGCATACTCTGGCATATCGGCATCGTAGAGGCGGTAACAAGAGATATCGTTCTTTTTCGCCCAGCGGCCGACCTGGCGCAGATTCTTCTGAATGCGGTTGGCGAACATCCGCGCTCCGTCGCTTAGGGGGGGCGCCGGCTCAGCGGGCCGTTGAGCCTTTTCGGCGCCGAAGAACCAGCGCTCATTGATGTCAAAGTGGAGCAACTGACACTGCAGGGCACCGTTGTAGAGGGTATGTTTGCGCCGGGCACGGATGGCCAGTTCTTTGGCCAGGTCGGGATTGCCGGTAAAGATGGCGGCCTTCCAGCCGACAAAGTGACGGCGCAGATTTTCACCGAGCCGGCCGTACAGATGCACCAGTTCGTCCCGCTCACCGAGACGTTCGCCATAGGGCGGGTTGGCTATCAGCAGTCCCGGCCGGTCTTCCATATTTTCCGGCGGCCGCAGATCGGCCAGATCGGCGGTGGAGAAATGCAGCTGTCCGCCGAGCCCGGCCCGGTCGGCGTTGAGATGCGCGGCACGAATGGCCTTGGAGTCCAGATCGCGGCCGGCAATCAGCGGCAGTCGGGCCAGGCCAACCTTGCGCCGTTCCCGGGCTTCCTGCAGCAGTTCCCGCCAGATATCCGGCTGATGGCCTGCCCAGCCGTCAAAGCCGTAATAAGGGCGCTGCAGACCGGGGGCGATATCGGCGGCGATCAGCGCCCCCTCGATAAGCAGGGTACCGGAGCCACACACCGGATCAAGCAGCGAGCCACCGTCAGCGGCAATCTGCGGCCAACCGGCACGGAGCAGAATGGCCGCCGCCAGATTCTCCTTCAGCGGCGCCAGCACCCCTTCGGTGCGATAGCCCCGACGATGCAGACTCTCTCCCGACAAATCGATGCTGAGGGTCGCCTGATCCTTGTCCAGGTGAAGGTTGATCCGCACATCGGGACGCTCCACGTCGATCGAAGGCCGCCCGCCGCAACGCTCGCGAAAGCGGTCGACGATGGCGTCCTTGACCTTGAGAGCAGCATAACGTGAGTGACTGATCTGCGACCGCACCACCTGACAGGAAACCGCCAGGGTACCGTCGGCAGCCAGATGCTCCTCCCAGGGCTGGAGCAGCGCTTCGGCGTAAAGCTCCTCCGGACTCGATGCGGCAAAACGGGCCACCGTCAGCAACACCCGGCTGGCCAGACGCGACCAGAGGCAGACCCGGTAGGCCAGTTTAAGATCACCGGCAAAAGCGACCCCGGCGCGGGTTTCGGAGACATCCTGGGCGCCCAGAGCGCGCAGTTCCTCCGCCAGCAGCGGCTCAAGGCCTTTAGGGGCGGGAGCAAACAGTTCGTATTGAGTCATGATAAATCCGTAAGTGGTAATTCGTAATTAGTGATGATGCTTTCGCAAAAAGTCATGAGATGGCTAAGCAAAAATTTCGACCTACAAGGCGTAGTGGTTTTTCAGGGGTGAAGGCATACATAGGGTATGTCGAAGTCCTGAAAAAGCGCTGCAACGCAGTAGGGTGGACTTTTTGCGACGCCATCAGTGATAAGTGATTGGCAGGCCGTAAGGCGTAAGACGCAAGAGGTTTAAACCCATTACGCATTACGCATTACGGGTTGTAGTGTACCTCAGCAGCCGACGGCGTTACCAGCACTAT
>JAUWLU010000188.1 GCA_030613545.1 Desulfuromonadales bacterium
AAAACCACGGGGCCGGAGTTCGGTCTGCCCGTGGTTTGTGTTAATCGGTTGGTTGACGACTGTCAGTTACGTCAACGGACCTTCACCCTGGGCAGACGGCCTAAAAAAGAAGCCGCGCCAAAAGAAAAAACCGCTAAAAAAATCGTAACGAAACTGCATACCAATACTCCGCAATTAAACCGTCTCTGCCCTTCTAGCAGAATTACCGGCAAATAGCAAGGGCTGCACTGGCCCTCCCTTAGCCAGAGATACAGCGTGGCCTTCCTTTGCAGGAGAAGTTCGCTGCCAACAAAAGGGACCAAATCAAGCGAGCTGACAGCAGACCGGCGACAAGCCATCGGACAGCTAACTGGAATAAAGCGTCTGGGTAAAGCTGTCCAGCCAGTGATGCACGTCATTACGCCGAATCTCGTTGCGCAACAGGCGCATGCGCCGGCGGCGTTCGCCGGATTCCATGACATAGGCCTGATGAATGGCATCGGCGGTACTTTCGATATCATAGGGATTGACCAGCAGCGCCCCCTTGCCGAGCTGGTCCGCCGCGCCGGCAAACTCGCTGAGAATCAGCACACCGTTGTTCTCCACCGAACTGGCGCAGTATTCTTTGGCCACCAGATTCATGCCGTCCCGTAGGGGGGTGATGAGGGCTATTTCCGAGGTCCGGTAACGGGCCAGCAACTGGGTGCGGTCGAGACTGCGGTAAACATAGTAAATGGGGTTCCACTCGGACCGGCCGAAGCGGGCATTGATGCGGCCGGCCAGTTGATCGAGGGTCTCCTTGAGATTCTGATAATCGGGCACATGGGTACGGCTCGGCACCACCAACTGCATCAGACTGATATTGGTAATGAGCTCGGGATATTTCTCGAGCGCCCGCTCGAAAGCCAGAAATCGTTCGGGAATCCCCTTGGTATAGTCGAGCCGGTCGACCCCCAGCATCAGTTGCCGGCCGCGCAGGTTTTCGTGCAGATACCAGGCGGCGTCCTCCACCTCTTTGGAGCGGGCGCCGCTGTCAAATTCGTCAAAATCGATGCTGATCGGAAAATGCCCGACCCGCACCGTGCGCCCTTCGAACCGCAACAAATCATACTCCCGCTTGCGTCTGACCACCTCGACCTCGGCCAGCAGGGAGCTTACGGTATTAACAAAATTGCGCCGGTCGCGCAGGGTCTGAAAACCGAGCAGGTCGTAGGCCAGCAGCGAGCGAATCAATTGGTCCTTCCAGGGCAGGCGGCGAAAGAGATCTGGAGCCGGAAAGGGGATATGCAGAAAAAAACCGAGAGGCTGCGGCATCTGCAGGGCCCGCAACTGATCGCCCACCCCGATCAGCTGGTAGTCATGAACCCAGATCAGGTCGTCAGCCTTGGCATGCTCGGTCACGACCTGAGCGAACCGTCGGTTAACATCGAGATAAACCTGCCAGTTATCGTAAGAAAAACGGCAGAAGCCGAGCAGATCGTGAAACAGCGGCCATAAGGCCTCATTGGAAAAGCCTCGGTAGTACTTTTCCACCTCATCGGCCGAAAGGGGCACCGCCGCCAGAGAATAGCCGTTGTCCTGGGCAAACCGGCCCAACAGCTGGTCCAGTGGAGCCTCGTCGCCGCAGCCCGGCCAGCCGCTCCATAAACCCTGCTGTTGCCGCATAACCGGGGCCAGGGCAGTCACCAGGCCACCGCTGCCGGGTATAATTTGCCATTCTTCTCCCTGACGCTCAATAACCGCCGGCAAGCGGTTGGATACGACCAGCAAACGCCTTTTTTGATCCTGGGGCATATCGTTGTCTCCTGTCTAGCCCGGGTTAACTGTGCAAACTGAACTACAAACCGAGTTCCATGCGACCCTGGGTACCGCTCTGCAGGCCCAGCAGCATAGTCAGATACTCCCGCAAATGGCGGGTGATGAGAAAATTCTCGCCGACGAAGCGCTGCGCCCGCTGGCCCATCTCCTTGAGCAGTTCGCGGCGATGGAGCAGATAACGGATACGCAATGCCGCGCCCTCCGGTGTCCGCACCAGAAAGCCGGTGTAGTGGTCGAAGATCTGTAGCCGAATCCCGCCGGTGTCACCGCCGATCACCGGCTTGCCCTTCCACATGGCTTCGGCCACGGTCAGGCCGAAGCCTTCCCGAATCGACTTCTGCAGCACAATATCGGCGGTCCGCTGCAAGGCGTTGATGGTATGGTGGGCATCGGCCGGCAGCAGCAGAACCTGAATGCGCGAATCTCCCGCCGCTGCCTGACGCACCTCAGCCAACACCGCCTCGCCCTCGGGATCGTCGCTGGCACCGCCACCGGCCAGCACCAGCTGCAAAGGCGTCAGCTTGCCAGCCAGCTGGCAGGCCTGCACCACTCCCAGCGGATCCTTGAAACGATCGTAACGGGAGACTTGCAGCATCATCGGCAGGTCCGGATCGAGCTTGAAACGCTCGCGGACGGTCTGCAGCTCCTCCAGGGGCAGATCGCGGTTCTTTTCGCTGAGCGGATCGATACTTGGCGCAACGATGTATTGGGGATGGGGCAGCGGCTGAGCAAACTGGGGGATGGAAAAGATGCTGGCATCGTAGGGGATTACCCACTGCCTCAGATATTTCCACACCGGTCGATAGGGATGGCTGGCATCGATGTGGCAACGCCACAGCCAGCGCCCGCGGCGCTCGGGACAGTGACTCAGCAACGGAGCCGGCTGAGGGTCGTGAATGACCACAAAGTCGGCTTCCTCCAAGGTGCTGCGCAACTCCTCGGCATTGGCGGCGTTGACCTTTTCATACTCGGCCAGCAGCTGTTTCGGGATGGGACTGCCCATACCCTGCAGACCGTTATGAAAGCCCTTGGTACATTCGTAAAACGCCGGGCTGCCATTGATCACCTCCCAGCTGGCATCGATGCCGAGGGCCCGCTTGAGGGGAATCAGTTTCTGCAGAATTTCCGCTACCCCGCCCCCCTCTCGAGTCGAGTTGACATGCACCACTTTGGCCCCTTTGAGCGGTGCCGCCAACTGCTGCAGATGATGAATGACCTCGCGCCCGGTCACCTCGGCGTAGCGATCGAGCAGCAGGCTGCCATTTTTGTCGGCAGGACTCATTGGGCGGCCTCCTCGAAAAACGTCTGAAAAAGCTCGGCGACAATCTGGCGAATGTTCTGCAGCGAGGAAAAATAGGGGTCGACACCGCACAGCCGCTCGCGCAGGAGATGATACTCGGGACCGCAACCGGCCAGCCAGGCACTGAAATCGTCCCAGCGCTCGGCAGTGCGGTTGCGGGCATCGATGAAATGGTAATAGATGCTACCCGTGGACAGGTTCGCCAGATAGGGCACCAGATCGACCGGACGGGAGAAGCGCAGGCCGCTGTCGAAGACAACGATCTGCGAGCGCAAAAAATGAAACTGCTGCTCACCTTTGGCCCAAGGCACCATTTCACATTGGTCGAGGCGCTCCTCAAGAACCTCGACCAGTTCCTGGCGCAGGGCCTCCTGATCGGTAAAATCGGTGGGCAGCACCATACTCAGCCGCTCGGCCAAGGTCTTGTCGTGCAAGCCGTGATAGGCCCAAGAAGCGAAATCGTTGTTATATTCCGGTTCGTCGAAGCGGGGCTGCAACAGGCGCCCCCACAGGTGATGCTCAATACTCTCCAGCGGGATACGCCTGAGAATATCGCAGAACTCCCGCAGGTTCTGCGCCTTGAGGCCGGTAGTCAGGGAGATCAGGGCGCAATCACGCACGGCAAAGGGGGTAGCCTCAACGGGATCGGCAGTGCTTTCGGTCATGGTTGTCCTCCTGATGCGTAGGGCCATCCGGAAAAACCAATGAGGATTTCAATACCTGTAGAATAACACAAGGATTCGAATAAACAAAAGAGGCGGCAGGCTCAGCTCGGCAACGGCGACGATTTTTGCTTGACAGGTACGGGGAATTTCATTTATAAACGGGGCTCAACTTGCCCAGGTAGCTCAGTCGGTAGAGCAGAGGACTGAAAATCCTCGTGTCGGCAGTTCGATTCTGTCCCTGGGCACCATAAAATCAAGAGGTTACGGATTTTTCCGTAGCCTCTTTTTTTGTGCCATCTCACTACATCCCACTACATTTCCCAACTACACCTGAAAAACCACCTCCCCACCCAGTTCAGATAACGGCGCAGAGCCGGTGACCTGCACCGTGCGGCCGTCGGTATGCAGGGTCAGCCTGGCGCCGGGCTGGCAGGTCGCACCGGCGGATTTGATGGCGTCTCGCAGCTCGCCTTTGCTGGTGCGCACCCTCACGGTGGCGGTGTTGTCGCTGATCACGGTACCGGTGAGGATGTTGGTCTGGTCGATGGTGAGTTTTTTGCGTAATTTTTTCAGGCTCATCCGAAAACCCCATTGATGAGTGATAAATAAGCAGTGATGGGGAAAACCATCAAACCGCCTCATAGTAGGCGGCCTGCAGATCAAAA
>JAUWLU010000163.1 GCA_030613545.1 Desulfuromonadales bacterium
CGCTCCTGCGGCGATCGCCGGCGTACCCCGGCGGCCACCGGCAGCAAATGCAGGCAAAAGCGAGGATCGTGCTGCCACGGTGCCAGCAGATGGGCCAGCTCCCGCCCGCGCTGCAGGGCGATAACGGTGGTCGGCAGCAGCAGCTCGGCTTCCCATTCCTTGAGGGCGCCGCCTCCGGACTCCTGGGCAACCAGTCCCGAGGTGTCGATGAAGACCGGGTCGGCCCCATGGGAGCGCGCCTCATCGCGCAGCCGGCGCAGGCCGGTAAGGACCTGCAGCATATGGCCCCGCGGCGAACTGCTGCCGACAAAAAATGCCGCCCGGTGCAATTGGGCTGAAGATTCCCCGGCCACCGTGACGAGGTTCAGGGTGCCGGGAAGGCCCAAACTCGACTGGCCCAGGTCGCCATCCAGCCAGGCCGCGCTCCGGCCGCGGTTGCGGGCCTGTTCCAGCAGCCAGCGGGCCAGGGTGCTCTTTCCCGTGTCCGTGGCCCCCACGAGCAGAACGGTACCGCTGAGCGTCTTCCGGTTGAGCTCCTGCCACTCTCCCGGGACGGTGAAATCAATCGGCCAAGGGGGCAATGTGTCCATGTTTCGATCTCCCTTTTTCCATGTTCGCCCGGCTCAGGGGGGAAAGTCCGATCCTTTGGGCACAGCCCCGGTCTCCGACCCAGTCGCGATAATCCCCAACAGCATCCGGCCGTATTCGTCTTTCATGGGGAGTTCCCGGTCTGTTTTGATGCGGCGCCTGGTGGCCACGGCGGCTTCCCCTGTTCGCGGGTCGATCCCTTGCTTCTCGAAAGGCTCCCAGTAAAGACCGACGCCGCGCCGCTGCCAGCGGGGCAGATCGTTGAAGTTGATGCCCTGCCTAAAGAGCAACTCGTTCTGATCGGCGGCCGACTGGCCTTTCAGCAGCCGGCTGGCTTCGACGGCGCTCTTGCCCGTCTTGCGCAGGGTCCAATAGCACCAGCAGTGCAGGGCATTGCTGGCCGCCTCGGCCTGGCGCCAGCGAAAATATTCGAGCACCAGCGAAACATCCGCTCCCAGCCAGATGCGGCTGTCAAAATGGACCGCCTCACCGAGGGCCTGGCTGAAGGTCGCGCTGGCCAGCCCCGCCGAGATGGACACCACCTTCTCCAGCCGGCGGTCAAATAAGGCCCAGTCCCTGGGCAGCAGCAGGGAAATCTCGTCGCTCATGGTATAGGCGTAAATGCCTTGCAGCTCCGCCAGAAGGGCGCCGGCCGTTGAAACCATCAGGTCGCGAAAACGCTGGTCGAACGGTTTGCCGAAACGCCCGGCGGTCATCCGGGAAAAGCCCCGTCCGTCCAGGCGGATGATCGGCCAGCAGGCCGGCACCAGGCGCAGCGAGCGGAAATATTCCAGCGAGCGCATCCGTTGGTCGAGATCCTTCAGGTCCATCAGCAACTCCTTGGAGGCTGTCGGGCTTGACGGACCGAAGCGAAAAATTGGCTGTTCGAGAACAGATTTCCGAGAATTTGAGAACGAATAGCAGGGCTATTTGTCGAAAATTGTCGGGAATATGGGCCGATCAGACGATTTTGCAGTCGGTTCATGGCAAGTCCGACATCCTCCTAGTCAATCCGCTTAATCGCACCCCGATCAGCCGCACCCGCTTCTCCAGGGGAAACCTGGCCAGGCAGCGCCGGGCCGTTCGGCGGATGGTCTCCGGATCAGCGGTGGTTCGGTCCAGGGTGGCGGCGTGCTGGTGGGTCTCAAAATCGGCGTATCGCAGTTTGACGGTCACGGTCCGGCACCGGTAGCCCTGCTTCTTCAGGCGGGCAACGGCCTCCCCCACCAGGCGGGTTAGCACCTCCACCAGCAGGGCCGGATTCTTTATATCCCGTTGAAAGGTGGTCTCGCGGCTCAGGGATTTGGGCTCCCGGAAGGTGACCAGCGGGCTGTTGTCGATGCCGCGGGCGGCCTGATGCAGCCAGGCCCCGTGGGCCCGTCCCAACCGGGCGACCAGGGTGGCCAGGGGCAGCCTTGCCAGATCACCGATGGTGGTTACGCCCATGGCCCGCAGGCGCTCCTCCGTTTTGGGTCCGACGCCCCACAGCTTGCGCACCGGCAGGGGCCAGACCCGGCTCGGGACATCCTTTTCGTTGAGCAGGGTGAGGCCGTCCGGCTTGTCCATATCCGAGGCCAGCTTGGCCAGCAGCTTGTTGGGGGCGATGCCGATGGAGCAGGTCAGGCCCGTCTCTTTGTGGATGCGCGCCTTGATCGCCCGGGCGAGTTCTTCCGGAGGCTGGCGACGGTAGGAAATATCGAGAAAGGCCTCGTCGATGCCCATGTTCTCGATCCGCGAGGAGAACTCTCTCAGCAGGGCCTTGATTTTCTTCGACTCCTTTTCGTAGGTCCGGTAGTCCACCGGCAGAAAAGCCGCCTGCGGACAGAGATGGAAGGCGGTGCGCAGGGGCATGGCGGAATGAATGCCGAACTTGCGCGCTTCATAGGAGGCGGTTGAGACGACCCCCCGCTGCATGGGGTCGCCGCTGCCGCCGACGATCACCGGCCGTCCCCTGAGTTCGGGATGGCGCAGCAGCTCCACTGCGGCAAAAAAGGCATCCATGTCGAGATGGAGAATGAGTCGGTTCATCATGCCCCGTACCGGCCCCGCAGGGAAAGATACAAAACCTGGCAGATCACCTCCCGCACCGTCCCCTCGGGGGTTTTTTCCACTAGGACCAGATTTTGTACTCCGTCCTCCTTGACCGGCGCGATGAGTCTGCCGCCCGTTTTGAGCTGGTCAAGCAGGGGAGGTGGAATTTTTTTGCAGGCCGCCGTCATGCAGATACGGTCATAAGGGGCCCGGTCCGGGTAGCCCAGCCCGCCGTCCCCCTGGACCAGGACGATGTCGCGGTAGCCCGTCTTTTTCAGATTATCGCCTGCAAAGGCCAGGGTCAAAGGATCGATCTCCATCGAAACGACCAGGCCATGCTCCCCGACTATCTCCCGCGCCAGCGCCGCACCGTAGCCCGACCCGAGACCGACCTCGAGAAACCGGTGTCCCCGGTCGAGCCCCAGGGGCTCATAGAAGAGTGGATAGCTGTGCGGGCAGGAGATGGTGGCCTCTTCGCCGGGCAGGGGGAGGGGGACTTCCTCATAGGCGTAGTCCCTGTAGAAAAAGGGGATGAAGTCCTCCCTGGGAACCTTCAGCAGCGCCGCTTTGATGCGCTCGGAGCGCAGGTAGCCCCGGCGGTTGAGCCGGGCTACCTTCTCCTGCCGTTCCCGGCGGAAGGCTTCCCTGCTTTTCACCGGCTCTCTGGGCGGCGGTATAATCCAACCGGGCATTCATCTATCTCCTGGTTCGTGGTTGGCTGCGGGATGGTCATATTCGTAGTCGACGGGCGAAAAGATATTATCTTTCATAAAGCAAACTCCGGCAGTCCTTGCAAAAGCCCGGGCCCTTGCGGTCCGTATCGACCAGGCTGTTGGAGAAATGCATCACGCAGCTCGGCTCAGGACAATGCCCCAGCCCGACCAGGTGGCCGATTTCATGCACCGCCTCGGTAAGCACCCGGTGGCAAAAGAGGTCCGGGGTCAAGGGCCGTCCGGGATATTCCCTGTGCAGCCGGTTCAGGGAAATAATGGCCCAGTCATGCCGAGCATCGGCTTCGCCGAAAACAAAGTTGAGCCCCGCCTCGAACAGATCGACACCAACAATCGCCAGGCGAAAATCCCCGCTGGGCCCCAGTTTGCGCAGTCGTTTCAGAACCAGGGCGGCACGGTACTGGCCGCGGGAGGGGACGAATTCATCCTCCTCAAGACCGATCTGCTGCCCAAGTTGAACGGACCAGGGGAAAAACTCGGCCAGCCGCCTCTGCAGCAGCTCGAGAACCGGGGGTTCAACATCGGCGCTGAAATAGAGCCAAATAGTCCTTTGCATAGTGGAAAGATCCGAGCTGGTCTGGGTTAGATCAAAAGGTGAACATTACCCAGGCGCACTCTGTTCAACCCCTCCTCCCGGGCTGCCTGCAGGCACCTTTCGGCGAGGCGCCGTGGGGTCAGGGGCAGGTCGGCCATGTGGAAGTGGGGGTGGAAGGCCAGCAAGCTGTAAGGGATGTCCCGGTCGATCGAGGCAATGAAGCGCGCCAACCGCCGCACCTCCTCCGCGTCTATGTAGCCCGGGATCAGCAGGGTACTGGCGATGAGCAAGGGGGGCACCGGCCGCTCCCGAACCCGTTGGCCCGCCCGGGCGAAATTTTCCAGGGTCCTGCGGTTGCTCACTCCGGTCAGGGCGATGTGCAGGTTCTCGTCCCAGGCCTTGAGATCGAACTTGAGGTTGCCGCCCGATTCGAGTGCTATCGCCACCATCTTATCGAGAACGGCCGGATGCATGGAGCCGTTGGTTTCCCAGCAGATGCGCAGGATTCTTCCTTTGGCCTTTTCCCGGGCGAGCTTGGCGGCTTTAAGGGAAAAAGGGGCCTGAGGCACCGGGTCGCCGCCGAAAAAGCAGATGCACGAGGTGCGTTCATCGACCGCCGCGACCAGCTCCTCAACGGTGCGGGTTCGGGGCTTGGTGGCCTGTTCCATGAAGGACCAGTTCTGACAGAACAGGCAGTTGAAGGAGCAGGCTTGGAAGAAGACCGCCAGGTTCTGGTAGCCGCGTTCCGGGCCCTGGCAGTGGGCGTACTTGGGATAGCCGGCCCCGCTTCCGCCGGGACAGACCCAGTCCCCCACGCAGTTGGTCGGCAGGGGGTCGTGATACCAGGAGAGCTTGCCTATCTCGCTGGTGGCGCCCCGAATTTTCCCTCCTTCGTTGCAGCGCAGCCCGCAGTAGCCCACCCCGCCCTCGGGGATGCGTCATTGGTGTACGCAGAGTCGGCAGGGGATTCCATCCGGGGCCCTAGGCGCGGTTTCCGGCAGGCCGAAGGGCGCGCTGCTCCTGCGGTGGACCTTCAAAACTAGCGGGAGGGCCTGGGCGGGCTTGTTCAGGATGCAGTTCCGGCAGGCACCGAGCTCCTCGGCAATGTCCTTTGATCTCT
>JAUWLU010000111.1 GCA_030613545.1 Desulfuromonadales bacterium
GCGCTGACAACCGCCGGCCAGGCCGCAAATTGCGGTTGCCAAAGGACCGATGGCAGTGTTAGTTTGCAACCCTTGATGGCGTCGCAAAAAGTCCACCCTTGCTACTACGTTGCAGCGCTTTTTCAGGACTTCGACATACTATATTGTATGCCTTCATCCCTGAAAAACCACTGCGCCTTGTAGGTCGAAATTTTTGCTTAGCCATTACATGACTTTTTGCGAAAGCATCAATGTTGAGCCAACGACAAGGTTACGAAAGGACGTCATGAAAAAAGTCTATATCCTTGATACCAATGTCTTTCTCCACGATCCCCTGGCGATGCTTCGGTTCGAAGAAAATGATGTAGTGGTGCCCATCACTGTTATCGAAGAAATCGATGCCTTTAAAAAGGATCAAAGTGAAATCGGCCGCAATGCGCGACAGCTTTCCCGGCTGCTAGACTCCTTTCGTCAGCAGGCCCATCTTACCGAAGGCGTATCCCTGGAGGGCGGCGGGACCCTCAAGGTGGTCCTTTTCACCACCGATGCGTTCAACCGCCTGCCGCCCGAACTGCAGACCGATAAGGCCGATAACCGCATTCTGGCCGTGGCCCTGCAGATGAAGGCGGAGTGCCAGTGCCCGCTGGTGTTCGTGACCAAGGATACCAACTTGCGCATCAAGGCCGACGCCGTCGGGCTCGATGCGCAGGATTACGAATCGGACAAGGTTTCCATCGAAGAACTCTATTCCGGGACCGCCGAGATCGAGGTCGACAAGAGCGAGGTTGACCGTTTTTACGGTCAGGGTTATGTCGACCTTGCCGCCGAGTTGCTGCCCAACCAGTGTGTCACCCTGGTCGAGGCCGGTAACCCTTCCCACACCGCCGTCGGCCGCTATCAGGCGGCTCTGGAGCGGGTGGTGCCGCTGATTCGGGTGCCCAAGGACGGACTGTGGGGCATCCATCCGCGCAACCGCGAGCAGCAGTTCGCCATCGACATGCTGCTCAACGACGATATTCAGCTGGTGACCCTGGTCGGCAAGGCCGGTACCGGCAAGACCCTGCTGGCCATTGCCGCCGGGCTGCACAAGGCCTCCGATGAGGGGGCCTACAGCCGGCTGCTGGTCTCCCGGCCGGTCTTTCCCCTCGGCCGGGATCTCGGCTTTCTGCCTGGCGACGTGGAGGAAAAACTTGCGCCCTGGATGCAGCCCATCTTCGACAACGTCGACCTGATGCTCGGCATGGTCGACGAACAGGGCAAGCGCAAACGGGGCTATCGGGAGCTGGTCGACATGGGGCTGCTGGAGATCGAGCCGTTGACCTATATTCGCGGCCGCTCCATCCCCAGGCAATATATGATCGTCGACGAGGCGCAGAACCTCACCCCCCACGAAATCAAGACCATCATCACCCGGGCCGGGGAGGGGACCAAGATCGTTTTGACCGGCGACCCCTACCAGATCGACAATCCCTATGTCGATTCATCGAGCAACGGTCTGACCTATACGGTAGAAAAAATTAAAGGACAGGATATCGCCGCCCATGTTACCCTCACTAAGGGCGAACGGTCACCGCTGGCAGAGCTGGCGGCCAACCTGCTGTGACGGCCGCGTTACCGTAACGCTCTTTTTGTTGTTCA
Source organism: Desulfuromonadales bacterium (assembly GCA_030613545.1). Lineage (GTDB taxonomy): Bacteria > Desulfobacterota > Desulfuromonadia > Desulfuromonadales > Syntrophotaleaceae > Syntrophotalea_A. Next base: position 1,618 of record JAUWLU010000111.1, read on the forward strand.
ATCCATCACTTATTTTATCCTGAACGAATAGATATGCTGGTTCTGACTATAGAGTCCTCCTGCGATGAAACCTCGGCGGCGGTAGTCCGCAATGGTCGGCAGGTTCTCGCCAATATCGTCGCCTCCCAGGTCGATGTCCATGCCCGTTACGGCGGAGTGGTTCCCGAGCTCGCCTCGCGCAAGCATATACAGGCCATCTCGGTGGTGATCGAGGAAGCCCTTGAGAAGGCCGGCGTGACGCTGACCGACATCGAGGGCATTGCCGTAACCCGCGGGCCCGGCCTGGTCGGCGCCCTGCTGGTCGGCCTGGCGGTGGCCAAGGCGCTGGCTTTTGCCCGCGGCATACCGCTGGTCGGGGTGCACCATATGGAAGGGCATATCCTCGCCCCCCTGCTGGAGCGGGAGGTCGCCTTTCCCTATCTGGCCCTGGCTGTTTCCGGGGGCCATAGCCATCTTTACCAGGTTGACGGCATTGGCCGCTACCGTATACTCGGCCGCACCCTTGACGATGCCGCAGGCGAAGCCTTTGACAAGGTGGCCAAGCTGCTCGGTCTCGGTTATCCGGGGGGCGCGGTTATCGACCGGTTGGCCGCCGAGGGCGATGCGGCGGCCGTCGACTTTCCGCGGCCGTTGTTGCACAAGGACAATTTCGATTTCAGCTTCAGCGGCATCAAGACCGCCGTGCTCTATCATGTTAAAGCTCAGACCGGCCCCATCGAGGGTCAGCAGTTGAAAGATGTTGCCGCCAGTTTTCAGCAGGCGGTGGTCGAGGTGCTGTGTAAAAAGACCCTGCGGGCGGCTCGCCAGTTCGATCTGCAGCGTATCGTGGTGGCCGGCGGCGTGGCTTGCAACAAGGGTTTGCGCCGCCAGATGACGGCCATGGCCGCCGAGCAAGGCCGGCAGGTGATCTTTCCGTCGCCGGTGTTGTGTCAAGACAACGCCGCCATGCTCGGGGTAGCCGGCAACGCCTATCTGGAGCAGGGCCACTGCGCCGGTCTCGATCTGAATGCCCGTGCCAGTTGGCCTCTCGATCAAGTTGGCGCAACCACTGACTGACGGAGTATGGAGCGGCATGTATCGGCGTTGGTCTTTAATGCGGCAGTTGAAGTTGAATGTGTTGCGCTTGATACGGTTGCGCGCCGAGCCCAACGATATTGCCAAGGGCTTCGCCCTCGGCATCTTTATCGGCATGACCCCGACCTTCGGCATTCAGATGGTCATTGCGGTCTTTCTTGCCATGTTCCTCGAAGAGAACAAGATTGCCGCCGCTGTCGGTGTCTGGATCACCAATCCTCTGACTGCTCCCTTCATCTACGCCCTCGAGTACGAGTCGGGGCGTTTACTGCTCGGCCTGGACCGCGCCCAGCTGCCAAACGAGTTGACCTTTGCCGCCCTCAAAAGCCTTGGCTGGGAGGTAATGCTACCCATGGCATCTGGCAGCCTGCTCTACGGTCTGATTGTCTCGATCATTTCATATATGGTCATGCTGCAGGTGGTGCCACTGTTTAAAAACCTGCGCATTCCACGCTGGCCACGTCGGCCGAGAAAGCAATAAGGGGGTAGGGTGCAACATCGACCTAAAAAACGTTTTGGCCAGAATTTCCTTCGCGATCAGCAGGTCGTGGAGCGGATTCTCGAAGCCGCCGAGCTTGAGCCCTCCGACAGCCTGCTGGAGATCGGCCCCGGTCTCGGCGCTCTGACGGATCGACTGTTGCCCTGTGTCGGCCAATTGCACGTCATGGAGCTCGACCGCGACCTGGCCGCCTCGTTGCAGGCGCGGCCGGAGAGCAACCTGCAGGTCCATATGGGTGACGCCCTGCGTCTTGACTGGGCCGAGCTGCTGACCGAGCCGCCCTACAAGCTGGTGGCCAATCTGCCCTACAACATCTCCAGCCAGATTCTGTTCAAGATTCTCGATCATCGCCAGCTCTTCTCCCGCCTGGTGCTGATGTTTCAGCAGGAAGTCGGTGATCGGCTCTGTGCCGAGCCCGGCGGCAAGGAGTACGGCATTCTGTCGGTGCTCTGTCAGAACTGGTTCGATGTCCGCCGTGTGGTGCGGGTGCCGCCCGGCGCCTTCTATCCGCCGCCTAAGGTCCATTCAGTGGTCCTGCGTTTCGACGCCCTGGACCAGCCCCGCGTGGCGGTGGCCGACGAGCGTTTCTTCCGCCGGGTGGTCAAGGGGGCTTTCGGCCAGCGGCGCAAGACTCTGCGTAACAGTCTGCAGGGGGCTGGCCTGGCATTCGACGGTCTGGTCGAGGGACTGGAGGGGATCGGCATCGACAGCGGTAGGCGCGCCGAAACGTTGACCCTGGAGGAGTTCGGTGCTCTGGCTGAGATGCTGCGTGTGCGTCTGGGTAATCAGTCCGAAGGTAGCTGAGCCCACAGTTCGTTTGTTTTCGAGTTTGGTGGCCGTGAGACTAAACCGCGGGGTTGCGTCCCCGCGCGACGCCTTACTCTTTTGCTGCGCGGCAAAAGAGTAAGCAGAAAAGCGCGCCCCACCTCCTTGCCCTTCGGGTACCCTGCGCTGCGTAGACATTTTGCGGTCGGAAAAAAACTCGCTGGCGCTCGGACAGTTTTCCGCCTGTTCGCAAAACGTCCCCTCCGCTTCGGCTGCGTCACAGGGGATGGAAGAGCATCAGGTCTTGCGCCTTACGGTTTACGGAGTTTTTCCCTGTGAGTGTGTACGCCTCCCCAGGCATCGCCCATCTTCCGTCAACCTATTAAAACTGGACATGGTCCCGGCGATATGCTATAGCTTTCAGCCGGTTTGGCGAGTGTCCCTTCACTCAGCCCGGAACTAGTGCCGGAGCAACAGCAGCGAAGGGATGCAGATGCCGACGGAAATGACCGCCTGGATCCATCGGACCGGGACGGAAGACGACGGCTAACAGAGGCCGGTGGGCGTAGCTCACCAGTCGGGCAGGCATGTGTCTTTCGGACTCGATCCGAAAGGCATTTTTTATTATGTGCCCAATTTTTGCCGGGCGGCGAGGAGCCAACGTGCAGAAACGTAAAACCATACTCGATCTGCAGCGGATGAAGGCCGAGGGTGAAAAGATCACCATGCTCACCGCTTACGACTATCCCTTTGCCCGGCTGATGGATCAGGCCGGCATCGACATGATTCTGGTCGGTGATTCGGTGGGCTGCGTGGTGGCCGGCTACGACAATACCCTGCCGGTGACCATGGACGAGATGGTCTACCACACCCGGGCCGTGGCCCGTGGCGTGCAACAGGCCTTTATCGTCGCCGATTTGCCTTTTCTTTCCTATCAGATCGATGTGATTGAGGCGCGGCGCAATGCCGGCCGGCTGATGCAAGAAGGCGGAGCCCAGGCGGTGAAGCTCGAAGGGGGCTGCAACGTGGCCGCCACCATTGCCGCCATTGTCGGTATGGATATTCCGGTGGTGGGGCATATCGGCCTTACCCCCCAGTCGATCCATCGCATGGGCGGCTACCGGGTACAGGGCAAGCAGGCCGAGCAGGCCCGCCAGTTGCTCGCCGATGCTCGTGCGGTCGAAGCAGCCGGCGCCTTTGCCCTGGTCATGGAGGGTATTCCCGCGCCGCTGGCCGCAGAGATTACCGCTGCCGTCGCTATTCCGACCATTGGCATCGGCGCTGGGGTCGACTGCGACGGTCAGGTGCTGGTGATTCACGATATTCTCGGCCTGTGCGACAAGTATTCGCCCAAATTCGTCAAGCGCTATGCCGATCTGGCGGGAACCATCCGCGGCGGCGTCGAAGACTATATTCGCGAAGTTCGGAACGGGGTCTTCCCCGGACCGGAACACAGCTTCAAGTAGGCTGTTATGGAAATCATCACTTCGGTTAAGGATATGCAGCAGCGCTGCCTGGCGGCTCGGGCCGCCGGTCGGCGTATCGCCCTGGTGCCGACCATGGGTTTTCTGCACGAGGGCCATCTGTCTTTGCTGCGGGAAGGCAAACGGCGGGGCGACCTGCTGGTACTGTCTCTGTTTGTCAATCCCACCCAGTTTGGTCAGGGCGAAGACCTCGACAGCTATCCGCGCAACCTGGAACGGGACGCCGAACTGGCTCGCAGCGTCGGCGTCGAGCTGCTCTTTGCGCCGACCGCCGGTGACATGTATCCCGCTGGTTATGCCAGCTACGTCAACGTGGAGGGCCTTACCGAAGTGCTCTGCGGCGAGAGCCGGCCGGACCATTTTCGCGGCGTGACCACCGTGGTCTGCAAGCTCTTTAGCATCGTCCAGCCGCAGCTGGCGCTCTTCGGCCGCAAGGATTTCCAGCAACTGGCTGTGATTCGGCGGATGACCGCTGATCTCAACCTGCCGGTGCAGATCGTCGGTATGCCCATCGTTCGCGAAGCGGACGGCCTGGCCATGAGTTCCCGCAACACCTATCTGTCGCCGGATCAGCGCCGTCAGGCGCTGGCCTTAAGCGACGCCCTGCGCCAGGCTCGAGCCGCCGTCGCCGACGGCGAGGACAGTGCCGCCAACCTGCTGCAGATGGTGCGCCGACGCATCGACCAGGAAGCCGATGCGGCTATCGACTATGTGCAGATACGCCACGCCGAAACCCTGCAGAAGGCGACGGTCATCGACCGCGATGCCGTGCTGCTGTTGGCGGTGCGCATCGGCCAAACCCGCTTAATCGACAACAGTTATCTCGTTGAGGAGGACTGCTCATCATGAACCGCAAAATGCTTAAATCAAAAATTCACCGCGCCACTGTGACCGGCGCCGATCTCGAATACGAGGGTAGTGTGACCATCGACCCTCTGCTGCTTAAGGCGGCCGATATTCTGCCCTACGAGGCGGTCGACATCTGGAATGTCACCTACGGTACCCGTTTTCAGACCTATGTCATCGAAGGGCAGCCCGGCAGCGGCACCATCTGTATCAACGGCGCCGCGGCCCGGCTGGTTTCCCGGGGTGACAAGGTGATCATCGCCAGCTGGCTCGAGATCCCCAGTGAAGAGGCGGTCAGTTACGAGCCGAAGCTGGTCTTTGTCGACGATCACAACGTGCCGACCGATCAGCAAAAGGAAACGCCCGGTCAAGGCACGCTGCGTAAGGCCATCTAGTTTCCGCCCGGAAACGGTTCTTTTTCGCTCTGGCTACGTCAATCCACGGGCTTGCTTGTGCGACGTACCGATGTACGTCTCCGCGCAAGTCCTCGATTTCCTTGCCAGAACGAAAAACTCCGCGTTTCCGATTCGGAAACCCGCCCTGAGTCATCTATGACCCTCTATCTGGCCCGCTATCTACTGCCGATCAGTGCTCCGCCCATCGAGGATGGGGCCCTGTTGCTTAATCAGGATCGGATTGCCGCCGTCGGCCGCCGGACCGAGCTGCTGTCGGGTTACACTGGCGAGGTGGTCGACTATGGCGATGCCGCTCCGCTGCCGCCGGTGGTCAATGCCCATACCCACCTGGAACTGAGTCACTTTTCGCGCTGGGCCGCCGCAGCCGATAAGGCTCATGCGCCAGCTTCCTTTGTCGATTGGTTG
>JAUWLU010000168.1 GCA_030613545.1 Desulfuromonadales bacterium
CTCGGTGACACCGGGATAGACGGTCGATTCGTAGACCACGATGGAACCGGGGGCCAGATGGCGGCCGATGGAGCGGGAGGCCGACTCGATGGGACGCAGCTCCGGCTTCTTGTGGTCCTCGATGGGCGTCGGTACGGTGACGATCAGGAAGGCAGCCTCGGCCAGCCGCGCCGGATCGTCGCTGTAGTCGATGTTGGTAGAGGCCAGGTCCCCGCTGGTCAGTTCGCCGGTGGCATCGTAGCCGCCCCGCAGCTCGCCGATCTTTTCCCTGCTGATGTCGAAGCCGATCACCTCGACTTTGCGGCCGAAGGCGGCGGCCAGGGGCAGGCCGCCATAGCCGAGACCGACCACCGCGATTTTGGCCTGCTTGTTCCGTATCTCATTACATGTGATCACGATAGCCTCCTTTGAACAAAATCGAATCGAATTAAATACTGTTCAACTCGGTGCAAGTATTTACGGACCATTCAATGATGAGATCGCAGAACTTCAACCTTTGACCGCCGAGGTCGCAGAGGACGCGGAAAAGGTCTATAAAATCGAAGACTTTTCTTTGCGGCCTCTGCGTTCTCTGCGGTGATTTTGCTTTATACGAAACTTTTACGAAACGACTAAGATCAAGCTAAAAAAGTGGGGCATGCCCCAACCGATTGCGCCATCCCGACAGGCACGCCTCTAGACCTGGTAGTAGTCCCGATACCAGGACACGAACCGCTGGACCCCTTCGGCGATGGGCGTAGCCGGCTTGAAGCCGACATCCTGCATCAGATCGTCGACATCGGCGTAGGTCGCCGGCACGTCGCCGGGCTGAATGGGCAGCAGGTTCTTCTCGGCGGTCTTGCCAAGGGCCTGTTCCAGGATGCCAATCAGGTCCATGAGTTCCACCGGATTGTTGTTGCCGATATTGTACAGTCGGCTGGGGGCGCTGCTGGTGCCGGGATCAGGCTGAGCCCCGTCCCAGTCGGGATTGGCCGTGGCGGTCTTATCGAGGGTGCGCATTACCCCTTCGACGATGTCGTCGACATAGGTGAAGTCCCGCCGCATCTTGCCGTAATTGAAAACGTCGATGGGCTTGCCGGCCAGGATGGCTTTCGTGAACAGGAACAGGGCCATGTCCGGCCGCCCCCAGGGTCCGTAGACGGTAAAAAAGCGCAGCCCGGTCACCGGCAGGCGATAGAGGTGGGCATAGGTGTGGGCCATCAGTTCGTTGGCCTTTTTCGATGCCGCATAGAGGGATACCGGATGATCGACATTGTCGTGCACCGAAAAGGGCATGTTGGTGTTGGCACCGTAGACGGATGAGGAGGAGGCATAAACCAGATGCTCGACCTCATTGTGCCGACAGCCTTCGAGAATGTTCATGAACCCGGTCAGGTTGCTGTCAACGTAGGCGTGGGGGTTGATCAGCGAATAACGGACCCCGGCCTGGGCAGCGAGATTCACCACCCGATCGAAGCGCTCTTTGGCAAACAGGGCGGCCATTCCTTCCCGATCAGCCAGATCGAGTTGCACGAAACGGAAGTTTTCCTTGCCCTGCAGTTGAGCGAGGCGCGCCTCCTTGAGGGTGACGTCGTAATAGTCATTGAGGTTGTCGAGACCGATGACCTGGTCGCCGCGCTCAAGCAACCGCTTGCTCAGGTGAAAACCGATAAACCCGGCTGCGCCGGTAACCAATATTTTTGCCACTAATGCCTCCATGCCGGGCTATATTTTAACACCCATTACATACACTTAATTTTAAAGAGCGCAGCCCTTATCGAAACGTCGCCCTGCTAGGCTCGCCGCCCGATCCCCTCATATTCGAAACCGGCCTCGCGCATCTGCTGCGGATCGTACTGGTTACGGCCATCGATAATGACCGGCTGTTTCATGAGCTTTTTCATGGCCAGAAAGTCGGGGGTGCGGAAGGGCTTCCATTCGGTGACCAGGACCATGGCATCGGCCGCCTTGAGGGCATCGTACTGATGGTCGGTCAGCACCAGGTCGCAGTTGTCGAACCAGGCCCTGGGCAGAAGCTTGCGGGCCGCATCCATGGCGATGGGATCGTAGGCCTTGACCCGGGCGCCGGCACCGACCAGGTCGTGCAGCAACACCAGCGAGGAGGCTTCGCGCAGATCATCCGTTCCCGGTTTAAAAGCCAGCCCCCAGACGCCGATGGTGATGCCGCTCAGATCGGAGCCGAAGCGTTTGCAGATCTTCTCGAACAGCACCCGCTGCTGACGCTTGTTACGTTCATCGACGCTGCGCAGCACCTGGGAGTCGTACTGGCAGCTTTCCGCCAGATGAATCAAGGCCTTGACGTCCTTGGGAAAGCAGGAGCCGCCATAGCCGCAGCCGGGGTAGATGAAGGAATAGCCGATGCGCTCATCTGAGCCAATGCCGCGCCGCACGTTTTCCACATCGACATCGAGCAGATCGCAGAGGTTGGCGATTTCGTTGATAAAGGAAATCTTGGTGGCGAGCATGGCATTGGCGGCATATTTGGTCATTTCCGCATCGCGCACCCCCATGTAAACGGTGCGGTCGCGGTTCATATTAAAGGGGGCGTAGAGCTGGCGCATGATCTCCCGGGCTCGATCGCTGTCGGCGCCGATGATGATGCGGTCGGGCCGCATGAAGTCGTCGATGGCCGCCCCTTCCTTGAGAAATTCGGGATTGCTGACCACATCGAAATCGATCTGCACCCCTCGCTTTTGCAGCTCGGCCTCGATAACGGCCCGCACCCGATCGGCGGTGCCCACCGGCACCGTCGACTTGTCGACCACAACGGCATAGTCACTGAGATGCTGACCGATCTCCTTAGCTACCGCCAGCACCTGACTGAGATCCGCCGAACCGTCGTTGTTGGACGGCGTGCCGACGCCGATGCAGTAGAGGCTGGAATCGCCCATCGCCTCCGGCAGCGAGGTGGAAAACTGCAGCCGCCCTTCCCGGGCGTTGTTGCTGACCAACACTTCCAGACCCGGCTCATAGATGGGCACCTTGCCCTCTTTCAGCGCAGCGACCTTGTTCGGATCAGCATCGACACACGTAACATTATTGCCCATCTCGGCAAAACAGGTGCCGGTAACCAGCCCCACATAGCCTGTTCCAATAACGGTTATATTCATCGAGAATCCATCCTGAAGAAGAGAAGTTAATTGATTAGAAAACTGCCAGGACGTAACGCAACCCGACCGAGCGTATCCGCTCCTTGCTGATGGTCTGTCAATGCCTGCAGCGCAGGCAACAGACCGGCCTCAAGCGACTCGGCGCCATGGCCGTCGCTACCGAAACAAGCGTAGAGACCCTGGTCGAGATTAACAAATGCCCGTTGCTGCACCTGCCGGCCGTAACGACCGGAAAAACTGAGCAGGTTGCCCTGAAACAGGCAGCCCATTCCCTGCAGCTCATCCTGCAGCAATAGGCCAGGCATGGATCCATCGGGCAAAGCCGGATCGGCTCTGCGGGCCAGCAATCGCCTGATCAGCCCCGTGAAAGACCGCCGCTGCTGGAAAGATTCGTCCCGGTGCAGAAGAACGCTGCGCTCCGGATGAGCCAATAGAGGTATCAGGCCGCGCTGAATGATCAGCCGCACATTCTCCCGCACCAGCTCGGTGGCAGCCTGACTAGGGACCTCGACCAGCAACAGTTGACTGTTGCCGAGGGGCTGGGGCTGTTCGAGCAACACCGGAAAATATTCGTCCAGAGAATACTCCATTCCGGGGCTCAGCAACAGGGGAATTCCCGCTCGGCGCAGCTCTCTTTGCAGCTCTGCGGTGGCCCTTTGAACCTGCGACGGCCGGTTATCGAACCGGCCGAGCATGCAGTGCGGGGTACAGTGCACCCGCCGAAAACCGACGGCCGCGAGCAGCCGCGCCATCTCCACCGATTCGGCAAGGGTCTCGGGGCCGTCATCTATCGCGGGCAGAATGTGGCAATGCCAGTCAATCATTGATGCTTTCGCAAAAAGTCATGTGATGACTAAGCAAAAATTTCGACCTGCAAGGCGTAGTGGTTTTTCAGGGGTGAAGGCATACATAGTGTATGTCGAAATCCTGAAAAAGCGCTGCAACGCAGGAGGACGGAATTTTTGCGACGCCATCAATCATTGGACCATCACACCGGTCGATGCCGTGCTCGCCGATGGTGGCGCCGGCACCCGTTTTGTAACAAAAGCGGGCCGCAATAGCAACCCAAATAACAGTCCGCTAATATTCAGCTTTTGCTCATCAGCGCTCGACCTTGATCCAGATGGTCCGTTCCTGATGCAGCTGGCTGGTCCGCCAGGTAAGGATCGCGCGGGAGACCTCGTCCCCTTCCCGCAGATGATGGCCGAGATCGACCCATTTGCCGAGGGGCACCCGCACTGTGCTGACCAGCTCCTGCAATTGCACTGCCGACGGCATGCCCATCATGCGGGCACTGCTGCGCTGAAAACCCTCCAGATGGGGCCGAATCTCCAGCGTGGCATAGCCCCGCTCCAGAATCGGTCGCACCCAGAAGCCGGTATTGACGGCCTGAAAATCGACGGTCTGCCCATAGCCGGCATAGCGGCGGGCCAGCAACAGCATTTCCCGCACATAGGGCACCATCTCGCCCATGAGAATAAAACCGCGGCTGCCGTCCCGCAGCCGCAGGGTCTGCGTCGTCTGTTCAACAGTGTTGCCGAGCTGCCGCGCGGCGGCGCTCATCGCAGCCCCCTTGGGCGCTCCAACGGGTGCTGGCGAATTGCTCAGCACCGCCCGGTTGCCGGCCTGGCCCTGGCGATTTTCCTGTCGTACGCTGATGCGCAGCATGGTCGGTGGCAGATCGATCTGCAGCAGCAGCTCCTCGATGGTGGCAATCTCCTCCGCCGAGGCGTTGATGATCAAACGGTTATCCCAGGTACTAACCTTACCCTGCCCTTCGAGCACATCCCGCACCACTGGCAGAATCTCTTCCGCTGCAACGTGTTTAAGAGCAAGCAC
>JAUWLU010000229.1 GCA_030613545.1 Desulfuromonadales bacterium
TCATGGCCACAGTCGAGATGCCGGATAGCCTGGCCGGAGACCTGATGATCCTGATTCGCCAGAACAACGGCAAGCTGGCGCTACGCCGTCGCAAACGGACATTTGCGGCGCTGACGGACGAAGAGGTCACAGCCATCGAGAATATTGTCCAGGAGGTGTTCGAAGGTTTTACAGACCACTTAGCGAGCGGGAACGTATGAGGGGTACAAGCACCTCTATTAATGGGGGAGCTCCTGGGGCTCCTGCAAGTAAAAACAAAGGGTTGCGGAATTTCCGCAACCCTTTTTCTTGTTCAACACCGAACATTTTTCCCACTACCCATGGTGGAAAGCTTGCGCGCCCTGACAACTATCCCCTTGTCGGAGCCAATCCCCCCGCTATGCTCTTGGGGCTATTTTTTTGCTTTCGGTTTGAAGACGAACTTCCACTCGCTATATCGCCGGCGCTTGGCGAAATTGGCGTATTCATAAGGAAATCCTTCTTTTTTGAAGGGTTCCAGTTCACTGGAAGAGCGCACCCCGGTTACGAGGTAGGCTGGAAAAGGTGGACACCAATCTGATAGCCTGCAAGGCTTAAGGAGGTGTCCACTTTTTCCAGCCTACCTCAGTTGCTTCTGGTATCCTCAAAAGAGACAAGCCTTGAGAATTAACGCCTTAACAAGACGGGAGGCAGACTATGGGTGGTCGGCACGAACTGGAGAACAGGCTCCGCGGCGAGTCCCTGGTGCGTAAAGGCCTGATGAAATCCCATGCGCATATCAAGCCGATGCGGCTGATCCCGGACCTGCATGTCGTCAAAATTGGCGGTCACGGCGCCATGGATTACGGCCGCGAGGTGGTAATTCCGCTGGTGGAGGAAATCGGGGAAGTATCCAAAGACAATAAGTTGCTGATCGTTACCGGCGGCGGGGTGCGGGTACGACACATCCTCGACATCGGCATCGACCTCGGCATGCCTACCGGGGTGTTGGCCGAACTGGCCGGCAAAATCAGTGAGCAGAATGCCGAAATCATGGCGCTGCTCCTTTCGCCCTGGGGTGGGACCCGGATCAAAAGTGACGACCTGCTCGATCTGCCGATGATGCTCAAGCTCGGTTTCCTCCCCGTGACCCACGGCACGCCCCCTTACGGACTGTTTGAGCATCCGCCGGGCACCGGCCTGATTCCGCCCCACCGCACCGATACCGGAGCCTTTCTCATGGCCGAGGTGCTCGGCGCCCAAAGCTGCATCCTGGTCAAAAATGTCGATGGGCTGTTCACGGAAGACCCCTTCGTCAATCCCGACGCGAAACTGATCCCCGAGATCACGGCGGAAGAACTTCTGGCCATGGATATGGAAGATATGGTTATGGAGCGCAAACTGTTGTATCTGCTCAAGGATGCCGCCAACCTCAAGGAGGTGCGCATCATCAACGGCCACAAACGGGGTAATATCGCCAGGGCGTTGCACGGCGAAGCCGTCGGCACCCTGATTCGCGCCTGAGATTTGTATCGGCCCCCTCCTCTGGTGATATAATTAGACGCAGCGTAAATGTAACTACCGCTATCGAGAGCGGTACACCGAGAGGAGGACACCATGGGAGGCAGAATTTTTTACCGTGAACGGAAAAAAATGGTAGACGGTGCCAAAACGCCGCGTTACATCGTCGGTGCCGTGTCGGATGTGAACCTCAAAGTCTACAGCAAGCACATGCGCATGAGCGAGCTTAAACAGGTCGCCGAAGCCCTTGGGGCGGAACTGATCGCCTTGAAACGCGGCCCGAAACACTAACCCTACACCACCACATATATTGACCATGAAGGTCGTCACAGAAGTGGCAACCTTCTTTTTTGTGTGCAGCGTCACAACATAGCCTTCGGCCTCAAAATGCGCGGAATTCACGCCAAGGAACAGCATCACCTGATTCATGAAGCTCTCGAGATGGTCGGACTTGAAGGCTTCGGCCGACGCAACGCCCGTGAACTGTCGGGGGGCGAGCAGCAACGCGTGGCCATCGCCCGGGCTCTGGTATTGCGCCCCCAGCTGCTGCTGCTGGACGAACCGCCCTCCAACATGGCCCACGCCAGTATCGAGACCTTTGACCGGCTACTGCCGATACTGATCGAGCAGGGCATGACCATCATCCAGGCCACCCATTCCCCAGATCAGCCTGAACGACTGAACAGCACCATTATTCGCATGGAAGACGGGCGGCTGGACTAGGGGCGCGCCCCGACCCGCCATATCTCATACGTAGCAACTATGCTTGGTCGGGTGCTGCAGCTCAACGAACAGCCATACTGCCGTGCCATTGTAAATATATAAACTCGTCTTCTTTGCCGCATCCGAATTTCCTCTTGACAGATGGCCGATTACAAGCAGAATCCCCACCTTATCGGTTAGGTTTTGATCCATGAAAGGAGATCACCATGGCGGTCTGGAAATGTGAAAAGTGCGGACATGAAAAGGAAGGACGCTGTAAACCGAGAAAATGCCCCTCCTGCACTGAAGCTGGCACCTTTGTCAAACAGGCTTGATGTTTTCTTGCACAACCTCCTCAAAAATAACAGGGCCGCCTATCTGGCGGCCCTGATTTTTCAGGTTATCTTCTTAGCTTAAACGGCGCCCCTCGAATCCCTTATAGACCGGGCGAAGAGTAGACTTTCTAGACGATGGGCCCGCGGTTGGACTGCAGGATATCGCCCCCGGCCACGTCAATCAGGGGCGACAGCATGTGTCACTCTCGGCTGTCGTCTCCATCTCTCAGCCAGGTCAGCGCAGCCTGCGCGTCGCTGAAAAACTTCACTTCGCCGCTGATGAACCAGGTGCCGACCCTGGCGGCGACTTCCTGCCATTTTTTGTTACCGAATATGGCGACCTTGTCGAAGGCGTTGCCGTATTTCAACCCGAGTTTGAAATCGTCCCAGGCGGCCCGCAGCTCCCATCCCTGAAGTTCCGATGCATCGAGAAAGACCTTGACCCGCGGCGCCTTGACCTCGGCCAAGGCGCCGTCGATCATCGGTGTGATGCGGGCGTAATCGTCGTGAGTCAGTTTTCCCACCGCCGTGAAGGTCAGGAAGAATTCCTGATCGATCCTTTCGATACCGATGCTGAGACCGTGTCGAGTGATGGGCATGATCCATACCTCCTGTTAAGAAGCCTTGAACGGAATCGGACGAATTGATTCCAGCGGTTATTTGTTGTGCTCCAACCAACGATCGAGCTCGTCGCTCAACAGACCGAGATGGCCCTTCTCCTCGCGGGCCAGGCGCTCAAAGGCCGTTCTCCCCTCCTGGTCGGCGGCGTGACGGCTCATGATCTGGTAACGGTCGTAGGCGTTGACCTCCAGGCTAATGGCCAGTTCCAGGGCCTGTTGGGCAGTCTTGCCAGGCAGCCATCGCAGAGCCTCGGCTAGCGGCAAGCCGCCTTCGAGCATGGTTTCAGCGACCGGTTCGGGCAGCAGCGCCGAGGGAAAGTCTTCGCCGTTCGAGCGGGTTCTGAGGCCGTGATAGAGATTGTGCAGGGTCTGTTTGTGGGCGTCTTCGGCGGCGACCAGACGCTTAAAGAAAACACCCGCCGGGATTTCATGAAAGTG
>JAUWLU010000236.1 GCA_030613545.1 Desulfuromonadales bacterium
CTAAAGGATATTTTGCTGCGGGGGAAAATCAAGGGCCAGGGGAGCAGATCCGGTCCGCTGCCAAGGGACGGACCTTGCGGTATGCCTATCTCTTCTCCATGAAGACATAGATCGCGAGATGGGGCGCGAACTTGCCGCTGATCCGGATCGTCTTTAATTCGGCAATGTGAAAGTAAGGTTCGAAAAGGTCTCTGAGTTCCTCTTCCGAGGAGAAATAGAGAAGGGTCCCGAGGGACGTCTTGCGGTATTTTCCTGCGCCGCCAAACTGGGGGTCCTGCTCGCTGAAACAGAGCGACAGATAACGGCCTTTGGCTTTGAGTTTGCCATAAACATTTTGGATGTAGGTTGTTCTTTGCTCTGGCAACAGATGATGCAGCAGCCCCCAATCGTAGGCGAAGCCGAAGGTCCCCGGCAGCTCCTTTAGGTCGCCCAGCACATCGGCGGTGATGAAATGGCAGCGTGCCCCTTTCTTCCTGGCATTGTCCCTGGCGATGCCGATGGCCGTTGGGGAAATGTCCACCCCGGTAACCTCAAACCCCTTGCCGGCAAGATAAATGGCGTAATGGCCGGTGCCACAACCCAGATCAAGCGACTTGCAGGGCTGCACCTTGCCCCTCGCGACCAGGTCCACCAGCACGGCCGGCGGCTCCTCGATATTCCAGGGGATCTCCTCCGGCGCCAGCTTCCGGTAGATGTCGTCCATAGCGACCGGTTTCATCGGCTCTCCTTCTGCTGTCAGCACAGGCCCCGTGAACACCACCTGTGTTGGCCGCCGCTATTTTCTCGGGTCGGTCTCCAGAATGATGGCGCTGACATTCTTCTTGTTAAAGCCCTTATAGCCCTCGCGCCGCTCGATATTTTCCAGGTGACTGCCTACCGCCCCCTGAGCGAGGAATTTCTCCCCCTGCTCGGTGGTGATTCGCCCCTCTCCCACCAGTTTTTCCACCTTGGCCGGCTCCGGCGGCCAGCGTTCGGCAACGCTGAAGGCCTGTTTGAGGTAGGGAAAATCGCTGAAAGGTGCCATAAACTCGGCACCTTCCCGGGCCAGATCCGCGTCGAGACGCTGAAAATCGCAGCGGGCCGCCAGATGGTGCAGTCCAGCCTCGAATATGGAGTCGCCGTGCAGAGCACACCACAGGCCGATGGTGCCGAGCTTGTCCTGTTCCGGCAGCTCTTCCCGCGAGAAATCGGTCGCCACCTCTTCCGGAGCGAGATCGACATCGAGGAACAGGCTCAGGCCGGCGACCGGATTCTCCATGACCTGGGCGCCCCAGCCGGCCTCCCGACCGGCATAAAAACGCTCGCGGCAGTGGAAACCAAGCAGGGAGAAGAGCGCCACCAGGCGGCCGAAATTGCGCCGCGAACTGCGAAAGGCATGGTGATCGTGATTGGCCCAGCCCAGCCCCATGGCGTCCTGGCGGCTTTTCTGCAGCCGCCCGGCAAGGTTGCGCTCCTGCCAGTAGTTGCGCTCGCCCTGGCAGACCACATGCGCCGCCAGATCCGCGCCCAGTTGCGCCGTCAACCGCTCGGCGATACGCAGCGTTTCCGTCCAGGCCGCCGCCTCATCGGCACTGTTGCGCGGCCGGCCCTGCCACAATTCCAACGCCGCCGAATAATGTCGCAACTCGGTGTCCGTCAGGCTCTGCGGCTGAAAGTCCCGGCAGGCGCGGCGCGCCACCGCCAGCAGCGCAATCCCCCCTTCCACCCCCAGCACGGCCCGGCGGTAACCAGCGGAGGAACTCCCCTCGATGGTCGCACTGAAGTCGTTGGCCCGCAAAAAATCGTCAACGCATTCCACCTGCAACGCAACACCCGCCTCGGCGTCACAGACACCGCGAATCAGAACGCTGCGCGGCAGCAAGGCGCCGGGATGATAAAAAGCCGCAGGCTCTGTATCCTCCTGCACAACGAATCCGAGATCGGTCAGCTGCCGATGCAGCAACGGCGAGTCGCGCAGCAGCAGATGATCGACCCAGTCGAACAGACGGCTGCTGGTCTGTTGTAGAAGGCGATCGGCAAAGCGTTGCAGTGTCCCGTTACGTCCCTTGAATTCATCGAGGATGCCGAGCAACAGCTGCTCGGCGGCGGCGTGTCGTTGCCAGTAGAATTCCTGCGCTTGTGCCATGGTCAACCTCCCCCAATATCCTGCCGCTCAAAATCCGGGCGCAGATGCTCTGTAATCGGCCGATCGCTGAACATCACCCCCGGATTGAACAGGTCCTGCGGATCGAAAATGTCTTTCAACTGCCGCATGTAGCCGTACAGCGCCGGGCCCCATTCTTGTTGCAGATAGGGCGCCCGCACCCGGCCCATGCCGTGCTCGGCGGTAATGGTCCCGTCATGACGGAACAACACCCGGTAGACCTCCTCGGCCAACCGCCGAATGCGCCCGGCCAGATCGGGCCGATTCATGTCGAACAGCGGCCGCAGATGGAGATTGCCGCTGCCGGCATGACCATAAATGAGCGCGGTCAGGCCGTGCCGGCTGAAGACCCGCTCCACCTCGGTGACGAATCCGGCCAGACGCTCGGGCGGCACGCCGACGTCATTGACCACCGACAGGGCCCTGAGATGGGGGGCCGGATGGCGGATCAGCCACAGCAGTTGCTTGCGCAATGCCCATAGCTGATCGACCTGCTCCGTCTCGCGGGCCACGGCCGGCGGCCGGACAAGCCGCATGTTGTTGCCCCGCAGCAAGCGAGTGACCCGGTCGAGGCGGGCAAAACGCTCCGGGCCGGTCAGCTCGATCAGCAGCAGATGGGCATCCACCGCCAGGGCGGCGGGCAGCGCGGTCTGCTGGCGAAGAATGCGCACCGTCTCCCGGCTGATGACTTCGATGGCGCTTACCTCCGCCTCGCGTAAGGTACACACCGCCCGTGCCGCCTCTGCCAGGTCGTCGAAATAGAGCAGCACCGCCGCCCGCTCCGGTTCGTGGATTTCGGCTAGCAGGGTGGCAGAAACGACCAGACCGAGGGTACCGACGCTACCGGCCAGCAGTTGGGCAAGACACTGACCGAAGGACTGCTGGCGAATAAAGGCGAAAAGGTTGTAGCCACTAGCCGTCTTCATCGCGGCACGCCGCTCGAGACATTCGCGGGCCGCCTCGTCCGCGCGGATGCGGTCCCCCAGTTCAGCCAACTGCTGCTTGAAGCGCTGTGGAATGGTCGTCTCATCGGCGGTGTTGACCAGCTCGCCGCGATCGGTAACGAACTCCAGGCTTGCGATGAAACGGTCGATGGAGCCGTACTTCAGGGCGTGGGGGCCGCTGGCCTTGGTGGCCACATTGCCCCGATGCGACTGATATCGGCGCTGGAAACATCGGCCGGTAGGAACTAACCCCGCTGCGGCAGATAATGCTGCAGGCGGTTGTGGTCGACCCCGGCGCCGGCGCAAATCCGCGCCGAGTTGTCGACGACGGAAAAGTGACTGA
>JAUWLU010000166.1 GCA_030613545.1 Desulfuromonadales bacterium
CTGCTTCCTTGCGCCGCCTGTTCGGTGATCGTCTGGGCTGGTGGCTGCTTACCCCGCTGCTGCTGGCTATTGCCGCGCTGATCAGCTTTTACTCGGCCTTTCCCAGTCGCACCCTGCAAACTCGCCTGCAGCTGGAGCTCGCTCAGAGCTACGGTTTGCAGGCGCAGCTCTCCCCACCGCAGCTGCTCTTTCCCCCCGGGCTGGCCTGCAGCCAGCTGGATCTGACCTTTGCCGAACCTTACGGTCGCTCCCTGACTCTGCGCCAGGTGCGGGTCTCGCCACTGTGGTTCTCGTTGCTGGGCGACGCCCCCGGCCTGCGTTTTCGCGCCAGCCTGAACGGCGGCACCCTGACCGGAACCTCCCGCCGCAACGGCCAGACCACCCTTCTTGCCGACCAGGTGACAGTGCAGGAAACGCTGCAGGTCGACGGCGGACCATCCCTTCAGGGGGTGCTGCAGAACAGCCGTTTCAGTGGCCTGCTGCCGCTGCAGTTGCCTGGCGAGCGCAGCCTGGAGCTGACCCTGAACCGGGTTCGGCTCTCCGGCCTGGAGGCCTACGGCGTGCCTGGCGGCAGTCTCGATCTCGGCCGACTGGTTCTGCAGGCCGACGGCCAGGGCAAGACCCTGCGTCTGAAAAAGCTATCCCTGCAGGGCGGTGCTCTGGAGGGCAGCGGTCAGGGGACTATTCTGATCGGTCCGTCGCCGGCCGCCACCAGGCTCAATCTCAGCCTCGAACTGCGTCCCGGAGCCGGCCTCGACCCGGCCCTGCGCGAACTGCTGTCGCTGGTCGGCAGCAGCGCTCCAAACGGCAGCCGCCGCCTGCGCCTATCGGGCAGCCTGCAGCAGCCGACGCTTCGTTGAGCTGCTGAATTGCCGGCGCCGAACGGTACTCCACACGCCCTAAGCGGTTGACATTCCTGGTTGCAATGATTAGTTTGCCGTGACCCCATTACGGCATTTTGCAAGGAGAGCGAAATCCATGAGCGACGAACAGGAAAAGTCAGAAGACAGCCCCCCTATTCTCGATAGCGAAGACGGTCTCGTTCATTCCGAAGCAGAGAGCACCGAGGCAGAAAACCAGGACGCCCTGGTATTGGCCAGCGACGCGCTGCCGCCGACTCTGCCAATCATCCTGCTGCGGCCGCGGCCCGCCTTTCCCGGCACCCTGGTCCCTATGGTGCTGAGCGGCAAACCGCAGCTGGCCATGGCCCAGCGTGCCTCCGAAAGCCCGACCAAAACCATCGGCTTCGTGCTGGCGAAGGACCCTGAAGAACCCGATTCTGCCGAAAACATGTATCAGGTCGGCGTGGTCGGCAAGATCATGAAGGTCCTGCATACGGACGAAAACAGCATTCATCTGCTGATGAACTGCCTGGAGCGCTTCAGCGTCGATGAACTGCTACCCTCTCAGCAAGGACTCTTCGCCCGCGTCAGCTATCATTTTACCGCCGAGCTGTTGGTCGATTCCGAGTTGCAGGCCTATTCCATGGCCATCATCACCGCCCTCAAGGAGCTGGTGCAGATCAACCCCCTCTACTCGGAGGAGATCAAGCTGTTTCTCAACCGTCAGAGCATGGACGACCCGGGCCGGTTATCCGACTTCGCCGCCAACCTGACCTCCAGCGACGGACCGGAACTGCAGCAGATTCTCGAAACCTTCGACGTGCGCAAACGCATCGACAAGGTACTGGTGCTGCTGAAAAAAGAGCTGGAAGTCTCCCGCTTGCAGGCCAAGATCTCCAAGCAGATCGAGGCCAAGGTGTCGAAACAACAGCGGGAGTTCTTCCTGCG
Source organism: Desulfuromonadales bacterium (assembly GCA_030613545.1). Taxonomy (GTDB): domain Bacteria; phylum Desulfobacterota; class Desulfuromonadia; order Desulfuromonadales; family Syntrophotaleaceae; genus Syntrophotalea_A. Next base: position 1,791 of record JAUWLU010000166.1, read on the forward strand.
CGAGCAGCTCAAGGAGATCAAAAAGGAGCTCGGCCTGGAAAAAGAGGGCAAGACCAGCGAAATCGAAAATTTCCAGAAACGCCTGCAGAAGCTGACCCTCACCGCAGAAGCACAAAAGACCATTGACGAGGAGCTGGAAAAACTTCGCCTGTTAGAGCCGTCCTCGCCCGAATACACGGTTTCCCGCAACTACCTCGACTGGCTGACCATCCTGCCCTGGGGCAAATACAGCAAGGATTCCTACGATCTGGCCCGGGCCAGAAAGATTCTCGATCGGGACCACTACGGCCTCAAAGACGTCAAGGACCGGATTCTCGAATTCATCGCCGTTGGTAAGATGAAGGGCGATATCTCCGGCTCGATCATTTGCCTGGTCGGCCCCCCCGGGGTCGGCAAGACCTCGGTCGGCAAGAGCATCGCCAGCGCCCTGAATCGTTCCTTTTATCGTTTTTCCCTGGGCGGCATGCGGGACGAAGCGGAGATCAAGGGCCACCGCCGGACCTACATCGGCGCCATGCCGGGCCGCTTTATTCAGGCCATGAAAAGTGCCGGCACCGCCAACCCCCTGCTGATGCTGGACGAGATCGACAAGATCGGCGCCTCCTTTCAGGGCGATCCGGCCTCAGCCCTGCTTGAAGTCCTCGACTCGGAGCAAAATTCCACTTTCCGCGACCACTACCTGGACGTCCCCTTCGATCTGTCCAATGTAATGTTCGTGGCCACGGCCAACACCCTCGACACCATTCCGGCGCCGCTTCTCGACCGCATGGAGATCATCCGCCTGGCCGGCTATATTCTCGAGGAAAAGCTGGAAATCGCCCGCCGCTACCTGATTCCCAAGGCCCTGAAAAATCACGGCCTGGACAAGTCCCAGATCACTATCCGCAAGGACGCCCTGCGAACCATCATTGACGGCTATGCCCGTGAAGCTGGGGTGCGCTCCCTGGAAAACCTGATCAAGAAGATCATGCGTAAAGGGGCCATGGCCTATGCCGAGGGGCAAACCGAGCGTATCACCATCGGCAAGCAGAACGTTGAGGAGTATCTGGGTAAGCCGATCTTTACCAAAGAAGAGCTCTTCGAAGGGGTTCCGGGGGTGGTTACCGGGCTGGCCTGGACCGCCATGGGCGGCGCCACCCTGCAGATCGAAGCGACTGCCATGCCGAGCAAAAACAAGGGTTTTAAGCAGACTGGCCAGCTCGGCAGCGTCATGGTTGAGAGCAGCGAAATCGCCTATTCCTACGTCATGGCCCATTTACAGGAGTACGGCATCGACCCGGAATTCTTCGACAAGCACTTCGTCCACCTGCACGTGCCGGCCGGTGCCACGCCCAAGGATGGCCCGTCGGCGGGGGTCACCATGACCACCGCCCTGCTGTCGATGATCACCGGTAAACCGGTAGTGAAAAAGCTCGGTATGACCGGCGAACTGACCCTCACCGGTCGAGTGCTGCCCATCGGCGGAGTCAAGGAAAAGACCATCGCCGTGCGCCGGGTCGGCCTGAAAAAGATCATCTTCCCCGAAGACAATCGCAAGAACTTCGACGAACTGCCTGACTATCTCAAAGAGGGCCTCGAGGTCCATTTCGCCCAGGACTACCGGGACGTCTACCGGGTCGCCTTTGGCGAGGCCTGAACCGACATTTCATTTCAAGGAGGATCTACCCCGAATGACCCCAGAAGAACTTAAAGAGGCCGTACTGGCCCTCGACAGCGACGCCAGAAAAGCCTTTCTGCTCGACGCTCTGCCGGAACTTGCCAAAGATGCCATGCAGGACCAGATGTTTTTGATGCAGCTCTTTCCGATCTTTCTCGGGCTGCTCAAGGAAAGTGGTATCGAACTGGCGCAACTGGTACAGCTGGCCAGCATGTTTGCTCCGGCCGACGCTGTGGGGCAGGGCTGATTTGGCCGTTGACGGGCCGCTGCAGAACTGCTAACGTTGCCCACCATGAACTCTATGAATATGTTGCATATGCGTTACCAGTGGTGGCGCCGAACCATAGTTTAGAACGGTTCGCGCACCCAGAAAGATAGTCTGCCGCCAGCAGCAACCGGCGTTGGAAAACAAAAAAGCCGCGGCCTTAACTGACCGCGGCTTTCTTTTATAGCCCTCCAAATAACCAAGCAAAGAGGTACCGACCATGCGCGTTCTTTCCGGCATTCAGCCTTCCGGCTCCCTGCATCTGGGCAATTACTTCGGCATGATGAAGAAGATGATCGATTACCAGGAGCACCAGGAGCTGTACTGCTTCATCGCCAATTACCACGCCATGACCAGCGTCAGCGACGGCAAGGCTCTGGCCACCGGCACCCTGGAAGCGGCCGCCAACTTTCTCGCCATGGGGCTCGATCCGGAAAAGAGCGTTTTCTGGGTCCAGTCCGACATCCCCGAGGTGCAGGAACTGACCTGGATCCTGTCCAACTTCACCCCCATGGGGCTGCTGGAGCGCTGCCACAGCTATAAAGACAAGGTCGCCAAGGGCATCGCCGCCAACCACGGCCTGTTCGCCTATCCGGTGCTGATGTCGGCCGACATTCTGCTCTTTCAGGGCGAAACGGTGCCGATCGGCAAGGACCAGAAACAACACGTCGAGGTAACCCGCGATATCGCCATCAAGTTCAACAATCACTACGGCGAGACCTTCACCCTGCCGGAACCGGAGATCGACGCTCAGGTGGCCACGGTGCCGGGCCTCGACGGTCAGAAGATGAGCAAGAGCTACAAAAACACCATCGATCTGTTCCTCGACGAAAAGCCCCTGCGCAAACAGATCATGCGCATCGTCACCGACCCGACCCCGGTGGAGGACCCCAAGGACCCGGACAGCTGCAACGTCTTTCAAATCTACCGGCTGTTTCTGGACAAGGAGCAGGAGACGGCCCTGCGGCAGCGTTATCAGGCTGGCGGGCTCGGTTACGGCGAGGTCAAACAGGAACTGTTTGAAACGGTTCGCGACTTTTTCGCCCCTTACACCGAACGGCGCAAGGAACTGCTGGCCGACAAGGACGGCCTGCGCAAAGTTCTGGCTGACGGTGCTCAGAAAGCCCGTTACGCCGCTTCGAAAACCCTGCGCAAGGTGCGAAAAAAGACCGGCCTCATCTACTGAAAACCTCGGGCGAGTCGAGAGCCAATTGCGAAAACCCGTCAGCCGATGGGGCGCGTATTTTCCGCCCCGCGTTATTCATG
>JAUWLU010000062.1 GCA_030613545.1 Desulfuromonadales bacterium
CCGGTTACTGGGACAAGCCGACCATCGTTAACAACGTCGAGACCCTGGCCAGCATCCCGGCCATCATCGTTAAGGGCGCCGAATGGTTCAACAGCATCGGCACCGAGACCTCCAAGGGCACCAAGGTCTTCGCTCTGGCCGGCAAGATCAACAACGTCGGTCTCATCGAAGTTCCCATGGGCATCACCCTGGGGGAAATCATCATGGAAGTCGGCGGCGGCGTGCGCAACGGCAAGAAGTTCAAGGCTGTTCAGACCGGCGGCCCTTCCGGTGGCGCGCTGACCTACAAGGACCTCGACGTCAAGATCGACTACGAGAGCCTGATCGCCTGCCAGTCGATGATGGGCTCCGGCGGCATGATCGTTATGGACGAAGACGACTGCATGGTCTCCATCGCCAAGTTCTTCGTCGACTTCACCATGGACGAGACCTGCGGCAAATGTACTCCTTGCCGGATCGGCTCCAAGCGTATCTATGAGACCCTGGACAAGATCACCATGGGTCAAGGCACCCTCGAAGATATCGAAAAGCTGAAGCTGCTGTCCGTCGCCATCAAGGACACCGCCCTGTGCGGCCTGGGTCAGACCATGCCCAACCCGGTTCTGTCGCCCATGCGCGTCTTCGAAGATGAGTACAAGGCACACGTCCTCGATAAAAAGTGCCCGGCTGGCGTCTGCTCCGACCTGCTCGAGTTCGTCGTGGTGGCCGAAAAGTGCGTGGGTTGTACCCTGTGCGCCAAGGTCTGCCCTGTTGACTGCATCAGCGGCAAGGCCAAGGAAGTTCACCTCATCGATCAGGCCGCCTGCATCAAGTGCGGCGCCTGCCTCGACAAGTGTAAGTTTGACGCCATCATCAAACAGTAAGGAAAGGAGACATATCGCATGTCTATGCTGAATATAACCATCGACGGCAAAGCCACCCAGGTACCGGCCGGCAGCAAGATTCTCGATGCCGCCCAGAAGTTGGACATCAACGTGCCGACTCTGTGCTACCTGAACCTGGACGTCATGAAGTACAACAACATGGCTGCTTCTTGCCGTGTCTGCGTGGTGGAAGTTGAAGGGCGCCGCAACCTGGCTCCGGCCTGCGCTACTCCGGTCATGGACGGTATGGTCGTCAAGACCAACACCCTGCGCGTGCTGCTGGCCCGCAAGACCGTTCTTGAACTGCTGCTCTCCGACCATCCCAAGGACTGCCTGGTTTGCTCCAAGTCCGGCGAGTGTGAGCTCCAGGATCTTGCCGAAGCTTTCGGCATTCGCGAGATCGGCTTTCAGGGCGCCATGTCCACCTATCGCCAGGATGTATCGGCTTCGATCATCCGCGACATGGATAAGTGCGTAATGTGCCGTCGTTGCGAAACCATGTGCAACGACATCCAGTCCTGCGGCGTACTGTCCGGCGTCAACCGCGGTTTCGACGCTGTTGTTGCTCCGGCCTTTGAAATGAACCTCGAAGACTCGGTCTGCACCAACTGTGGCCAGTGTACTCAGGTTTGCCCGGTCGGCGCTCTGGTTGAGCATGACCACACCTGGAAAGTCATCGACGCCCTGGCCGACCCGGAAAAGGTCACCGTCGTTCAGACTGCTCCCGCTGTTCGCGCCGCCATTGGCGAAGCCTGCGGCATGGAGCCCGGTCAGTCCTTCACCGGCAAGATGGCTGCGGCTCTGCGTATGCTCGGTTTCGATCACGTCTTCGACACCGACTTCGCTGCTGACCTCACCATCATGGAAGAGGGCTCCGAGTTCCTCGATCGTCTGCAGAAGTTCCTTGACGGCGACAAGAACGTCAAACTGCCGATCATGACCTCCTGCTGCCCCGGTTGGGTCAAGTTCTTCGAGCATCAGTATCCCGAACTGCTCGACGTTCCTTCGACCGCCAAGTCCCCGCAGCAGATGTTCGGCTCCATCGCCAAGAGCTACTACGCTGAAATCCTCGGCATTCCCCGCGAGAAGATGGTCGTTGTTTCGGTCATGCCTTGCCTGGCCAAGAAGTACGAAGCCGGCCGTCCCGAGTTTGCCGTTGATGGCAACCCCGACGTCGACATCGTCGTTTCTACCCGTGAGCTCGGTCGCCTGATTAAGACCATGAACATCGATTTCGCCAACCTGCCCGAAGAAGATTTCGACAATCCTCTCGGCTACTCCTCCGGTGCCGCCCCGATCTTCGGCAACTCCGGTGGCGTTATGGAAGCCGCTCTGCGTACCGCTTACGAACTGGCTACCGGTGAAACCCTGCCGGCCGTCGAATTCGAAGCAGTTCGTACCCTGACCGGCGTCAAGACCGCCGCGATTCAGGTTGGTCCTCACACCCTGAACGTCGGCGTCGCTTCCGGTCTGGGCAACGCCCGTGAGCTGCTGGAAATGGTCAAGAGCGGTGAGAAGCAGTTCCATATCATTGAGATCATGGCCTGCCCCGGCGGCTGTATCGGTGGCGGCGGTCAGCCTTACCACCATGGCGACATGGAAATCCTCAAGAAGCGTCGCGCTGTTCTCTACGCCGAAGACGCTGGCAAGACCGAGCGTAAGTCCCACGAGAACCCCTACATCAAAGAGCTGTACGAGAAGTATCTCGGCAAGCCTCTCAGCGAAAAAGCGCATCACCTGCTGCACACCCACTACTTCAAGCGTCAGCAGCTGTAGGATCTTTTAGAATCTGTTTGCACTGCAGTACAGTGATTTTAGGCCGGATGAGCAATCATCCGGCCTTTTTTTGTCTGCGCCAAGGGGTAGGACAGTTGCTAGGAGGCGATTAATGGGTCTGAATTTGACCTGCATCAAAGATTAGCCGTTCATTTTGGCGATAATAGGCACAACGCAAGAATCTTCAGCACCATTATCGGTCGGTTCCGTTTCTCTCCTTTGCGGGGCCGGCCAATTTTTTCATTCCTTTCAGGAACCCTTTATGACGCATACGCATACTCCTCCAGATAGGCAGGCCATTCTTCGTTGGCTGGTTAGCGATGATCCGCAAGAAGTTGCAGCACTCTGGCGCTTGGCTGATTTGACCCGCCAGTGCTTTGTTGGCGACCCGGTGCATTTACGGGGTCTGGTAGAAGTCTCCAATCGTTGCGAGAGGAATTGTCTCTATTGTGGTATCCGCGCAGACAATCGTCAGCTGCAGCGCTATCTGATGCTATCCGACGAAATCCTCGCCTGTGCTCACAAGGCGGTGCAGGTCGGCTTCGGAACCCTGGTATTGCAGGCCGGTGAAGACTCCGCGATCGAAGGACAGTGGGTGGCCGATATTGTTCGCCAGGTCAAGGAAGAAACCGATCTGGCCATCACTCTAAGTCTCGGCGAGCGCCCGGACCAGGATTACCAGCTCTGGCATGCTGCCGGCGCCGACCGTTATCTGCTTCGTTTTGAGACGGGCAACCGTGAATTATTCGACCGGATTCACCCCCCTTTGGCCGGGCAATCCTGTGATCGCCTGTCCATTCTCGCCCGGTTGCGGGAGATCGGCTATGAGGTCGGCAGTGGGGTGATGGTGGGTATCCCCGGACAGAGTTACGATTCCCTGGCGGACGATATTGATCGTTTCCGTACCCTGGATCTCGACATGATCGGGGTCGGCCCGTATATCCCTCATCCCGATACACCGCTGGCAAGCATCGGCAATCGCTGGGCCTTGCCGCCTGGCGAGCAGGTGGTCAATTCCGTTGAGATGGGCTACCGGGTCATCGCCCTTGCGCGGCTGGTCTGTCCGCAGGCCAATATCCCCAGCACCACAGCCTTTGCAACCCTTGACGGGCCTGTCGGTCGCGAACTGGGACTGCAGAGGGGAGCGAATATCGTCATGCCCAACCTCACGCCGCAGAAATATCGCCGCATGTACGAAATTTATCCGGCCAAAGCGGCCAGTACCGAAGATGCCGAGCAGAGCTGTGCTGCCGCTCTGCGCCAGATTCGCGCCCTGGGACGCACGGTAGGTACCGGTCGGGGCGATTCGCCGAACCTGCAAAAATCTATTTAGTGCCCATCCGGAAACCCCGGAGGGGCACAGGGTCAGTTTCCATATGGGAAACGAGCAAATTTTCGCAAGGTCAAGGAAATCAAACGGTTGCGCGGAGGCGTAGCTGTCTACGCCGCACAAGCAAGCGTGCAGATTGACGCCGAGATTGCGGAAAAGGGCCGTTTCCGGATGGAAACTATTTAACCTTCCTACAGAAAGAGGGTCTCGTTATGTCATTGCCATCCATGGACTTGAGTAAAAACGCGGTCGACTTTATTGATGAGAAGTTTCTTCACGGTTTGCTTGGCAAGGAACAGCCTTCGGCGGCAAGAATTCGGGAAATTGTCGCCAAAAGCCTGAACAAAGAGGCGTTGAGCGTCGAGGAGACCGCGGCCTTGGTCTGTACCGCCGATCCCGGGTTGCATGAAGAGATCTTTGCTGCCGCCCGGCAACTCAAGGAAAATGTATACGGTAACCGGATCGTTCTTTTTGCGCCCCTGTATATCGGCAATGACTGTATCAACGACTGTACCTATTGTGCCTTTAAGCGCTCTAACTTTCAGGCCGTGCGCCGGACCCTTACTCCCGACGAGATCCGTCATCAGGTTACTGCCCTTGAGGATCACGGCCACAAGCGATTGATCCTGGTGTTCGGCGAGCACCCCCGTTACGATGCCGATTTTATCGCCGACACGGTGCGCAATGTCTATTCGGTGCGCTCCGGGCATGGCGAGATTCGTCGGGTCAATATCAATGCCGCGCCCCTGGATATCGAGGGGTATAAAAAGGTTAAGGAATCGGGGATCGGTACCTACCAGATCTTTATGGAAACCTACCATCATGGCACCTATGCCACCATGCATCCCGACAATACCCGCAAGGGCGACTACCTGTATCGTCTCGATGGTTTGAACCGGGCCTTTGAAGCCGGCATCGACGACGTCGGTCTGGGGGTATTGTTCGGACTCTACGACTGGCGTTTTGAAGTACTGGCCATGGTGCGCCATGCGCTTTATCTGCAGGAACGATATAATGTCGGTCCTCATACCCTGAGCTTTCCGCGATTGAGGCCGGCCCACGGTGTGGAGTTCGATGAGCAATATTTCACCACCGACGACCAATTCAAGCGGATCATCGCCATTCTGCGCCTGGCGGTGCCCTATACCGGGCTGATTCTGACCGCGCGGGAAAACCCGGAACTGCGCCGCGAGCTGATGTCCTTCGGCGTTTCGCAGATCGACGCCGGCAGCCGCATCGAACTTGGCGGCTACACCGAGGCAGGGGACGCTCAGGTCATGGAACGGGAACAGTTTTCCCTTGCCGATATCCGCTCCCTTGACGAGGTCATGTGCCAGTTGATGAATGACGGTTATGTGCCGAGCTTCTGTACCTCCTGCTATCGTAGCGGGCGGACCGGAGAGCATTTCATGGAATTCAGCGTTCCCGGCTTCATCAAGCGCTACTGCACGCCTAACGCTCTGCTGACCCTTGAAGAGTATCTGGTTGACTATGCCTCGCCGGAGACGCGAGATGTCGGCGAAAAGCTTATCGGTCAGGAACTGGCCAAGATGGAAGAAGGGGATATGAAGCAACGCACCCTCAAGCAACTGGAAGAAATCAAACAACGCAACGTGCGGGATATCTATTTCTGATATGAATGACTATCGTATAGAAACGGATCTGCTCGGTGAGCGGGAGGTCCCGGCGCAGGCCTTATATGGCATCCATACGGTACGGGCCCTGGAGAACTTCGCTCTCTCGAAACGGCGGGTCAATGCGGCCCTGGTTCATGCCTTTGGTGCGGTCAAGCTGGCCTGCTGCCGCACCAATAGCGATCTGGGCTGCTGGCAGGCCGCTAAGGGGCAGGCCATCGACCGGGCCTGCAGCGAAATGATGGAGGGGCAGCTCGATGAACACATCGTCGTCGACGCTCTGCAGGGTGGTGCCGGCACTTCGACCAACATGAATGTTAACGAGGTGTTGGCCAACCGGGCCTTGCAGATTCTCGAGCAGCCTCCTGGCAGCTATCATGAAGTCAGCCCCCTGGAGGATATTAACCGGCATCAGTCGACCAACGATACTTATCCGACCGCTCTCAAGGTAGCTGCTATCGGCCTGTTGCGTAACCTGGAGCGGGAGGTGGTGGCACTGCTGGAAGCTTTTCAGACCCAGGAGAAGGCCACCGCCCATGTGGTCAAGATCGGCCGCACCCAGATGCAGGATGCTGCTCTGACCACCATGGGTCGGGAAATGTCCGCTTATGCAGACGCCTTTGCCCGGGACCGCTGGCGTATCTATAAATGCGAAGAGCGCCTGCGGGTGGTTAATCTGGGTGGTACCGCCATCGGCACCGGCCTGGCGGCGCCCCGTCAGTACATTTTCCGCGTTGTCGAGCAGTTGCGGGCCATTACTGGACTCGGTCTGGCGCGGGCGGAAAATCTTATCGAAGCGACTCAGAACAACGACGTCTTTGTTGAGGTGAGCGGCATTCTCAAGGCCCTGGCCACCAACCTGTTGAAGGTCGCTTCCGATCTGCGTTTTCTGTCGTCCGGACCGGACGCCGGGGTGGGAGAGTTGCGGCTTCCGGCTCGCCAGGCCGGCTCTTCCATCATGCCCGGCAAGGTTAATCCGGTGATTCCCGAAGCGGTCTCTCAGGCGGCCATGCAGGTCATGGCCAACGACCAGGTTATTGCCCAGGCCTGCGCTATGGGGCACCTGGAACTCAATCCCTTTTTGCCTTTGGTGGCCGATGCTCTGCTCGGCAGTCTCGACCTGCTCGGTAACGCCTGCAGCATCTTTCGCCGTCACTGCGTCGAACAGCTAGAGGCCGATGAGGCCCGCTGTCGCCGGCATGTCGAAAACTCCACCGCCAGCGTGACCGCCCTGGTTTCATTGATCGGTTATGAGCAGGCCACTGCCCTGGCCCAGGCGTTGCGAAAAGAGGAACAGAGTTTGCGGGAGCTGGTCGTGGAACGGAAACTGGCCACGGCCGAAGAGTTCGATCAGCTGGTTTCGCCGGAAAGTGTCACCCGTTTGGGAACCCCCCTCAAGAAGGAACAACAATGAAATCGACTCCCAAGGGATTACGTCTGCATATCGGTCTGTTTGGTCGTCGCAACGTCGGCAAATCATCGTTGCTCAATGCCTTGACCCGGCAGGATGTGTCGATCGTCTCTAGCGTAGCAGGAACCACCACCGACGCGGTGGAAAAGCCGATGGAGATGCTGCCCATCGGGCCGGTGCTGTTTATCGATACCGCCGGCATCGACGATGTCGGCGCGCTGGGTGAAATGCGGGTGCAGAAGACGCGGCAGGTTTTTGATCGGGCCGATATCGGCATCATCGTTACCGAGGTCGGTGTCTGGGGCGATTTCGAGGAGGCGATCTTCGCCGAGCTGCGGGATCGTCAGACGCCGATTATCGTGGTCTTTAACAAGACCGACCTGGGCGCTCCCGATGCCGCTCACGTCGCGCGCCTCGATCAGCTCGATGTGGCCTGGGTGGCGGCCGCAGCCGCACAGGGCGAGGGGGTGCTCGATCTGCGCGAGGCCTTGATTCGCACCGTGCCGGAAGAATTCATCAATCCGCCGACCATCATCGGCGACTTGGTGCCTTCGGGCGAGATGGCGGTGCTGGTGGTGCCCATCGATATGGAGGCACCCAAGGGCCGGCTGATTCTGCCTCAGGTGCAGTCCATTCGCGATATTCTCGATAACGATGCCTATTGCATGGTGGTCAAGGAGCGCGAACTGCGCGATGCTCTCGACCGTCTCAAGCGGCCGCCGGCGCTGGTGGTGACCGACTCCCAGGCCTTTCTCAAGGTGGCCGGAGATACTCCCGATGATATCGGCATGACTTCCTTCTCCATCCTCTTCGCTCGCTTCAAGGGCGATCTGGTTGCCTATGTACGCGGTACCATGGCCATCGAAAACCTGCAGCCCGGCGACCGTGTTCTGATCGCCGAATCCTGTGCCCACCATCCCATTGGCGAGGATATCGGCCGAATCAAGCTGCCCCGTTGGCTGCAGCAGTACGTCGGCGGCAAGCTCGACTTCGTCCACGTACAGGGGCACGACTTTCCGGACGATCTCAGTTCCTACAGCCTGGCGATCAATTGTGGCTCCTGCATGTGGAACCGCCGTGAGGTCCTGTCCCGCATTGTGCGCTGCCAGCAGGCCGGGGTGCCGACCAGCAACTACGGACTGACTATCGCTTATTCGCTGGGCATTTTCGAACGGGCGCTAAAGCCTTTTCCGGCAGCTATGGATGCCTATCGGGAGCTGGCAGGCAGCGGGTTGTTCATCGGTTGATGTCCTGCCCAGGGGGGGCAAGGGCAGGCGGCGGAGGGACTGTGTGTGGAGCCTTGTTGAGAGTATCAAACGACTGGTAATTTTTGATAAGCTCAAGGATTTCTTCGGCCGGCAGGGGAGGACTGATCAAATAGCCCTGGATTTCGTCGCAGCCTAAGGTTTTTAGAAATTCCATTTGGTCGTTGCGTTCCACTCCCTCGGCGATGACCTTGAGTCCCAGGCTGTGCGCCAACTCGACAATGTGGCGGGCGATATTGGCTTCGCTTTTACTGAAGGGCAGATTCTGAACAAAGGCGCGATCGATCTTCAGATGGTCGGCCGGAAAGTCCTTCAGGTAACTGAGGGACGAAAAACCGGTGCCGAAATCGTCGATAGCGATGGTCACACCGACGTCCCGCAGGCTCTGCAGCACGCTGATCGACTCGCTGACATCGCTCATGATCATCGTTTCGGTGATCTCCAGATTAAGCTGGGACGCTTCCAGCCCCGTCTCCTGCAAGATGGAACTAACCAGTTCGGTGAGGTTGGTCTGTTGAAACTGCTTGCTCGATACATTTACGCCAAGGCGCAGCGGCTGCAGACCGGCCCTGCGCCATTCCTTTAGCTGCCAGCAGGCCGCTCGCAGAATCCACTCTCCCATGGGGACAATCAGGCCGGTTTCTTCCGCCAGCGGGATAAATACCGACGGTTCGATCATGCGGCCGGTCGGGTGATGCCAGCGCATCAGCGCCTCCAGGCCGACGATCTGACCGCTTTGCAGATCGATCTGCGGTTGGTAATAGACCCTTAGCTCCTGCCGATCGATCACCTTGCGCAGACTGCTTTCCAGGGCCATGCGCTCCAAGGCACGGGAATTCATTGCCGAGCTGTACGGCTGATAGTTGTTCCGTCCCAGGTCTTTGGCCCGGTAGAGGGCCGTATCGGCATTCTTGGTCAGGCTCATGGCGTCCTGACCATCCTTAGGGTAGAGGGCGATACCGATACTGCCGCTGAGAAAGATTTCCTGGCCTTCCACCTGGTAGGGCCATTCCAGAGCCTTGAGAATTTTGTGGGCGATCATCTTGACCTCTTCTTCCCTGCCGATCTGGGTCAGCAGAACATTAAATTCATCGCCGCCGAAGCGACTGACCGTATCCGATTGGCGCACGCAGTTTTGCAGGCGGCTGGCGGCCTCTTTCAGGATCATATCGCCTGCTGCATGGCCAAGGGTGTCGTTGACGTTCTTGAATCGATCCAGGTCGATGAACAGCAGGGCAACCTGTTCCTTGTTGCGTTCGGCCCGGTGCAGGGCCTGTTGAATGCGGTCGGCAAACAGGATCCGGTTGGGCAGTTCGGTCAGCGGATCGTGAAAAGCAAGATGCTGAATGGTCTCCTCGGCTTGTTTCCGTTTGCTGATGTCGAGTAAGGTGCCGATGATGGCCGGCCGACCGTCTCTGCTGCTCTGACCGTTGAGGACTTCGACATGAATCAGCTCACCGGTTTTTTTCAGACCGCGGAATTCATATTGCAGATTATTGCCCGGAGGTCCGTTTAACTGGCTGAGATTGTGGGCTGTTACCATGAAGCGATCATCTGGATGGATGAGGTCGGGCAGGGTCAGCTGTTCGATGATCTCCTGCTCGGGGTAACCGAATATTTCTGTGAAACGGGGGTTGACGTAGGTAAAGCGATTGTCCTGGACAATAAAGACTCCGACCATGGTTTTTTCAATTAAAAAGCGGTATTTGGTTTCGGCGGTCTCGATGTTCTGAATCAGTTCCTCGACCCGTTCCCGCCGGTTGCGCTCTTCCTTGAGTTTTTTGTGTCTGGTAAAGCTTTCCCAGCGATGTTGTGCCAGCACATCTTCGAGCATCTCTGTGCTCTTCTCTTTAAGATCCTCCATCTGCTGGTAACTGTTCTGTAGGGCGGCCGCCGATTCCTTCATGTTTTCACAAAGGCTCTTGCATTCGCGGAAGATTGCCGTCGGCCAATGGAGCGGTTCACGATTGCGCACCTTCTCCGGCAGGTTTTCCGACATCTCGGCCAGGCGCTGTAAGGGGATTATGACTCGGCGGTCAAGACGGTAGAGTATGAACAGGGCGGGGATTGCCGGTAACAGCATGGCCGCCAAGCTCAAAATGGTCATCTGTTGCAGGTGCTGCTGACGGCTGCCGTCCGGCGTTTGCAGGACGATTTGAAAGGGGGCGGTGCTTGAAACCGTTCCTCCCTTAGCGGTCAGGGGTTGCAGTCGCTGCCGGCCGGGCAGGTAGCAGAAGAGGTTAGCCCGGCTTTTCATCGGCCAATGGCCGCGAAAGAGCTTGCTGCCTGCGGTAAGTCCCGCTTGATTGCTGGCGATGATGCGCTGGTCAGATCCGAGCAGATGGACAGACAAGCCGCTGTGGTCGGTCGCTTTGTGCAGAATCTCGGCGAGATGCCGACTGTCCAAGGTTGCCGCGGCAAAACCGGATGTTTTACGCCCCATTTTCAACGGCACGCACAGCAGCAGTGGTGACGGTTGGCGGCCGAAGCCATTTTCCTGGTAGAAGAGGCGTGGTTTCTTTGGCCCGCGCTGACGTTCGCTGAGTGGTTGGACGATCCGTTGCACCGCCCGGGCCATTTTGTTGTCCGGTGGCAAACTCTTTGAGTAAGCTACTGGCAAGCCGCTGCTGTCTGCGATCCACAGCTGGGCTAAAGCGGGCGTCCGTTGCCCCAACAGGGTCAGCTGTTGCTCGATTTGTGTTCTAGGCTTTTGGATCAGATCGGACAAGACGCTGAGTTGGGCGTAACAGTCCTGTTCAAGTTCCGCCAGTTCCTGCTCCAGGCGCTGGCCGACGTTGAGCAGGCGCTTCTCCAAGCTCGGAAGCAGAATATCACGGGGAGCTTGAGAGTTGATCAGTACGATCAGCAGTGGCGGGATCAGAAAACAGCCTGCTAGAATGTTTAGTTCGCTTTCCAGAAAACTGAGGGAACCGTGATTGCGTAGATTGTAGTGTTTAAGCAGTGGGTACAGAAGGGTCGCCAGCAGGGCGTTAAGGATGGCCATGAGGCTCTGGCTGAGCATGGTTGGCATTACCACGGGCCAGGCGATACCCAACAAGTAAACATCCATCAGGTAGCGGAGCAGGGAACCGAACAAGCCCCAGAACAACAGATCTGTGAGCAGAAGGTTTTTCAGTCCTCGTTTGAGCAGCATGCCGACTACCCAGGCTTCCGTCACCCACAACAGGGATGCTACGGGGGTGGCGGAAAAGACCAGGGCATAACTGTTGGCGACCATGGCTACCAGAAAACCCGGTCCGGTGCCCAGTAGCCGGCAGGCCAGCAACACGGCGATGCTCGCCGGAAGATAAGCTCCGTCAGGCAGGAGCAGCAGAGCGAAGATATTGCCGGCCAAGGCGGCGATGCAAAGCAATCCCAACATGTTCGCAGTCCACAGCAACGAGCGACTCTCGCAAGCCAGGGCAGCCTGTCTTGCGAGCCGGTCGGCCTTTAATATTAGAGAACTTTCGCAGGAACTGTGACCCCTGTAGTCTAACAGGCAGCAGGGTCGGGTCAATACAGCCGGCTAGTGGCCTGTTCGGGTAATCTTGTCATATAGTTCTGAGTCATTTTGGTTGCTGTCAAGGCCCACCGACGCAGGCTTAGCCAGCGTTACGTCAAGGAGGCGGAACGCAGGCAGCGAGCAAAAGGGTCATAATTAACAGGCAGGATTAACCAAACAGTCCACTGAGGCGGCTTGCGAGTGCGGTTATTGGCGGTTTGCAGCAAGTTGGCAAAAGGGGTATAATCGCCGAAATGGATGGTTCCGTTTCTGGTTTGAACCGATCCTGGCATATCAGTGCAAGGGAAAATCATGATCACTTATCGTACGAATCCAGCAGCTTTAGTCCGGGTATTGCTTCAGGTTCTGCTGGTGGCTCTTTTGCTGGTGCCGTCCAGTGGCTGGTCGGCCAAGGGTAGTGAGGAGTTCAATGTCGAAGGGGGCGCGGTGAAGAAGGAGAACCTCTTCAACCTTCTTTTCGGCGGTGCGCCCCTGATGCCGACCCAGCATGGCACTGTCATTGTTGAAGCGTATCATGACAAGAACGACAATCAGCTTCGCGATCTTGGTGAGGAATCCCTTGATCAGGCGGTGGTTTGCATTGTCGAAGAAATCGTTTACCCAATACCTGCCTTTATTCCAGGTTTGGACAACGGTATGAACTATACCTTCCTGTTTGAAGGGGATGGTTTTCAGCCATCGATCAAGCAAAAGGAAGTTTTTATCAAAAAACGGGGCCAGATCATTCGCATCAACGTCCCCTGCCGCCGGGGCCTTCGCCAGGCAGTACATGCTCAGCTAGGCAGCTGAGGGGCTAGCGTCATATGCATATCCGCTTAACCATGATGCTTTCGCAAAAAGGCATGAGATGGCTAAGCAAAAAATTCGACCTGCAAGGCGTAGTGATTTTTCAGGGGTGAAGGCATGCTTATAGTATGTCGAAGTCCTGAAAAAGCGCTGCAACGCTGTAGGGCGGACTTTTTGCGCCGCCATCTATTTGGCAGCAATCATGCGGCTGGCTTTGGCGAATTTCTTCACCCCGGCGACAATAGCATCGGCGGCCCGCCCCTGAAACTTGCTGCTTTTAAGACGTCTTTCTTCGGTCTTGTTGCTGATGAAGGCCGTTTC
>JAUWLU010000257.1 GCA_030613545.1 Desulfuromonadales bacterium
GTATTGAAGCCATAACTGTGGGCTTCCTTCAGCAAAGCGGCAGCAAAGTCGGGTTGCAGCATAACCTCACCGCCACTGATCGTCATACCACCGCCGGTATTGCGGTAGAAGGAACTATCCTTCTCCACCTCGGCGATCACCTCGCCAACCGTCATGGTTTTGCCGAACATTTCGAGCGCGCCTGTTGGGCAGAGCGAGACCATTTCCTGGTCGCAGTCCATGGCCAGGTGCCAGTTGACATTCACTTTTTCATCGTCGCCCTCCACAAAATAGAAGGCGCCTTCGGGGAAGGGTGGCTTCAGGCAGACACCACATTCCTTACCGGTGCACTTCTTGGGATCGTACGAAACTTCAGGCTTGGGGTGGATGCTTTCGGGATTGCCGCACCATTTGCAGCGTAAAGAGCAGCCTTTCAGGAAAACCGTGGTCCTGATGCCTGGGCCGTCATGGCTGCAGTAACGCTGGATATTGAGCACTCTTCCTGTTATCTCGGATGGGTTGTTCATAACTCTCTCCCCAGACAGATACCCAGGGAGAGGGCGATCTGTATGAATTCACCGTCCAACGATACGGTTCTGATTTTGTTAATCGCTTCCACCAGCGGCACGAACTCGATGTCTGGCGGCTGAAAAGCCACCATTACGCCGTTTTTCCCGGCTTTCAGTGCCTGCAAAGCCCCGGCTCCGTAGGCCATCCCCAGTTGACGGTCGACAGCAGTGGGGCGACCACCCCTGACCCAGGGGCCAATCACGAGTGGATAGGTTTCTTCGGCGATCAGCAGCTGCAGCTCGGTTGCTACAGTCTCGGCGGCCTGGCCAGAAGTGAGAATAACGTGTTCGCTGCTGGAATCACCGGTTGCCAGCGGTGAAAGGGTCGCTTTGAGGGAGGACACAACCTGCTCTTTTTTAGCCTGATTGATAATTTTCGCGCCCTGGGCCACTACCACCAACCCGTAGGGCTTTCTGGCTGACATTTTGTCCTTTAATCTATCTGCCACATATTTCAGATCAACAGGAATCTCAGGAATCAGCACCGCATCGGCACGCGCTGCGATGCCGGCCTGCAGGGCAATCCAGCCGGCCTGCTCTCCCTGTACCTCGACCACGGCAATTTTGCGGGCCGCCTGGGCCGATTGACGGGCACGGTCGAGCATTTCGATGGTCAATGAGAGGGCGCTGTTGAAACCGAACGAAACCGAAGTAGCGGCGATATCGTTATCAATCGAGCGGGGGATGCAGACCGTATTGAGGCCTTTACGATGGAGCTTGTAAAGGATCGTAAGACCCTGTCCACCAACGACTGAGATCAATCCATCGATATTTTCTGTCTTGAGCCTTTTTAAGAGATCATCCGACATATCCACTTCCTCCACCATCTCCAACTCATTTATCTGGCGGACGTGGAAGGGATCGACCCTGGCCGATTGGCCCAGGATTCCACCGGCGGAGGGATCAAGATTTTCAACAAGCTCCGGGCTAAGTGTTGTCAATCCTCCATCGGGGTAATTTTCGGGGTTTAACAAACCTTCAAAACCATCGCGGATGCCGACCATCTCCCAACCCATTTTGCCGGCCGCGATGGCCGCGCCGGTAATGACGGCATTGATACCGGGGACATAACCTGCTCCCACATTGATAGCAATGCGTCTGAGAAAACTGCCATGACCAATTTCTGTACTCATATAAATCTCCTTATGGATTGTTTTTATATAGGAATATGCAGGTAAGGCATAGCGTATTGCCATGCCTTACCTGTACTATCGTTTATCTCAGCATTATTCGCATCTCTGCAAGGTCCGTTCGATGACCTCGTCCTGCACGCCCGGGTGCAGCTGGGTGAAGAAGGCACTGAAACCTGCGACACGAACCACCAGGTCACGGTAATTCTCCGGATGCTTCTGTGCGTCTCTGAGCAGTTCGGTATCCAGCACGTTGAACTGAATGTGATAGCCGCCATTTTCGAATAAGGTTCTAACCAGGTTCAGCACGTTGTCACGTCCCTTGCGGGTCTTGAGCTGATCGGGCGGGAGCTTCAAATTCATATGCGTTGCACACCACTTGACGGCATCGTTACCTTTAGTGGCAGACATCACCAGCGCGGTAGCTCCGCTGACATCGGTACCCGGCATGGCCGACAGACTTCCATCGGTGAGTGCCGTTCCGGCCTTCTTGCCGGTTGGCAATGCGCCGGTCACCAGGCCCATCAGGTTGTGGACACTCTTGGTGTACTGGTCCAGCGATACCTTCATGTCCTTGCTGACGTAGGTACCTCCTCCATCCACGTTGTTGAAAGCTTCGAGAATACTGTCATTCACCCTGCGAACCATGAAGTCAACTTCGTCGATGTCGTTGCCGTATTTGGGTGCCTCCTCGTAGCACATCTTATGAACATGCTCGTATTCCCCTTCGAAGTTGGCTGCCAGGGCTTTCAACAACTCGTCCATGGTCAGCTTCTTCTTGTCGAATACCAGGTCCTTAATGGCCATCAGTCCGTTGCCGGCATCCACACCACCTACGGAGATCTGGGCGACCGTGTAGTAGTTGGCGCCGCCTTTCCAGGTTTCGGTGCCTGTTTCAATGCACCCCTTGGTCAGGATCGAGCGCCAGGTACACGGCAGGAAATCTGCATTCAACATGTTCGAAATCCAGGCCCCCCTGCGGAGGACTTCCTCAGTGAATTGAATCTGCCCCTCAAAGGCCGCGTACAATTCTTCGAAGTCCTTGAAAGTCCTCGGGTCGCCCGTCTTGGGCCCTACCTGCTTTTGGGTGCGAGGATCGAATCCGTCGTTCAGGGTCAACTCGAGCACCTTTCCAAGGTTGGGCTGCCCTTCCACCGGGTGACCCGTTTCGTAGGGGATGTAGCTTCCTACACACGCCCCGACACAGGTGCGCCTGGCCTTGCCCAGAGGAAGGTCGCCCATCCTCTCGGTGTGACCCCACAGGTGCAGAGCCCGTTTCATCATCACATCGGCATTGACGAACTGGGGCATGCCGACACCGGTACCGATACAATCGAGGACTTTTTCGAGGAACCTGCCCGGCGTTTTCGGGGTGAGCGCACAAGACAGCGGCGGCTGGGGGTAAGACAGGTATGTGCATGCATCCAGGATCACATAGTCCATCTCCGCCGTGGCATCT
>JAUWLU010000342.1 GCA_030613545.1 Desulfuromonadales bacterium
AGCAGAGCGACTTTCTGAGCGAACAGGGAACCGAGAAAGAGCTCTCTGGTGCCGCAACGACGCACCTCGCAGGGCGAGAGGGACTGGCGTAACAGAGCTGTTTCCGCCGATACGGCGGCAACGATGGCGATCATGGCGTTATGCTCTCCAGAAGAAAGCGGCAGTTAAGACGGGCGCTGGGCCGGCTTAAGGATTATACCAGCCAGAGCGGATCAGGTCGCGGCGCAAATAGGTGCCCTGCTTGAGGACCATGCCCCGATACCAGAAGCGGTCGGCGCGCAAGGAAATGTTGTTGGGTGAATCGAGGCGCTTGCGGCAGTCGGACAGGCTGCTGCGAAAACGGCCGTCCGGTTCGGCAACGATTTCGACCAGCTTGTCGTGCAGCGCCGTGGCGACACCCTCGATAACATACTGGATGATATCGCGCAGTTTCAGGCACTGGTGGTATTCGTCCAAATCGCCGTCAAAGCCGGTTTCGCACTCCTGCACGAAATCGTGCCAGTTCAGCAGCAGTTCGCCAAAATCCTCCTCGGCGAAACAGGCAAATTCCGCTTGCTGCTGCAGGCGCTCTCTGATCGAATCCTGCTCCCGCCGGGAAAGAAAGAAGGACAGCCCTTCCTCCACCGGATACATGTCCAGCAGATCGGCCAATTCTTCGCAGAAGCAGAGATAATCGAGCTCACTGTCCGGAAGCTGATTCAGGGGAGCGGGCAGCAGGTGGCGGGGATGGCAGAGGAGCGACAGATGGTCGTGCCCCAAATCCGAGGTCAGCAGCAGGTCGGCGGAGAAGGGCAGCCCCTGGCTATGGAACAGATCCATAATACGGATATGGTTCTCGGTAAAACAGGTCAGCAGCTTCTCTTCCGAATAGAAGAGCTCCATGCCGTTGTCATTGTTGGCCAGACCGAAACCGACAAACCCGTCGTGAATCAGGCGCGGCAGATAGGGGGCAATGGTGGCCAATATCTCCTCGGTCGGCAGGTAAGGCGAATAATAGAGGGTCGGGCTCGGCTGCTCATCCGTCGCGGTGTTTTGCTCCTCACGATAAAATTCCAGAATAAAGAAAGCTTCTTCTTTGAGCACGCCGGCAAAGGAATGAAAAATATCCTCAATGCGATCGGGATCAGCCATGGCGGTGAAGCGATAAGAATCCGTCGACTTTTCCAGCAAAGAAAAGTTAAAGCCTTCGCGAAGGCGGCGGCCCTTTTTAATTTCGCTGGCCCAAGGGGCGATTCCCAGGGGAAAGTTGAAGCTCTTATCAGGCAAAGGTGTGTCCTTCCACGGGCGTTATCGGTCATTTGACAGGCCGTTGAGAGCAGCCCGCCGCAGCCAAGGGGATGTTGCCGACTTGCTACACTGCAACTGTCTAGAGAGTTATAATTATGCTGTCGCCGGCTAAAAGTCAACAGGTTGAGCCCTGACCGGGCGGGATTGCGGCGATTCGGGCTTGACTTGCAGGGACGGTATTTAAATAATGCAAAGATATGTCACTGCGCATAAATGTTCGGTGCAGCGACTGCCTGCGCCGCATCAAGCGGACCATATCCAATCAGTCCGACGGGGTTCGCCCGTCCGAGGGGAAGACAATGAAAAAAGTAGGGCTGCTGCTCCTTTCCACCTTGCTGTTGCTGTGCTTTGCCGGGCAAGCCCTGGCTTATCTGCAAGTTGGCAGCGAGGCTCCTGATTTCGAGCTTGCCGACCTCGAAGGCAACAAGGTTCGGTTGTCCGACTTCAAGGGGCAGATCATTGTCTTGCAGCTCGGCACCACCTGGTGCCCCGATTGTGTCGGTCAGAGCGCCGCCCTGATGAAAATCGGCCCCCTTCTCAAAGACAGTGGCGCGGTGCTGGTCGATGTCTTCATTCAGGAAAGCCGTGGCAGTGTCAGTAGATACCTCAAAGGCAAAGAGTTTGCCATGCAGGTGGTGCCGTTGCTCGATGACGGCCAGGC
>JAUWLU010000351.1 GCA_030613545.1 Desulfuromonadales bacterium
CAAAAAGTCATGAGATGGCTAAGCAAAAATTTCGACCTACAAGGCGTAGTGGTTTTTCAGGGGTGAAGGCATGCATATGGTATGTCGAAGTCCTGAAAAAGTGCTGCAACGCTGTAGGGCGGACTTTTTGCGACGCCATCATTGATCAAAGTGCTCTAGCATCGTCGTGCCTCACCCAGAACCTTCTACCGGTCGCCCCAATGTCAGAGACAATGAATCCTTGCTGGAGCAAAATGCAAAACACGAGCCAATAAAAGCTCCTGGGATGATTAGCATTTTCCACCCTTGCCCCTTCGGGCTGAATGTCCCCGGAGAAATCCCATAGAAAAATCAGGGCCATCTTTGGTGCTGGCCCCTGGCGCTTTACGGGCCGACAATTGTTCTTGAAACAAAAATGGCTTTTGTCTATAGTGAAAATATATAGAATGCTCTCTGCCCTGCAAGTGAGGTCAGTACGCCCTTGCGGAATATATATTGACCCGGGGTTTCTTCAGGGGCGCGGTGTGCCAGCCCAAGAGTTCATTGGGACGCCTGATGCGATTCACAAGAAACCCCACTTAGTTAGGACTCGCAGGAGGCCTAAGGACCCACGGCAGGTGTGGAGAGCTGAGATATATAAGCGTCGTATAGTGCGACGCTTTTCTTTTTTGAATATCCCGACTTCGTCATTCCTGGCAAAACAATGGTAATAAAAACGAATGGACACAACCGCTTGTTCCGATATTTATCGGCTGGAAGTTGCTGACAAGGAAATCGTCCTGATCGGCACCGCCCATATTTCCCGCGATTCGGTTGCTACGGTCCGCCAGGTCATCGCCGAGGAGGCGCCCGACAGCGTCTGCATCGAACTGGACCGCCAGCGCTACCGGTCCTTGACCGACGCCAATGGGTGGCAGTCTCTGGATCTGGTCAAGGCGATTCGCCAGGGCCAGGGCCCTTTTCTGCTGGCCAATCTGGTTTTGGCCGCGTTCCAAAAGAGAATGGGGCTGCAGACAGGCGTCAAGCCGGGCGCCGAACTGGCGGCCGCCGCCGAGGTGGCCAAAGAGCAGGGCGCCGAGATCTGCCTCATCGACCGGGAGATTCGCACCACCCTGCTACGCGCCTGGCGTAAGACGGGACTTTGGAAGAAACTGCAGGTATTTACAGCGCTGCTTGGCGGCCTGTTCGAATCGCAGCAGCTCGATGAAGAGCAACTGACAGCGCTCCGACAAGGCGATACCCTGACCGCCATGCTGGACGAAATGGGCGACATGCTGCCATCGATGAAAACCGTTCTGGTCGATGAACGGGATCGATATATGGCGGAGCTTCTGCGCCAGGCCCCCGGCAAACGCCTGGTGGCCGTGGTCGGCGCAGCCCACATCCCCGGCATCCGTCGCAGGCTCGCCGAGCAGAGCGATCCCGCATGCATTGCCGAACTGTCCCAGATTCCACCCAAGCCCCTGCTTTCCAGAGTTTTGCCCTGGGTCATTCCGGCGGTGGTGATCGGCCTGTTCATTGTTGGCTTCCTGTTCGGTGACCGCAGCCGCCTGACCGAAGCGGCCCTCGCCTGGGTGCTGGCCAACGGCCTGCTGTCGGCCGCCGGCACCGTTCTGGCGCTGGGCCATCCCCTGACCATCATCACCGCCTTTGTGGCCGCTCCCATCACCTCGCTTAACCCCACCATCGGCGCCGGTTTCGTCACCGGATTGGTGCAGGCGATTATCGCCGGCCCGACCGTCCGGGATCTGGAAGAGGCCGGCAACGATCTCGCTACAGCCAGGGGCTGGTGGAGCAATCGTCTGACCCGGGTGCTACTGGTCTTTTTCTTTTCCTCCCTCGGATCCTCCCTCGGAACCCTGCTTGCTTTCTCCTGGCTTAAAAATCTGATCTGAATTCTGCTTTAA
>JAUWLU010000058.1 GCA_030613545.1 Desulfuromonadales bacterium
CTGGTCGATGCTGATGTCGACCGCGTAGTCCTCAGCGAGCTGCAAGCCCTCAACCAGGTTGACGTGCTGCAATTTGGTAATGGCGTCGACGGAGTTGGAGACCAGTTCCCGCAGGAAGATCTCCTTTTCGCTGTAGAGCCATTTTTTGATGATAGGAAAGATGTTCTCGGTATGGATGGAGATATTGCCCTTTTCGGGCTGGCTGTGCTCGGCCATGTTTGGTCTGTCCTCCTTGGATCATGAGTTTTTTCGGAAAGTAGAGCCAAATGTAGGCATAGGTCAGGAGTTTGTCAACCTTTACAGGCCGTAATCCGTGATGAGTAATAAGTGATCGGTAAAGGCTGTTTAAAGATCCTCCTCTGTGACGCAGCCGAAGCGCAGTGGAATCAAGCATGGTGTCCCCGGCATTCCATCGTGTTTCGGGCTAAAATAAAAGGACCATGCTTTTAAGAACGATAGCTACCATGATCATCCTCATCGTGCTGCTGCTCATCGCCTTGCTCCTGGGTGCCGCTTGGTACTCGAAGCGTTACCGGGCGCAGCCCGCCGCCGGCCTGCCCGTGGCGGACTCCGGACAACAGGAGCTGGCCGCTCGCCTGGAGTCGCACGTGCAGATGCTCGCCGGGCGAATCGGCGAGCGCAACATGTGGCACCCCCAGCGCCTGGAGCAGGCAGCGCGCTACATCGAGGCCCAGCTGACCGCCGCGGGCTGGGCCGTGAAGGGCCAGGCTTACATACTTCAGGGGCACCGGGTGCGCAACATCGTAGCCCAGATTGAAGGCCATGAACGGCCCGAGGAGATCGTGGTGATCGGCGCCCACTACGACTCGGTGATCGGCTCGCCGGGAGCCAATGACAACGCCACCGGGGTGGCAGCGCTGCTTGAGCTGGCGCGTGTCCTGTCCGGCGAGCGGCCCAGGCGCACCCTGCGTCTGGTAGCCTTCGTCAACGAGGAGCCGCCTTTCTTCAAGACCAGCGACATGGGCAGCCGGATCTACGCCCGGCAGGCAAAACAGAGGGGCGAAAAGATTGTCGCCATGGTCAGCCTGGAGACGATCGGCTACTACAGCGAGGAGGAGGGCAGCCAGATGTTTCCCTTCCCCTTGCTGCGCTTCTTCTATCCGACCCGCGCCAACTTCATCGCCTTCGTCGCCAACTTCCGCTCCCGTGCTCTCCTGCAACAGGCGCTGAAGGCCTTTCGCGCCAGCAGCACCTTCCCTGCCGAAGGGCTGGTGGCCCCCAAATGGCTGATCGGTGTCGACTGGTCCGATCACTGGTCCTTCTGGCGTAGCGGCTATCCGGCGATCATGATCACCGACACCGCTCTGTTTCGCTATCGCCACTACCATTCCCGTAAGGACACCCCGGACCAGGTCAACTACGAAGCACTCGCCAGGGTGGCGGCGGGAGTGGTGGGGATGACAAGGAGGCTGGCAGACTTCCCCCGCCCTCCCCTAGCTGGAAAACCGTAAATTGGACCACAAAGACCCCGAAGGCCAGAGATGGCCCGCAACGGGAAGGAGGCTGGTCATGACCATCGAGTACTATTCCTTCGGACGCATCCGGGTGGACGGAAAGGAATATACCTCCGATCTCATCATCTATCCCGACAGGATCAATGCCGCGTGGTGGCGCAAGGAAGGGCACCTCCTCGAGCCCGGGGATCTGCCCGACGTGCTCGCGGCGCCGCCGGCGGTGCTGGTGATCGGTACCGGCTACTCGGGGTGCATGGTGGTGCCACCGGCTACGCTGGAAACCCTTCGGGCAGCGGGAATCGAGGTGCGAGCCGCCCCAACGGGTGAGGCGGTGGAACAATTCAACAGCTTGCAGGATGAGAAGACGCAGGTCGTCGCCGCGTTGCATCTGACCTGCTAGCCCGCGTTATTCACAACAGGGCCCCGGGGTCAGACCTCCGCGGTTTGAACATTCAATGTAAAAAGGACGCCAGTCGCAAAGACAAGCGTCCATTTTTCTTTATGTATTGTTCTGACCTTACAGCACCTTGATCACCAGTATCCGCAGATCGCTCGTCCCAGTATTGGTCCAACCGCGCAGTTCCGGCGCCGAAACCTCGATCACCGTATCGGCGCCGACGCTGAAGGACTGATCGTCCACCTCCAGGGTGCCGGTCCCTTCAAGCACGTAGAATATGACATCGAAGGGGTTTTTGTGTTTTTCCAGCACCTCGCCGGGCTTGAAGCAGAGATGGATCAGCTCATTGCGCTCCGAGGCGAAGAGCTTATGAGCGGCGATGTTGATGGGGATCAGTTCGCCGTCTTTGAGTTGAGTCATTTTCATAAGGGCACTCCCTATACTTAATGTTCCTGATTTTTTTTACCACGAAGGACACGAAGAGCACGAAGGAAACAATTTATCTGTTTTCAACGCCTCTGCCTTTCTCCGTGACCTTCGTGCTCTTCGTGGTGCATTCCTGCCTTTCGGTTTTGCTTAAACTATTTCCTTAAACAGCTCTCGCTCCCTGAAAAAGTGGGCGACGAAGGGGGAGTTCGCCGCCCCATAGGAGGTCGTGCTGTTGTTGCTGTCGATCAGCCGAGAATTGCCTTGAGGTCCTCGTCCGGGGTGGTGATGGGCGCGATGTTGAAGTTCTCCACCAGGAAGTTGAGGACGTTGGGGGTGACGAAGGCCGGCAGACTGGGTCCGAGTTTGATGTTCTGAATGCCGAGAGGGAACAGGGTCAGCAGGATAACCACCGCCTTTTGCTCGTACCAGGACAGGATCATGCTCAGCGGCAGATCGTTGACCCCGCAGTCGAAGGCTTCAGCCAGGGCCACGGCGATCTGAATAGCGCTGTAGGCGTCGTTGCACTGGCCGATGTCGAGCAGTCGCGGAATGCCGCCGATGTCGCCGAAGTCGAGCTTGTTGAAGCGGTACTTGCCGCATGCCAGGGTCAGAATCACGCAGTCCTTAGGCACCTTCTCGGCGAATTCGGTGTAGTAGTTGCGGCCAGATTTGGCGCCGTCGCAGCCGCCGATGAGGAAAAAGTGCTTGATCGCGCCGCCCTTGACGGCCTCGATGATTTTGTCGGCCACGCCGAGCACCGCGTTGTGACCGAAGCCGACCAGGATCTCCTTGCCCGGCGCTTCGGCCAGATCAGGGCTGGCCAGGGCCTTGTCGATGACCGCGCTGAAGTCGAAGCCGTCGATGTGGGTCACGTCGGGCCAGGCGGTGCAGCCCCAGGTGAAAAGGCGGTCCTTGTACGATTCGGCCGGTTTCTGAATGCAGTTGGTGTTGAAGATGATGGCCCCAGGGAACTGGGGTAGCTCCTTGGCCTGATCCTGCCAGGCGCCGCCGAAGTTGCCGGCCAGGTGGGCGTACTTCTTCAGCCCCGGATAGCCGTGGGCGGGCAGCATCTCGCCAGGGGTGTAGACGTGGATGCCCTTGCCTTCGGGCTGCTTGAGCAGTTCTTCGAGCATCTTCAGGTCGTGACCCGAGACCAGAATACCCTTGCCGGCCTTGGTGCCGGTGTTGACCGGGGTTGGCACCGGATGGCCGTAGTTGTCTACATGACCTTCGTTGAGCAGGCCCATGACGGTCAGGTTGTGCTTGCCGCACTCCATGGCCAGGTTAACGAAATCCATCAGGCCGAGATCGGGATCGCAGGTAGCGAAAAGGGCTTCTTCGATAAAGGCGGTCACTTCGGGATCGGTCTTGCCGAGGATGCGGGCGTGATCGGCGTAAGCGGCCATGCCCTTGAGGCCGTAAATAAGAATTTCCACCACCGAGCGGACGTCGGCATCGCTGTGCAGCTTTTCGATGCCGACCTGCTCGCCCTGAGCTACCAGGTCGGCAGCCGGAGTCCAGGCCGGGGCGCCTTTTTCAAAGGTGCGCGCCTTGATGCCATTGGCTTTGCGGAAAGCGCCTTCGTAAAGGTCCTGGGCCTTGATCTTATGCTCGGCGCATTGGGCGATAATCTTTTTCAGGCGGGCGGCGTCGAAATCGACGTTGGTCATCGTGGCAAACAGGCCCTCGATGAAAAACGCGTCGAAAGCCGGATCGGTAGCGCCGAGCTTGCGGGCCTTACTGGCAAAAAACCCGAGTCCCTGCAGACCGTGCAGAAGATTGTCCTGCAGCGCTGCTACTTCGGGTTGTTTACCGCACACTCCTACCTTGTTGCACCCGGTGCCGTTGGCTGCTTGTTCGCATTGATGACAGAACATGGTGCTCTCCTTTACTGAGGGATAAATATATAGCGATTTGGTTGCTGTTGCCTCATTGTTGAGGTCAGCCTATCCCACCCTGCGCCGAGAGATATTGATACGTATCAATTTTATGGTTTTTGCTCAAACCAGCCCTTTCATCATTCGCTTGCGGCTAATATCAGGATCTAGGAGGTTGTCGGGCTTGACGGACCAAAACGAAAAATTGGCTGTTCGAGAACAGATTTTCGAGAATTTGAGAGCGAATAGCAGGGCTATTTGGCGAAAATTGTCGGGAATATGGGCCGATCAGACGATTTTGCAGTCGGTTCATGGTAAGTCCGACACCTTCCTGGAATTGTGTAATTGAGGGAGGAACATGGGACGCATTCAAGCGACCTTCGAACGTCTGAAACAGCGTGGTGAAACGGCTTTGATTCCATTTATCACCGCCGGCGACCCCGATCTTACTACCACCGAAGAGCTTATTCATACCCTGGTGGAAAACGGAGCCGATCTGATCGAGCTCGGCTTTCCCTTTTCCGATCCCATGGCCGACGGCCCGACCATTCAGGCTGCTTCCGAGCGGGCTCTGGAGGGCGGGACCACTCTGGCCAAGGTGCTGGAAATGGTGGCGCGGGTCAGGGAACACACCAACGTTCCGCTGGTGCTGATGGGCTACTACAACCCATTGTTCAGTTATGGCCCTGAGCGCTTTGCTGCCGATGCCGCGGCGGCCGGGGTCGACGGTGTGCTACTGGTCGATCTGCCGGCGGAGGAGGCCGGCGAGGTTCGCAGCTATCTGCAGCAGGCCGGCATCAGCCTCATCCAGTTGCTGGCTCCCACCACTCCGCCGCAGCGTATGCAGCGCCTGGTGGCCGATGCCGAGGGGTTTGTCTACTTCGTGTCCATGACCGGTGTGACCGGCGCCAGTCAGATCGATGTCGCTGCCATTGAGCAGCAGGTCAGCGACCTGCAGCAGCTCAGCCCGGTACCGGTGGCGGTCGGTTTTGGCATCGCCTCGCCGGCCGATGCGGCGGCGGTCGGTCGCTTTGCCGATGCGGTGGTGGTCGGCAGCGCCCTGGTCAAGGTGGTGGCCGCCTACGGTGCATCGCCTGAATTGGCGGCCCGGGTCGGGGCCTTTGTTCGCTCGCTGAAGGAAGGCTTGCGGTAGCGTTGCTGGAAGTCTGCTTTACATAAGGAAAAGAGATGGCTTGGTTTAGAAAATCCAAGGCACCGATAGTGCCGATCGAAACCAAAAAGCGCAAAATGCCTGAAGGGGTGTGGAAAAAGTGCCCTAATTGTCAGGAAATCATCTACGCCAAGGAAATCGAGCGCAACCTCAATGTCTGTCCCAAGTGCGATTATCATTTTCGCATTTCCGCTCGGGAGCGCATCGCTCTGATTCTCGATGAAGGCTCCTTTGCCGAGATGGATGCGGGCATGAAATCCGTCGATTTTCTCGACTTCAAGGACGGTAAGCGCTACCGGGATCGCCTCAAGGCTTCAAACAAAAAGTGTGGCAGTAATTCGGCCCTGATTTCCGGCACCGGCACCATCGAGGAGCTGCCGGTGGTGGTGGCGGTCTTTGATTTTGCCTTTATGGGCGGCAGCATGGGCTCGGTGGTGGGAGAAAAGGTTACTCGGGCTATCGAGCGGGCTCTGGCAGAGCGTTGGCCCTGCATCGTCTTCTCCTCTTCCGGTGGCGCCCGCATGCAGGAGAGCATCCTGTCCTTGATGCAGATGGCCAAAACCAGCGCCGCTCTGGCTCGTCTCAAGGAGGCGGGATTGCCTTTCGTTTCGGTATTGACCGACCCGACCACCGGCGGGGTGACCGCCAGCTTCGCCATGCTCGGCGACATCAACATGGCCGAGCCCCGGGCCCTGATCGGCTTTGCCGGTCCGCGGGTTATCGAACAGACCATTCGCCAGAAGCTGCCGGACGGCTTTCAACGTTCCGAATATCTGCTCGAGCACGGCATGGTCGACATGATCGTGCGCCGGCCGGAAATGAAGCAGCGTCTGGCTCAGATCCTGCACATCTTCACCAAGAGCTGAGCCATGGACTACCGGGAGAGCCTCGACTATCTCTACGGGCTCCAGCGGTTTGGTATCAAGCTAGGCCTGGACAATATTCATCGAATCCTGCGCCGCCTGCACCAGCCCGAACGGGCTTACCCTATCGTCCACGTCGCCGGCAGCAACGGTAAGGGCTCGGTTTGCGCCGGGCTCGCTTCCATCCTGCTTCAGGCCGGTCGGCGAACCGGCCTGTACAGCTCCCCTCATCTGCATTCCTTCACCGAGCGCATTCGAATCGACGGGCAGGCCATCAGCGAAACAGAGGCGGTGGCCTTGATCGAGTCGGTTCGAGCGGCCAGCGACGGCATTCCGCTTACCTTTTTTGAATTTACCACCGCCATGGCGCTGCTCCATTTTCAGCGGCAAGAGGTTGAAGTGGCGATTCTCGAGGTCGGCATGGGCGGTCGACTCGATGCAACCAATGCGGTACAGCCTCAGGTAACGGTCATCACCCCGATATGTCTGGATCATAGCGAACATCTCGGTGCCGACCTGGCCGCCATCGCCACCGAAAAGGCCGGCATTATCAAGCCGCAGGTACCGCTGGTGCTCGGCCAGCAGCAGCCCGCCGCCCTACAGGTGCTCAGCGACAGGGCTAAAGATCTGCAGGCGCCCGTTTATCGTTATGGTCGTGATTTTTCCGTGCGGACCGTAGAAAACGGTTTTGATTTCCAGGGCCTCGAGCTGTCCTTGGCCGGGCTGCAAAGCGGTCTGCACGGGGTTCATCAGCACCACAACCTGGGGGTGGCTCTGGCGACTGCCGAAATCTTGCGGCGCCAGGGACTGGATTTGCCCACGGTCGCCCTGCAGGATGGCGTGGCCGCAGCGCGCTGGCCCGGGCGACTCGAATGGTGGCGGGAGGAACGGACGGTACTGCTCGACGGCGCCCACAACGAAGGGGGAGCCGAGGTGTTGGCCGCCTATCTTGCTTCCCTGTCGGTGGCCGGTATTCGCTGGGTGGTGGGCGCCAAGGCGAGCAAGGATATCGCAAATATCCTGCGGCCCCTGCTGCCGCTGGTCGACAGCCTTTATTGTACCGTGCCGCCCGTCGAGGATGCCGTACCCGCGGAGAGCATCGCCCGCTTGGCTGCCGATGACGGGCTAGCGGCTTGTTGTTTCGATGATTCGGCGTCCGCTTTGGCTGCGGCCTTGGCCGACCGTCAGCAGGGAGAAATTATTCTGGTGGCCGGCTCCCTGTTTCTGGTAGCTGCCGCCCGTGACTATTTGATGGATCAGGAGGGGGCTTAAAGGTGAAGCAAAGAGCAATATGGCGGCGTCTCACGCTCGCAGGCTGTCTATTGGTCTGTTCGGTGCAACTGGCCTTCGGGGCCAAACCCGAAAGGGGGAGTTCGCAGGAACCGGTGCAGCTTGAAGCGGCGGAGCTGGTTTTTGATCAGGCTTCCGGCACCTATCTGGCGGAGCGAGAAGTTGTGCTGCGGCAAGGGGAGAAGGAACTACGGGCCGATCGGTTGCGCTGGAAGAACGAAACCAGCGAGGCCGAAGCCTTTGGCAATGTGCATTTCATCGACCCCGATGTCGAGCTGTTCGGTGACGAAATGTTCCTCAACCTCGCCAGCGGCCTCGGTCAGATCGTCAATGGGCGAATTCTCGTTCGTGAGCCGAAGTTTCACGTTTTCGGCAGTACCATTGCAAAGACGGGCGAGCGCAGCTATCGCGTTGAGAACGGCACCTTTACCAGTTGCGATGGCCCGGTTCCGTCCTGGAAGTTTACCGCCCGTGAACTCGACGTCACTCTGGAAGGGTATGCTTGGGCCAAACACGTCAAATTCTATATCTACGACGTGCCGGTTCTTTACCTGCCGTTCTTCGGTTATCCGGTCAAGACCGAACGGCAGTCGGGCTTGCTGACGCCCAGCGTCGGCTACTCCGACAAGCGCGGCACGCAACTCTTTATGAGTTATTACCAGGTGATCGCCCGCAACCAGGATGCCACCCTTTACCTCGATTATCTATCCCGGCTCGGTCTGGGCAAGGGCCTGGAGTACCGCTATTTTTTCGGTCACGACAACAAAGGGGCCTTGAAGGGCTACCATGTCAACGGTTTCAGCGGCTACGACGATCGGTTCGCCTTTGACTGGCGACATCGTGGCACCCTGCCGGGTCAGGTCCGTTTGACGGCGGATGTCGACTTTATCAGCAATCGTGACTTCTTTGCCGACTTTGGTGAAGCGGCTGGTGAGTACAATAAGGACAAGACCACATCGGTGATTGCGGCCAGCCGACACTGGGCAAAAAACAACCTGGCCGGCCAGGTCAAATACACCAAAGACCTTGAAAAGAGCAACGATGAAACCCTGCAGCGCCTGCCGGAACTCCGGTTCGCCCTGCTTAAACGCCGTTTATGGGACAGCCCCTTTTATTTCGACCTCGATACCAGTGCCGTTCATTTTTGGCGCAAGGAGGGCCTCAAAGGCGCCCGATTGAAACTGCGGCCGGCCCTGACCGGTGTTTTTCGCCTCGGTGGGGTAGTGGTGACTTCCGAACTCGGCTACCGCGAGCGTCTCTATACCAGTACCCAAGGTGGGGAGCGTGATGGCCTGTTCGACTTTTCAACCCGGCTCAGCTCCCGTTTGGCGCGTGTGTATGCCGTCGGCGGAAAGACCGTGGATAAGGTTCAGCATGTGCTGCAGCCGGAAGTCCTCTACCGGTACCGCCCCTTCGAGGATCAGTCCGATCTACCCCAGTTCGAGGTCGAGGATTACCTTTCCGGCCGCAACACCATCAGTTACGGCCTGGTTAACCGACTGGTCGCCCGCAGTGAAGCGGCGACCGGCCAGGTCGATTACCGCGAATTTCTCTATCTGCGCCTGGCTCAGGAATTCGATGTCGAGGAATCAGCGCGGCATCCTCTGGCCCCGCAAGGGCAGGATCGGTCCTTTTCCGATCTGCGGGTCGAACTCATTCTGCGGCCGGCCCGTTGGAACTATATCGACATCGACAGTCGCTACGATACCAGCGGCCCTGATAATTTTCTGACCTTTCACGTCGATACCGGCCTTGAAGACCAGCAGGGCAATGCCCTCTCTTTGCGTTACCGTTACAACAAGGACGCTCTGGAATATCTTGCCGCCAAACTCGACCTGGCCCTCCTCAAGCCCCTCTACCTCAGCTACGAAAATCGCCATTCGTTGCAGGGTGGAGTCAATCTCGAAAACCTGGTCAGCCTCGAGTACCGAGCCCCATGCTGGAGCTTTTATTTGACCTATCGCAATCGAGATGGTGACCAGGAAGTGACGGTTAATTTCGCTCTGGCCGGTCTAGGTCGCACTGCTCATCCCGGCAGCCATCGTCAACCCCTCTGAAATATATTCACAAATCCTTGATGGCGTCGCAAAAAGTCCGCCCTACAGCGTTGCAGCGCTTTTTCAGGACTTCGACATACTATATGTATGCCTTCACCCCTGAAAAACCACTACGCCTTGTAGGTCGAAATTTTTGCTTAGCCATCTCATGCCTTTTTGCGAAAGCATCAATCCTTCGATGACGATGGTCTTTCCCTTGGCAACCGTCGTCTCATAAATTCGCCCTGGAAGCAAGGCGCGCTGGTCGTCCTTATTAGGAAAACCAAAAATATATTGACCTCAACATGTGTTCATGTTAGTTAGTGCTGATAAACATTCATGGCTGCCAATCTTGCTTGGAGTTGGTTGTCGCAGGGTTAGCGTGTCTATCAACGCTTGACTAACGAAAACCGGAGGTCACATGAAGAAGCTGTTCAGTTGTCTGGCAATTATGCTTAGCTTGTTGTTTGCTGCTCCTTGGATGTCTGGCGCCAACGCCGCTCCGGCCCAAGCCGCAACCGCCAAGGCGGCCGCAGCTACGGTCAATGTCAACGCCGCCTCGGCCAAAGAACTACAGAGCCTGCCCGGTATTGGCCGGGTGACCGCCCAACGGATTATCGACTATCGCACGGCCAAAGGCCCCTTTGCCGCTGCGGAAGATTTGCTTAAGGTAAAAGGCATCGGTCAAAGCACGCTACAGAAAATCAGCGATCGAATCGTTCTGCAATAACAGTTTATGCTTTTCTGCTATAGTCCTGCGATGCTACCATGCCCGCAGATTCGACCAGCGGTTTATTGAGGGCTTTGCAGATGACCGATGAGCAAAAAAACGGGCAACCGGGCACAGGGTTTCGGCTGCCGCTGATACCCGTTCTGCTGATATTGATCATTCTCGGTTTTGCCCTGTTCGGTCAAAGGGGGATTTTACGGACCTTGCAGGCCAGTCGCCATCATGCCGCCCTGGAAGCCGAAGTGCAGCAGCAGGAAGCGGTTATTCGGCAACTTAAGCAAGAAATCGAGGCGTTGCGCTCGGATCGCAAGTATATTGAGGCCATTGCCCGCCGGGAGTTGGGCATGGTCAAAGAGGATGAACTGGTCTACCAGTTTGCCCAAGGCAGCGACAAAGGTGCAGCTGATACCGAGCCACCGGCTTCTCGATAGGGAGTTTTTGCAGGATTTTCGGCCCCGGCAACTGCCGGGGCTTTTTTGTGTCTTTCTGCAGCGGTTCTTGACAGTTGCAACACCCTGAGGCTAACATATACTGCTTTATCTTCCTGCAGGCTCCGGCCACCTTTGTCGACCCGGCGACGGGTATTTCCAGAACAGAAAGATGTGTCCATGAATCAACGTTTGAAACAACATATATGCAACGCTCTGCAGATTTGTTACGAGCGAGGCACCCTGAAATCGGCACAACTGCCTGAGATTGCTCTTGAGGTGCCGGCTCGTGCCGAGCACGGTGATTTTTCCACCAACCTCGCTATGGTGTTGGCGCGAGCGGAACGAATGGCTCCGCGCAAAGTGGCCGAAGCACTTGTAGCCGTTCTCGAAGAAAGCGCCGCCGAGTGGGGGCGGGTGGAGATCGCCGGTCCGGGATTCATCAACTTTTTTCTCGCCTCCGGTCACTGGTTTGAAATTCTCGATGAGGTGCTGCGCCGTGGTGCCGATTATGGTCGCAGCAATTTCGGTAAGGGAAAAAAGGTCCAGGTAGAATTTGTCAGCGCCAATCCCACCGGTCCGCTGCATATCGGCCACGGACGCGGCGCCGCCACCGGCGACGCCGTGGCGGCGGTCCTGGCGGCAGTCGGCTACCAGGTGCAGCGCGAATATTATCTCAACGATGCCGGCAACCAGATGCAGACCCTCGGTCGCTCCCTGTTGCTGCGTTACCGCGAATTGCTCGGCGAAGCCGTTGAGTTTCCTGACGATTGCTATCAGGGCGATTATATTCGTGAACTGGCCCAAGAGGTGCTGGAGAGCAAAGGCCGGGCCTTGCTCGAACTGACCGAAGACGAGGCCATTGAGCAGATCGGCGCTTATGGCGGTGGACGAATTCGCGACGGCATCGATCAGGATTTAGAGGATTTTGGAGTTTACTTCGATAACTGGTACAGCGAGCAGAGCCTTTATGACCGTGGTGAAGTCGAGCGCGGCATCGCTCTGCTCAGGGAGCGCGGACTGACCTACGAACTGGACGGTGCTCTCTGGTTCAAAACCACCGATTTCGGCGACGACAAGGACCGGGTCCTGGTCCGCTCCAATGGTGTCACCACCTATTTTGCCTCGGATGTCGCCTATCATAAGGAAAAGTACGAGCGCGGTTTCGATCTGGTGATCGATGTCTGGGGCGCCGATCATCATGGCTATGTGCCGCGCATGAAGGCAGTTCTGGCCGGCCTGGGACGGGATGCCGACGATCTGCAGTGCATCCTGGTTCAGCTGGTCAACCTGTTGCGGGATGGCAAGCAGGTGGCGATGAGTACCCGGTCCGGGGAATTCGTTACCCTGCGCCAGGTTATCGATGAAGTCGGCAAGGATGCCTGCCGGTTTTTCTTTTTGTCCCGCCGTTCCGACAGCCAGCTCGACTTCGACCTCGAACTGGCCAAGAAACAGAGCAACGAAAATCCGGTATACTATGTCCAGTATGCCCATGCAAGAGTCTGTAGCATCAATCGTAATGCCGTCGAAGCTGGGATAGCCCTGCCCGCTGCCGGCGAGGTCGACTTCAATCAGCTGACCCTGGAAGACGAACTTGCCCTGGTCAAACAGCTATCCCGTTATGGGGAGGTTGTCGAAGGCGCCGCACAACATTTCGAACCACACCGTATTGTCTTTTACCTGCAGGATCTTGCCGCCCGCTTCCATTCCTATTACAACAAGGGGCGGGTCCTTACGGACGATATTGAAACCAGCCGTGCCCGGCTTTACCTGATCAACGGGGTACGGATCGTTCTCGAAAATGCCCTCTTGCTCCTTGGGGTTTCCGCACCGGAAAGAATGTAGACAGGAGGTTCTGCAATGACTCAACAGGTGGTGTCCCGCTCACAGCGGCGTATGGAAAAAAAGCAGACGCTGTTTATGGTGTCCATGCTATTGGTTGTCGGTCTGATCTGCTTTTTTCTCGGCGTGATGGTGGGCAGAAGCGGCGAACAGAGCCTGGTGGGCGAAGAACATCTGCCGATGCAGAAACCGCTGGCAGCCACACAGGATGAGGCTGCAGAATCGAAGACGGCGGACAGGCCTGAAAAACCGGCAACGGCAGAAGAAGCGCAAAGCCCGCAGTTGACCTTTTATGACACCCTTGCTGAAGGTCAGCAAAACGCCCTCGGCAGCGGAATCAATTTGCCGCCGGAACCGACCAAGACCGAACCCGCACCGGAGCCGATCAGCAAGCCGCCGATTAAGACCACGGAGCCGGTTAAGACTGTGGAGCCGGTTAAGACCGTGGCGACGCCAAAGCCAATTGCTGTGCCGGTATTGCCCGTTGCCCCGAAACCGGTGGTCAGTAAGCCCGCTGCCGTCGCCAGCGGCAGTTATCTCGTTCAGGTTGCTGCGGTCAAGCAGCGCCAGGGCGCTGATGGGCTGCGCGATCGCATGAGAAAGAAGGGCTATACGGCTTTTGTCGAGGCTGCTGATCTCGGTGCCAAGGGAGTTTGGTACCGGGTCTATGCCGGTCCTTTTGGCAGCAAGGCGGATGCCGACCAGGCTGTTCGGTCACTCAAGGCCGATCGGATTTCTTCTGCGCCACTGGTAAAACGGCGCTGATCAGTAAATAGTCTTGACAATCCATTCGGCAGGAGGTAATCTGCCATTCTTCGATGTCGCGGGGTGGAGCAGTTCGGTAGCTCGTCGGGCTCATAACCCGAAGGTCGCAGGTTCAAATCCTGCCCCCGCTACAAAAAGAAATCAGGGACTTGCAGAAATGCAGGTCCCTTTTTATTTTTGCCTGTACCCTAAATAGTACCCTGGCAGATAGAAAAGGGGCTTGCCCAACCAGTTATGGAGGGTAAGCATGGCAAGTCTCAAGAAACGCGGAAAGACCTACTACGCCCAGTACTACATCGGCACCAAGCAAAAGCGGGTTTGTCTTAATACCGACTCGCTGCAAATCGCGAAAGAAAAAATTCGCCAGATCGAATCGGCCCTGGTTCGTGGCACCGACATTCCCCTTCCCACCAAGCCACCCATCCCCAAGGCAGTCAGCGCCTATTGTGACTACCTGTACACCGTCAAGACCGCTCGCAATGCCCAGCGGGACATCTACTATCTAAGGGAAACCTTTGGCCCCATTTGCCCAGCCCTGGAACTGAAAATTCCCCACATCAGCGCCAAGTG
>JAUWLU010000056.1 GCA_030613545.1 Desulfuromonadales bacterium
TTGTGTGTGGGGTGAAAGAGGGAGGACGAATAAACGCTTCAGGAGGAATCCCCCCCGACTCGTCTCGCCATAAGCCGGGAGGTATTGAAACCGGTGGGCGCTGGGCCTGTATGGGAATGGTTCTGAGGCTCTGCTGTATACGGTGTAACTACCGCAGGTGCAAATGGTCTGGCAACACCTTTTTGCTGCGGCTGGCTATTTTTTGTAGCGGGGGCAAGGCCCCGGCAAAGAGCGGTCCTTGCCTAATCGTTCTGGTTCCGCCGAAAGGCGGCCAGCAGATCGTTTTGGCTGAGGATGCCCAGCAGGCGATCGGGCTGCTCGGGATCGATCACCGGGAAGTAGCTGATGTAGCGGTACTGCTGCAGCACCGCCAAGGCGTCGCGCAGGGACTGGTCCGGATGCATGGCGATATGCCCTTCGCTGGCCAGGTCGCTGGCCACCACCAGTTTGGTCAGGGCCGGTTCGAACAGCAGGTTGCGGATTTCGGTGTAATTGATCATGCCGACAAAATGACCGTCGGCGTCGACCACCGGAAAGCGGTCGTAGCGGCTGTGGGCGATGAGGTGCAGCAGTTCGTTGAACGGGGTGCTGTTGAGGATGGTTTCGACGTTGCGGCGCATGATGTGCTTGACCAGAATGTCGCCGGGGTCGCGCAACCGATGGCCGGCCGGAATGCCGAGAGAGGAGCGGAAATGCTGCACCACGTTGTGCAGCCCCTCGATGGTGCCCTGCGGCGCCCGCTTTTCGAGCAGGGAGAGGATCGGTACTTCACCGGCCCGGACCAGGCCGTGGCGAATCGCCAGAGGGCCGACCAGCTCGAACAACACCACCGAGCCGAGGACCACAGTTTCCAACAGGTGGCCGCCGGCCGGCCACTGCCTGGCCAGGGTGCCGGCAAGGCCGATGGCGACCCCGGCCTGGGCCAGCAGGGAAAAGCCGGTACAGACGCCGCGGTTGCTGCTGAAGCCGCCGAGGCGGGCACCGAGACGGGCGCCGAGCAGCTTGCCGAGGGTACGGGCGACAACGTAGCCGATGCCGAGCAGGCCGATGTGGCGGAGGGTTTCGAGGTGCAGGTTGGCGCCCGCAATGACGAAAAAAGCTACGTACAGGGGGTAGTCGATCTGGCGCAGGGCCTCGACCAGCCGATGCCAGCGCGGCGAGCTGTTGGCCAGGACCAGGCCGAGCGCCAAAGTGGCGAGCAGCGGACTGATTCCCAGCCAGCGGCCCATGCCAGTGACGGCGAAGACCGCTCCGATTAGCAGCAGCTTCTGCTCGTTGGCGGCTTCGAGGCGCTGCGCCCAGACCGAAACGACAAAGCCGATCAGGCTGCCGATCAGCAGCGGGCCGAACATCTGCCACAGCATCACCCCGGCCCCCTCGGTCGGCCGCAGCAGCCAGTGGCCCACGGCGATAAAGGCCAGGAGCGAGACGATGTTGTTGAGTCCCACCAAGGTCAGGGTGGTGTGGGTCACCGGACCGTCGGCCTCGTATTCGCGAACCACCATCAGGGTGGCGGCCGGGGCGGTGGCGATGGCGATCACCCCCAGTAGCAGGGCAAAGGCCAGGGAGGTCTGCCACAGGGAGAGTCCGGGCAGCACTGTCTGCAGTACTGCCAGGTTGAGGAAAGCCACGCTGGCGGTCACCAGGGCGAAGGTCAGGCCGATCTCGCCGCAGGCGAACCAGACGATACGCTGTTTCCAGCGCTTGAGGTGCTCGGCACGGCACTGGCCGCCGATATTGAGCAGAATCAGGCCAAGGGCCACGTCGGAGACGAGACGCAGCTCGTCCAGGGCTGCCGGGGTGATGAGTTGCGGCAATCCGCACACGTGGGCAAAAGAGGGTCCGGCCAGCAGCCCGGTGAGCAGATAGCCGGTTACCCGCGGAACGTGAAACAGGCCGGCCAGGCGCCCGCCTACCAGGGCGCCGCAATAGATGACCGCCAGGGCGCTGATGATGGCTGGCAGATGCATGGCGAAATGTCTTTACTGCGCCGACGGTCGATGCGCAGAGAAGGCCGGCCGCCGGTTACGGCTGGGCCGGAATCAGCACGATGTCGATGCGCCGGTTGATGGCGCGCCCTTCGGCGGTCTGGTCCGAGGCCAGGGGGCGCTCGGAGCCGAAACCGGTCGCCTCGATCTTTTCCTTCGGCAGGGTACCGTTGGCAATCAGATAGGCTCGCACCGCCTCGGCCCTCTTTTGTGACAGCCCCAGGTTGGCGGCTGCCGAGCCGGTGCTGTCCGTATGGCCTTCGATGACCGCCAGCGGTTGGCCGAACAGGGCGATGGCCCGTTGCACCTTACTCAGCAGCGGGTAATTATCCGCTACGATAACCGCCTGGCCGACGGAAAAGCTCATGGTCTTAAGACGGATAATGAGCCGATCTCCCTGCTTGTAAACCTCGGCCTCGCCGGGGCCAAAGACCCCCTGGACCT
Organism: Desulfuromonadales bacterium; assembly: GCA_030613545.1. Lineage (GTDB taxonomy): Bacteria > Desulfobacterota > Desulfuromonadia > Desulfuromonadales > Syntrophotaleaceae > Syntrophotalea_A. The sequence continues at coordinate 2,433 of JAUWLU010000056.1, forward strand.
GGCTGAACAGCTTCTGAAAGCGACGTTCTTCTGCAAGCTGCTGGCGGGCGGCCCGCTCTTCGCGGGTAGATCCTTCGAGAGAGGCGATCTGCACGCGCAGCTGATCGATGGTCGCTTCCAGTGCGGCGATTTCATCCTGCTGGTCTTGGCGCTGCTGCTGGCTACTGGCGATGGATGTCAGAATCCCTTCCATCTGGCCCTCAAACACCCGGTCCCGATGGTCGGGCAGGCTCAGCTGTTCGGCCGTCTGGTGCAGCAACCCTTCGATATAAAGGGCGGTCTGCTCCGCTGGCAGGGTTTGCAGTCGCTCGCTCTGCAACATGATCTGCTCCAGGCGGCGAGCATAAAAGAGGGCTTCGGCGGCTTTCTGGCGAATTTCATCCCGCTGGTAGCGGCGGTCGGTGACGAAGGCATCCGCTTCGTCCAGCTTCTGCTGCGCCTCGGCCAGGGACAGGGGAGCCTGTCGGGCCGCACGGTTGGCGGTCGCCTGGTCCAACAACCGGTGGGCTTCGCCGAGATTACGTTCCTTGATGGCGCGCAGCTCCAGCTGATCGAAGGCGTCGAACACCTTAGCCTTGTCCTTCTGGGCAGAGTCGAGATCGTTGTCTTCAATGGCGCGGGTCAGGCGTAAAAAACGCTCCTCTGTTGCGGTATATTCAGCCCCGAGGTCGGCGGCGCCGGCGGCCAAGGCCAACTCACGAACCTTGATCACATCAGCCAGTACGGTGCGGGCGATCTGGGCCGTCTGCTCAGATCGTTGCAACTCGACTCGGCCGGCGGTGATCTTGAGCAGGATCTCCGAGAGATCGGTCTCCCGCTCCAGCATGCCTTGTGCTTCCAGATAAAGGCGCTCCGCCTTGGCGAAGTAGCGGGGCGACAGAATATCCAGGTTTTCCTGACGGGCAGCATCCAGGTCGCTTTCCAGGCTGACCAGCTGTTCGACGGGATCCTTGTTTTCCACCGCCTTAGAGAGGGCCGGGGGGCGACCGCCGCAGGCGCTGAGCAACAGCACGAGTACTAAGGTAATCCAAGGCATGTTGAGCCGATTTGACGGATGCATTCTGCAGGCCTCCTTGTCAGGTTTCGTTTCTTACTCAGTTGCTCTCATCGGTCAACGAAATTCTGAAGCCGAAAGATTTCTGTGGTATTGAGCACATTCCTTCTTATTCTACTTCATCCATAAAATGGCGCCGCTTTATCACTGATAGTATTTGCGCCAGTGTAGACTGAATAAAGGCCTATTGCAATGAGAAGTCGCCAAAACAGGCGACCGCCTTCAGGATGATTGGCAGGCGAAGGGCCGAAGTTTTTGGGGATAGTAGTCTTGCTCCTCGCTATCCGGAATCTCTGACAAGAGACTAATTATGATGCTTTCGCAAAAAGTCATGAGATGGCTAAGCAAAAACTTCGGCCTACAAGGCGTAGTGGTTTTTCAGGGGTGAAGGCATACATATAAGTATGTCGAAGTCCTGAAAACGCGCTGCAACGCCGGAGGACGGACTTTTTGCGACGCCATCAATTATGGAACCGTCTAAATTGTAGCTATAACGCAGGCAAATTTCCTTGATCATGCGGTAGTCTGGCAGTTGGGCGGTTTGTCTGCTGTCTTTTACGGGGAAAAAGGTGTATGATGAGCTGTTGCCCGCCCGCACCAGATCCTCTCTTTAACCATTCGATCGCCCTTCATGCCCTGCGGAGATGACGTTCCGGCATGAAGAGATTCGACGGCCCTGCCGGATTCTCGGCCCGTCTACTGTCAAGCCTGTTCGGTAGATTCCAGCGGTCTCCCTGACGTTTATCGGACATGGCTTGGCCAGCCCCAAGGAAGGAAGTACCGTCATGCAAAATGCCACGCTTTCCGTCGGTGACCCCATCGAAGGCCGCTGCACCAAATGCCGCAAAAATACCGCTCACGTCATCGTCACCATGGATGAAGAGAGCCCCGGCAAGGTGCAGTGCACCGTCTGCAGTCGCGAGCACAAATACCGGCCGCCCACGGCCGCGAGAAAGCCGGCTGTGCGTCGAACGGTCGATCCCAAAGAGGTCGAGCGCCAGGAATGGCAGGCCTTGCGGCCGACCATGAACCCCGCCAAGGCGGCGGACTACACCATGACCACGGCCTACAAGGTCAATGCCCTGATAAATCATCCCGTGTTCGGGCTCGGTGTGGTGCAGCGGGTGGTCGGGCCACAAAAGATCGAAGTGCTGTTTGAGGACGGCCGAAAAACCATGCGCTGCCAATAGCCTCGCCCGTTGGGCGGTAGCTAGAAGGAGGCGGTGGCCAGCAGAGGAATGGAAAGAAAACGTATGAAGATTTGTAAGCTGTGTGAAGAACAAGCAGAAAAATCGCGCAATGGAAAGCCCCATGAATATTTAATCAAGGTCGATGGGCTGCGCATTTTCAAGGGGCACAACAAGCGGGGCTTCGAGGAGCAGGATTACCAGTGTCTGACCTGTAAGGCCAAATTTACTCAAAGCACCAACAAGAATGATCTGGCCTGGACTCTGTGGCGGCGATAGGAGCGGTGGCTTTTCACGGAAGCGGTTGATGTTGCAAGGCGGCCTGCGCCGGCGACGGTGGTCATTGGCCTGCGACGCGTTGCGGTATCTCCTGGTGCTATACGTTCGAGGCGGGCGCAGAGACTCTGCGCCCTCGCAGCGGCTGGGTTAAGGAGCTGTTGGTTGGCCGTCTATCTGTTGCGAAGGATCTGCGGCTTCATCTTCCTGTTTGCGTTTTTTCTTTTCTTCCTTTTTGGCTTTTTTTGCGAGTTCCTTCTGGCGTTTTTCATAGCCATAATTCGGCTTTCTAGCCATGGGCTGGTCCTTTCCGCTGGAGATTTGGCCTGTACAGGCAGGCTGGCATAAATGCCCCTTGCAGGCTGATGGAGAAAAAAGAGCCCCGCGAGAAATCGCGGGGCTCTTTTGCAGCTATATGCAAAATTTTACTTTAGATTTTGCGTACATTGGCCGACTGAGGGCCTTTCTGACCTTGGGTGACCTCAAAGTTTACACGGTCGCCCTCGGCAAGGGATTTGAAACCATCGCCCTGGATCTCGGAAAAATGAACGAATACGTCAGGGCCGTTGTCCTGCTCGATGAAACCAAAACCTTTTGCGTCGTTAAACCATTTCACTGTACCTTCTGCCATTTTTTTCTCCATGTCCCCTTTATGGGGACTTTTTTGTTGTGTAAATCCGCTCGTCCAAATGAAAAAACACACGCCCAAACGGGCCTGTGTTTTTGATCCGAACTGACACCTTGTCAATTCGGTGAGCGACAAAAAATTTACACAAACTTGCTTAAGTTCTGCGAAGCTAGCACGGCCAGGTTACAAAATGCAAGCATATAAATGTTTTTCGCGCAAAAGAAATTTCTGCGAACTAGCGGGCACCCGCAAACATGGCTGGCTGCGGCTTCTATGATCCCCTGACACAGTTCGGAATTCGCACCATCGGCGAGTGCTAAATTCTACGCAGCTGGCCAGCTGCGTAGAATTCCCTGGCTGAAAATTCAAGAAGCAATATTCAGCTCTTCCGCCGGTCGAGGCTGCGGTACTGAATGGCCTCGGCCAGGTGCGGCTGGTGAATCTGTTCTTCGCCGGCCAGATCGGCGATGGTGCGGGCTACCTTGAGAATGCGGGTGTAGGTGCGGGCCGAGAAGCCGAGCCGGTCGGTGACCGTCTCCATCAACTTCTGGCCAGCCTCGTCGAGGGCGCAGAAGCGGCGCAGCTGGCGAGGGGTCATGGCCGCGTTGCACACCGTGGAGCTGGCGGTAAAGCGTTGCTGCTGCCGCTGGCGGGCTCCTTTCACTCGGTCGCGAATGGTGCCGCTGCTCTCCGCCTCGCCGGTGGCCGAAAGCTCTTTGTGGCTGATGCGAGGCACCTCGATGTGCAGGTCGATGCGATCGAGCAGCGGACCGGACAGGCGGTTGCGGTAGCGGCGGGTCATCAGCGGGGTGCAGCTGCATTCGTGCAAAGCGTCGCCAAGATAACCGCAGGGGCAAGGGTTCATGGCTGCGACCAGCATGAAATCGGAAGGATAGGTCAGGGTCGAGGCCGCTCGGCTGATGGTGACCGCGCCGTCCTCCAGGGGCTGGCGCAACATTTCCAGCACATTTTTCTTGAATTCCGGCAACTCGTCGAGGAACAGCACGCCATTATGCGCTAAGGAGACCTCGCCCGGTTTGGGCACCGTGCCACCACCGATCAGGCCGGCGTCGGAAATGGTGTGATGAGGGCTGCGAAAGGGCCGGCTGCAGACCAGGGCGTCCTGCCGGGGCAGCAGGCCGACGATGGAATGGATCTTGGTGGTGACCAGCGCTTCGTCGAAGCAGAGAGCGGGCAGAATGGTCGGCAGGCGCCGGGCGAGCATGGTCTTGCCGCTGCCGGGCGGCCCGACCATCAAAAGGTTGTGGCCGCCACTGGCGGCGACCTCGAGGGCCCGCTTGACATGCTCCTGGCCACGGACTTCGGCGAAATCCACCTCATGCAGGGACGACTGAAGGAACAGTTCGTCCCTGTCGATGCGACAGGGCTCCAGGGTTCGCTCGCCGTTGAGAAAGTCGACCAGTTGGCCGAGGTCGGACAGGCCGTAGACCGGCAGGTCGCCGGCGATGGCCCCCTCGCGGGCGTTATCCGCCGGCAGGATCAGGGCTGTGGCGCCCCACCGGCGGGCCGCTACGGCTGCGGGCAGGGCGCCGCGTACCGGCTTAATCAGGCCGTCGAGGCTCAGCTCGCCCATAAAGGCGTAGCTGCGCGGCTGATGATTTTTGATCACCCCGGTGGCAGCGAGAATGCCGATGGCCATGGGCAGATCAAAGGCGGTACCATCCTTTTTGATGTCAGCCGGCGCCAGATTGATGGTGATGCGCCGCACCGGAAAGTCGTAACCGGAGTTCTTGATGGCTGACTTGACCCGGTCCTTGCTTTCTTTGACCGCCCCTTCGGCGAGGCCGACGGTGGCGAACTGGGGCAGGCCCTGGGCGATATCGACCTCCACCTCTACCGGGTAGGCGTCGATGCCGATCAGGGCTCCGGACAATACTTTGGCCAGCATGGCTGCTCCTCATGCGGCGGCGTTGTCCCACTTGCTGCCCGCCGCCGGTTAAGCTTCGTCGAGATACTTTTCGGTGGCGATAGCGGCCACTGCGCCGTCGCCGACGGCGGTGGCGATCTGCTTGAGGATCTTGCTGCGTACGTCGCCGGCGGCAAAGACGCCGTTCATGGAGGTGCGGCATTCCGTATCGGTGACGATATAGCCCTCGTCGTTGAGCTTCAACACCTCAGCCAGGAAGCGGGCCTTGGGAATGACACCGATGGCGAAAAATACTCCTTCAACGGCTAGGGAGCGTTTCTCGCTGGTCAGCTTGTTGTTCAGCCGCAGCTCGTTGACCCCGCGCTGGTCGGCCAGCACCTCTTCGGGGACGGTATTCCAGACCACCTCGATTTTATCGTTGGCCAGCACCCGCTCCTGCAGGGTCTTGGTGGCCCGCAACTGGTCGCGGCGGTGGATCAGATAGACCTTGCTGGCAAAACGGGTCAGAAACAGCGCCTCTTCGGCGGCCGTGTCACCGCCGCCGACCACCGCTACCGGCACCTCGCGAAAGAAAGCGCCGTCGCAGGTGGCGCAATAGGAGACGCCGCGGCCGGTGAGCTTCTTTTCGCCGGGGATGCCGAGCTTGCGGGGTTCGGCACCGGTGGTGATGATTACCGCCCTGGCGCGCAGTTCCTTGCCGTCGACGGTGACCACCTTGTGGTCGCCGGCATCGACCAGTTGCTGCGCTTCGCCGTTGCTGATCTGCAAGCCGAATTCCTGGCAGTGCTCATGAAATCGGGCCACCAGGTCCGGTCCATCGATGCCGCCGGGAAAACCGGGGTAGTTCTCTACCTTGGTGGTGGTCATGACCTGGCCGCCAACCATCATCTGCTCCACCAGCAGGGTGTTCAGTTTGGCGCGGGAGGTATAGAGACCGGCGGTCAGGCCGGCCGGGCCGCCGCCGATGATGATCACGTCGTAAAGCTGATCGTCCATGAAAAACTCCTTTGTAGTGCTCGTTAAGCGATTTTGTTTATAGCACAAATATTATTAGTTGTGAATAATGGATGCGGGTGCTGCTTTAAACGATAACGGCTCCCCCTTGCCTGTGGTTGCCGATTGCCCTATGATGGGCGCGCTCTTTTACCATACTCACAGCCAACCGGACAACAGGGTTGTCGAATGACCAGAAAATCTCGAAAAGCGCCGCCAAAACCGCCCCTGGCTCGCCGCCTGGGCCGAGTTCTGCTGTGGACTGCGCTGTTTGTGCTGCTGCTGGCCACTGCCGATCAGGCCGTGTTGCGCCTGTCGCCAGCCAGCCCGCTGCTGAGTGAGCTGCGGGACTGTTATCGGGATCTGCGCAGCCGGCTGCTGGCCCGCTCCCGGCCGGATTGCATCGAGGAGCTGCTGGAGCAGCCGAAAGCCCCTTCCCGAAGCTATTTCTACGCCGACCGCCAGGGCGAGCTGCATTTCGTCGACAGTCTGCAAGAGGTGCCGCCCTCTTACCGCAATGAAGCTCAGCCGCTGGCTGAATAGCGATGGCGTCGCAAAAAGTCCGCCCTCCTGCGTTGCAGCGTTTTTTCAGGACTTCGACATACTCATGTATGCCTTTAGCCCTGAAAAACCACTACGCCTTGGGGGTCGAAATTTTTGCTTAGCCATCTAGTTTCCATCCGGAAACGGCCCTTTTCCGCAATCTCGGCGTCAATCTGCACGCTTGCTTGTGTGGCGTAGACAACTACGCCTCCGCGCAACCGTTTGATTTCCTTGACCTTGCGAAAAATCGCTCGTTTCCCATATGGAAACTGACCCCGTGCCCCTCCGGGGTTTCCGGATGGACACCATCTAGCGGTTTTTTGCGAAAGTTCCAATCTTGGCCGATTAGGGTTGACCAGAAGGTGATTTTTCAGCCGTTTAATCAGCGCAGGATGCCGTAGATATCCGGCCGTCGGTCGTGCCAGGCCGGAATCTCCTTGCGATAAGCGGCCATGTCGGCAAAGTCGAGCAGTGCCGTCGACTCGGCCGCGCGCTCCCCCCCTTCGGCTAGAAACTCTCCCCGCGGCGAAACGATCAGACTCATACCGAAGAAGTGCAGATTGCCCAGCCGGCCACAGCCGTTGGCGGCGATAAGGAAACACTGGTTTTCGATCGCCCGAGCCCGTACCAGCGTACGCCAGTGCAGCTGGCGCGGGCTCGGCCATTGGGCGGGCAGGCAGACCAGTTCTGCCCCATCCAGGGCCAGCTTGCGAAACATCTCGGGAAAGCGCAGGTCGTAGCAGATGGCCACCCCGAGGCGGCCGACAGAGGTAGGTACCACCAGGGTTTTGTTGCCCGGGGCCAGGTAGCGGTCTTCCTTCATCGGTGAAAAGAGGTGCAGCTTGCGATAGCGGCCGATCTCCTGCCCCCGATCGTGAACGAAGGCCGTGTTGTAAAGGGAGCCCCGGTCCTTTTCCGGCAGGCTGCCGACGATCACCAGGTCGAGGCGCGCGGCCAGTTCGGCCAGTTCGGCAGCGACCCGTGGCGTTTCATCGGCCAGTTCGGCCAGGCACTTGTAGTCGTAGCCGCTGCTCCACATCTCCGGCAGTACGGCCAGGCGCACTCCCTGATCATGGACCCGTTGCAGTGCCCTGCGAGCCTGCAGCAGATTGGCTTCGACATCCCCGGCGACGATGGGAAACTGAATGGCGGCAGCGCGGACCCTGCTGTTCATGGAAAACCTTTTTATAGGGGGCTGAACAAGTTTAGCCATGGCCTGTTCGGCACCGGCTTGAAAATATGCGCCTTCCTCAAGTCCGGCACAAATGAGCCAACTGAAATGCTGCTGGAGATCGTTCGCGCCTTCAAGGGGCCTCAAGTCCGCTATGCAACGGTCTGTTATCGGTGCAGGCCAGGGAGGGCGAGGCCCGATTATAGTCTAGAGCCCTGGGTGGAGCAAGCCGCTCGCCGGAAAGGGGCTGCTCGGCAGGGCGCGAGCGCAGCTTCGCCGGGCGGATACGGTGCTTGACCCTCATGCGGAACCGTGCTAAAAATCCAGCATTGGAGCGGGTTGGCCCTTGCCAACGGCGTTTCTGCCCCTTGCTGAAAAGGCCCCATAAGGGTCTGCTCAGCAAGGTTTTGCCTAGCCATATGATTCCCTCAAGTCCTGCTGCCCTGTCCCTCGCTCAATTCCGGTTGAGGCGGGGCGCCCGTTATCATGGGCTTCGCAGGCTGTTGTGCAACCGCCTGCTAGCGGAAAGTTTCTTTGCATGGCCACAAAAATCGCCACCTTCGTTACCATGCTCCTGTTCTGGGTGCTGCTGTCGGGCATGTTCGACGCCTTCCATCTCTCTGTGGGGGTGCTCAGCTGCCTGCTGGTGACCCTGTTCAGCCATGAGCTGCTCTTCTATGGCGACAAGAAGCGTTCCTGGCTTCACGGCACCCTTGGCGTGGTGCGCTACTTCCCCTGGCTGTTCTGGCAGATCGTCGTGGCCAATCTGCAGGTCGCCTATATCGTGCTGCACCCGCGGATGCTCGACCTCATCGATCCGCGCCTGATCCGCTTCAAGACTTTTCTCAAACGGCCCATCGCCAAGGTCGCTCTTGCCCAGTCGATCACCCTGACTCCCGGTACCATTACCGTCAATATCGACGAAGACCAGTTTACCGTCTATGCGCTGACCCGCAGTGCCGCCGAATCCCTGCCCGGGGAGATGGAGCGTCGGGTCGGCAAAGCCCTCGAACCGGCATCGTGATGGATACCTTATTTCTCGTCTGCAGCCTGATTTTTAGCGTTCTGCTGGCCCTCTGTCTGCTGCGGGTGGTCGGCGGTCCGACGGTCCTCGACCGCATCCTCGGCGGCAATGTCATCGGCACCAAGGTGACGGTGCTGCTGCTGATCATCGGTACGCTCTACCACAGGGTCGAGATGTTCGTCGACATCGCCATCGCCTATGCCCTGCTGAACTTCATCGCCACCCTCGGGGCGGCCAAATATTTTCTGCACAGCAAAAAGGTCGGCCTGCAGGAAGACGACTGACGGAAAGGAAGCGGAAGTGCTCTGGATCGCTGGATCGCTGGTTGTTGCCGGAATGTTCTTCTTCGCCGTGGGGGTTATCGGCCTGCTGCGCTTTCCCGATTTCTATACCCGCCTGCACGCCGCCGGCAAATGCGATTCCCTGGCCGCGGTGCTGGTCATTCTCGGGGTGGCGCTCTATAATCTGGCCGACTTTTCCCTCGCCAGCCTGCTGGTCAGTCTCAAGATCCTGGCCATCGCCGTGTTCGTCTTTGTCGCCAGCCCCACCGCGACCCACGCCATTGCCGAAGCGGCCCTGGTGATCGGCGTCGAGCCCTGGAGCAAAAAGGACCAAGAGCAATGATTTGGCAACTCGATCAGTTCGTGCTGTTGCTGGTAGTCATCTGCGCAGTGGCGGTCATCACCGTCCGCGATCTGTTGAGCGCCGCGGTCATCTTCGGCGTCTACAGCTTTCTCATGTGTCTGCTGTGGGCCAAGATGGGGGCGGTCGACGTGGCCTTCACCGAGGCTACGGTCGGCGCCGGCATCAGTACGGTGCTGTTCATTGCCGCCATTTTCCGCACCACCCGGAGGAGCAAGGATTGAAAACGTTCGCCTTACTCGCCACCCTGGCGACCGGGATTCTGCTGCTGTATGGCACCAGGGACTTCGCCCCCTGGGGCGATCCCGCCTCGCCGGCCAGCAGCCACGTTTCGCGGGTCTATATCGAGCGGGCGGTGGAGGAGACCCACGTGCCCAACCTGGTGTCGGCCATCCTCGGCGACTACCGCAGCTACGACACCATGTTCGAAACCGTGGTCATCTACTGTGCCGGGCTGGCGGTGGTCAGCGTGCTGCGGAGGAACCGGTCATGAAGCTGCTTCAGGAGCGGGCCAAAGGCCGGCCGGCGGGCGACAGCCTGATCATCCGTACGTCGGTGCGGCTGCTGGTGCCTTTCATCCAGCTCTACGGCCTCTATGTCATCGTCCACGGCCATTACAGTCCCGGCGGCGGCTTCCAGGGCGGGGTGGTGCTCGGCGCTTCCTTCATCCTGCTCGCCCTGGCCTACGATCTGAAAACCTCCCTGCGCTACATGTCGGAGGGGGCCAATGTCCTGCTCGGCAATGCCGGGGTGCTGATCTTTATCGGCATCGCCGTGCTCTGCGCCCTGCTCGGGGGGCTGTTCCTCGACTACGCCGCCCTGGCCCGGCTGATTCCCATGGCCGCCGAAGAGTGGCGTTCCTTCGGCATCTTTCTGGTCGAGCTGGGGGTCGGTCTGACGGTCATGAGCAGCATGGTCTCGCTCTTTTGGGACCTCGCCTCCGGCGGCGACATGGAGGAGGGGCTCTGACATGCAACAGCTGCTGACGGAAATCGTCGCCAAGTACAACTACTGGCTCTACGTGGTGCTGATGATGATCGGTTTCTACGCCATGATCGGCAAGCGCAATCTGGTCAAGAAGCTGCTCGGCATGAACATCTTTCAGACGGCCATCATCCTTTTTTACGTCTCCATCGGGGTCAAGCGCGGCGCCAATATCCCCATCGTCGACAAGCATGCCGCCCTGAGTCACGGCATCGATGCCGCCCAGGTCATCAACCCCCTGCCCCATGTGCTGATGCTGACCGCGATCGTCGTTTCGGTCAGCGTCACCGGCGTGGCTCTGGCCATTCTGGTGCGCATCCATCGCGAGTACGGCACCCTCGAGGAAGACGAAATCCTGGAGAAGATCAGCTCATGACCGCCACCAACCTGCATCTCTACGTCATGGCGGTGCCGCTGTTGAGCGCCTTTGTCGTCAACCTGCTCGGCCGGCGCTCCCGCGCCTGGATCGCGCCCGTGGCCGTCGGCGCCCTGGGCTTCTCGACCATCGGCGCCCTGCTCACCCTGCAGCGGGTGCTGCAACAGGGGGCCTATCGCTATACGGTCGGCAACTGGCAGCCGCCCTACGGTATCGAGCTGGTCATCGATCCGTTGAGCGCCCTGCTGCTGCTGCTGGTCTCCGCGGTGGCCCTGACCGCCACCGTCGGCGCCCTGAAGAGCGCCGAACAGGAACTGCCGGGGCGCGAGCACCACTTCTTTACCCTCTATCTGATCCTGGTGGCCGGGCTGCTCGGTCTGGTCATGACCGGCGACGCCTTCAACCTCTACGTGCTGCTGGAGATCACCTCCATCAGCACCTACGGCCTGATCGCCATGGGCCGCGGCCGGGCGCCGCTGGCGAGCTTCAACTACATCATCATGGGTTCCATCGGCGCCTGTTTCTACCTGCTCGGGGTCGGCTATCTCTATATCCTCACCGGCACCCTCAACATGGCCGATATCGCCTCCATCCTGCCCGGCCTCGGGGGGCACGCCGCGATCGCTACCGCCTTCGGCTTTATGCTGGTCGGGCTGTGGGTCAAGATGGCCTTCTTCCCTCTGCACAACTGGCTGCCCAACGCCTACAGCCTGGCGCCGACCGGGGCCGGGGTGATGATCGCGCC
>JAUWLU010000134.1 GCA_030613545.1 Desulfuromonadales bacterium
CGGCGGCCCCCTCGTCGAGCACCCGGCTGCGAACCAGTTCCGGCAGTTCGCGATAGAGCCAGGCGACACAGTCCTTTTTGCTCATGGTGATCCTTTCTCCAGCTGATGGTTTCACAAAAAGACATGAGATGGCGTCGGCACATAGAAAAGTAACCCGACTGGCCGAGCGGAACCGGCCGACTGAAAAGAAGCTTGCGCTTTTCCCCAAACTTGATGGCGTCGCAAAAAGCCATTATGGCTCGTCCATTATCGCGGGTCAATCACTGCTACATCCTCGATAAAAAATACATGCCTCTATCAATGGCCTTGCCGCCGCGCCCCGCCCTATGGTACCAATGCGCAACTTTTTCTGGAGAGGTTCCATGATTCACCTGACCAATATTTCCAAACAGTATGGCTCGCAGATTCTCTTTCTGGGGGCCAGTTTTCAGATCCCCGCCGGCACCCGCACCGGGCTGGTCGGTCCCAACGGGGCCGGCAAGACCTCGGTTTTTCGCCTGATAACCGGCGAGGAATCCATCGACAGTGGCGAGATCAGCTGCGGCAAGAAGGCCGTGATCGGCTATTTTTCCCAGGATGTCGGTGAGATGGCCGGTCGCTCGGCCCTGGCCGAGGTGATGGCCGCCTCGGCCCGCACCATGGAACTGGGCCGGCAGATCGCCGAGATGGAAGCGGCCATGTGCGAACCGATGGCCGACGAGGCCCTGGCAGCGCTGCTGGAACGCTACGGCGACGCCCAGGAAGAATTCGAGCACCGCGACGGTTACGACCTGGAGAGCCGGGCCCAGGCGGTACTCACCGGCCTCGGCATCGGCCCGGAGGCCTACGACCGGCCAGTGGAAGCCTTCAGCGGCGGCTGGAAGATGCGTATCGCCCTGGCCAGAATCCTGACCCTCAACCCGGACGTGCTGCTCCTCGACGAACCGACCAACCACCTCGATGTCGAGTCGATCATCTGGCTGGAAAGCTGGCTGTCCGAGGCCTACAAGGGCGCAGTGCTGATGACCAGCCATGACCGCGACTTCATGAATCGCCTGGTGTCCCGAATCATCGAGGTGGGCAATCAGACTGTCACCACCTACGGCGGCAACTACGATTTTTACCTGCGGGAGCGGGAAATCCGCCGCGAACAGCTCATCGCCAGTCACCGCCGCCAGCAGGAGATGCTGGCCAAGGAAGAAGATTTCATCGCCCGCTTCGCCGCCCGCGCCTCCCATGCGGCCCAGGTCCAGTCGCGGGTGAAAAAACTGGAGAAGATCGAACGCATCCAGCTGCCCCCGGAGCAGAAAGTGATGCGCTTCGAATTCGCCGAACCACCCCGCAGCGGCGACGATGTGGTCGCCATGCGGGATCTGGCCAAGACATGGACAACCCCCGAGGGCGGCCAGCATCCGGTCTTCAGCGGTATTTCAGGGTTGATCCGGCGCGGCGAGAAGATCGCCGTGACCGGGGTGAACGGCGCCGGCAAATCGACCTTCCTCAAAGTGCTGGCCGGCCACACCGAGCCCACCGCCGGCACGGCTACCATCGGCGCCAACGTTCATATGGGCTATTTCAGCCAGCACTCCATGGATATCCTCGCCCCCCAAAAGACCGTATTCGAAACGGTCAGCGAGGCGCTGCCCATGGCCACCGTCGGGGTGGTGCGCAACCTCTGCGCCGCCTTCCTGTTCCAGGGGGACGATGTGGAAAAGCGTATCGCCATCCTGTCCGGCGGCGAAAAGAGTCGCGTGGTGCTGGCCACCCTGCTGGCCCGACCAATCAATTTTCTGGTCCTCGACGAACCGACCAACCACCTGGACATCGTTTCCCGCGAGATTCTGCTCGAGGCCCTGCAAGGATTTGCCGGCACGGTGGTGCTGGTCAGTCATGACCGCCACTTCCTGCGTTGCCTGGTCAACCGCGTCTTCGAGGTCGATCACGGCCAGATGCTGGCCTATGAAGGCGATTACGACTATTATCTGCACAAATCGGGACGCGAAACGATAGCGGATCAGACCCCGGCAGGATAATATAACCAAGGTGCACTCAGATAAGGACTGACCTGGAATGCTTGAATTAGAAAAAGATACGACCATTCGGATCCTGGTCGATGAGACCGGGCTGCAAAAGGGGCAGGTCACGCAGACCGTGGCCCTGCTTAACGAGGGGGCTACTGTGCCCTTTATTGCCCGTTATCGCAAGGAGGTCACGGGGGAGCTGGACGAGGTACAGATTCGTCTGCTGCAGGAACGCCTGGAGTACCACACGGAGCTGAACAAGCGCCGCGAGGCGATTCTTAAATCGATCGAGGAACAGGGTAAACTGACCGCCGAATTACGCGGGAAAATTGAGGCCACCCGGCAGAAAACCGAACTGGAAGACCTCTATCTGCCCTTCAAGCCCAAGCGGCGCACCAAGGCGTCGATTGCCCGGGAGCGGGGCCTGGAACCCCTTGCAGAGCGCTTATTGACAGCGCGCGGGGGCGGAGAATCGGCCTTGCAACTGGCGGAACCTTTTATTAACCCGGAACTGGAGGTTGTAACGGCTGCCGATGCTCTAAGCGGAGCCGGCCATATCCTCGCCGAGCGGTTCGCCGATGACGCCGCGGCCCGGGCGGTGGTCCGCGAGTTGACCTGGCAGCGGGGATTGTTCTGTTCTCAACCGGCCCGAGGCAAGGAAGGGGCCGTCAGTAAGTTTGAAATGTACTACGATTTCAGCGAACCGATCCGGCAGATCCCTTCCCACCGCATGCTGGCCATGCGCCGGGGAGAAAAAGAGGACGTGCTGCGAATTCGGATCGAGGCACCGGAGGAGGATATCCTCAGCCGGCTGCAGGCTCTGTTTGTGACTGTTGAGAGTCGCTTCGCCGAACTGTTGCGAGAAGTGGTCGCTGATGCCTATAACCGTCTGCTGGCCCCTTCGATCGAGGTGGAATTGCGCCTGCAGGCGAAAAAGTCCGCCGACGATGAGGCGATCCGGGTCTTTGCGGAAAATCTGCGCAACCTGCTGCTCGCCCCTCCGGCCGGTAGTCATAAGGTTCTCGGCGTCGACCCCGGGCTGCGTACCGGCTCCAAGCTGGCGGCGGTTGATGCCACCGGCCGTTTTATCGAGCATGTCACCATCTATCCCCATGCCGGCGGCGGCGCCAAGATCGAGTCCGCCAAGCGTGAGCTGTTACGGCTTATCGATGCCCACGCCATAGAGATGGTGGCTATCGGCAATGGCACCGCCGGACGGGAAATGGATCAGTTTGTCCGTCAGTGTCTAAAAGAGGCGGGATTGAAACGGCAGGTGGTCATGGTCAGCGAGGCCGGTGCCAGCATCTATTCGGCATCTGATATCGCCCGCGAGGAGTTCCCCGATCTCGACCTGACCGTGCGCGGGGCCATCTCCATCGCCCGCCGGCTGCAGGATCCTCTGGCCGAACTGGTCAAGGTCGATCCCAAGAGCATCGGCGTCGGCCAGTATCAGCACGATGTCAGCCAGACCGCGTTGAAAAAAGCCCTCGACGAGGTGGTGGAATCCTGCGTCAACCATGTCGGGGTCGATCTCAACACCGCCAGTGGAGCTCTGCTGAGCTTTGTTTCGGGGATCAGCGCATCGCTGGCCAAGGCCATCGTTCGCCAACGGGACCTTGAGGGGGCCTTTACCCGCCGCGATCAATTGCTCAAGGTAACCCGCTTCGGCAAGAAGGCCTATGAGCAGGCAGCCGGCTTTTTACGGATCAGAAAGGCCGAACAGCCCCTGGACAATACCGCGGTACACCCGGAGCGCTACCCGCTGGTCGAGCAGATGGCCGCGGATCTCGGCGTTGCCTTGCCGGAACTCATCATTCAGCCGGCACTGCTCGACAAAATCAAGATGGAGCAGTATGTCGGCGCCGACATCGGCCTGCCGACCCTGCGGGATATTCTGGCTGAATTGAAGAAGCCGGGCCGCGACCCCCGCGCGAGCTTCGTCACCACCAGCTTTCGAGAGGATGTGCAGGAGATCAAGGACCTTCAGGAAGGGATGACCCTCAACGGCATCGTCACCAATGTCGCCGCCTTTGGTGCCTTTGTCGATATCGGCGTGCATCAGGACGGCCTGGTGCATGTCAGTCAACTTGCCGACCGGTTTGTCAAAGACCCCAATCAGGTGGTCAAGGTGGGCCAGCAGGTGCAGGTGCGGGTGCTGGCCGTCGATCTGCAGCGCAAACGGATCGGCTTGACCATGCGTAGCGGAAAGCTGGAAAAACCGCCGGAGCAGAAGGAGCGGAGCAGAAAACCGCAGGCCGCGAAAAAGACGGCGGAACCAGTGTCCGATCTGGCCGCGGCGCTGGAAAAATCCGGATTTCGGGTTAAGAAAAAGAAGAAAGGCTGACGTGCTCTGCTGCGGCTCGCCATCTCTGTGGTCGTCAAGCCACATGCCCATTTGTCAAGCCTGACCCTATTGCCCTGCCCATCATAATGTTCCCCCTTGCGACAGCTCACCCGCTGCCGGGCGCCTCTGGGTCCGCCGGCCCCGGTCGGCCCGCTACTTTTTGCCCCACAGCGGGTCTTCGGCGAACTGCTGCCGCAGCCGCTCCTCGGGGCGCTGCTCGAGAAACTCTTCTTCGGCAAAGGAAAAGCGGTAGCTGCCGACATATTCGAGCAACACCTTATAGGCCGCGTTCACCTTTTGAATCGCCGGCAAGGCGCTCGTTTCCCCGCCATCGGGATGGTAGCGTTTCACCAACGCCCGATGGCGGGCCTTGATCTCCTTGAGCGTGGCCCGCTCGCCGAGGCCGAACACCTCCAACGCTGCTCGAAGCTCCGCATAGTCCATAGGCATCCCGGGGTAAAGGTATCTTCACTGGCCAAAGGCGGCAGTGGCTATACTTCGGCTCAAAGTCTATCACGAATCCAACCGCGGCTCTCGATGTGACCGTCGCAGAGGCCATTCGGCTTCGCTGGCTCCTTTTGAAACCCTCAGACTGACACGGCCGGCGGCCGCCTGACGGTGAGCACCGAACCGGACGGCGGAGGAATCAAAGTAAGCTTCGCCAACAGCGGCGCGCCCATCGCCGCCGTCGACCTGCCCTTGATCTTCGAACGCTTCTACCGCGCCGACCCTTCCCGCTCCCGCGAGGCCGGCGGCGCCGGTCTCGGTCTGGCCATCGTCAAGCAACTGATTGAGGCCCACGGCGGCCGAGTCGGCGCCGAAAGCGACACCGAGGAAACGCGCATCTGGTTCTGGCTGCCGGGGAAAGACCGTGATGAGTGACACATAATCGATGATCGGTAAAAATCACCGCAATTCTTAAGCTATACGCCCTAAGCCTTCCACCTCACCCCCACCTTTCGCGCAACAATAACCATACGGTAGAATGAGGAGACGCCTTGCGATCCTGCAAAGCAGGATTCGTGAGTTTGGCAAGGCGGTCAAACCCGTGATCTCACGCAACGCCGCAACGAACGCTACGAAAGGCAAACCCTTGACATCGGGGATAAGAGCCTTAACCGGTTTTCGTGGCGCCGTGGCGTGAGGCAGAAGTTGAGCCTTTAAGGTTGTTGTTCGAACGAAGCGAACCAAAACTTCGCGGCTTTAGCAAATCTTTACCGGGCCTTGCCCGCCCCTTTACCTGCTTGCGTTAAGGTGCAGATAACCACAAATCTAAGCAAGGAGGTCCATCGATGGCACATGCAAGAAAAACCCTGCTGACTCTATTGTCCGCCCTGCTACTCGCCCTGTCTTCAGGAGCCGCCGCAGGCGCGGAACCGATTCGAGTCTTTTCCGCCGAACAAAGGGGGTACTTCATGAGCGAAAAGGTCATCAAGACCGATGCCCAATGGAAGGCGCAACTGGACCCCATGCAGTACCACGTGCTGCGCAAAGATGGCACCGAACGGGCCTTTAGCGGCCGATACAACGACCACCACGAACAGGGTTTCTACCGCTGCGCCGGCTGCGGCCTCGAGCTGTTCCGCTCCGAGACCAAGTCCGAGGCGGGGACCGGCGGGCCGAGCTTCTACGAACCGGGCGCTGGAGAGAATGTGAAACTGAAGAAGGACCGCAAGGTCTTTATGGTGCGCACCGAGGTGGTCTGCGCCCGCTGCGGCGGACATCTCGGCCATGTGTTTGATGACGGCCCGGCGCCGACCGGCAAGCGCTACTGCATGAATTCCGCCGCCCTCGACTTCGC
>JAUWLU010000151.1 GCA_030613545.1 Desulfuromonadales bacterium
GCAGATCATCATGGCCATTCTCGAAGAGGACACCTCCTTCGTGGCGCCGGTGGTTCCGGCCAGCCCGGAAAACCGGACCTACAGCGGCCAGCGCATCTATCTTGGTTTTTTCAAGCCGATGAACGACGAGCCCTGGTACGGCAATCTGAAAAAGTTCGGTTTGAGCAACGACAACCAGATCGTCGCTTACGATTCCGCGGGAGACCTGGCCTCGGCGCCCGATGCCAACGGCTACTTTCTGGTCGACGATTCCACCGATCCACCGACCCCTACCAACCGATCCTTCTGGACCCCTTCGGGTACGACGGATGGCGGTCTGGTCGATTCCGGTGGGGTAGGCGGACTGTTGAAGGCGCGCAGCACGGCGCGGAATATCTATACCTATCTGGGGACGGAGAGCAATCTGTCTGACAGTGCGAATGCTTTCACAACCAGCAACACTTCTCTGACGTCTACGGTGCTCGATGTGGCCGACGATACGGTAAAGAACGAGGTTGTCAACTTTGTCCATGGCTATGAAGCGGACGGCAGCACCAAGCGCACCTGGGTTTTGGGGGATATCCTTCATTCCAAGCCGCTGATTGTCAATTATGCCAATTATGCCTTTAGCGAAACCAACGAGGCGGATTCGAGCAAAAACAAGAGCATGATCTTTTTTGGCGGTAACGACGGCATGCTGCATGCCATTAACGACCACAACGGTCAAGAGGCCTGGGCCTTCATTCCGCCTGAACTGCTCGACGATCTGCAATACGTAATGGATACCGAATATCATTACTATTTCGTCGATAATTCGCCCCTGGCCTATGTCCACGATGCCGACGGCGATGGCACCATCGAGAGCGGCGACAAAGTGATTCTGCTTTTCGGACTGCGGCGCGGTGGCGGCAGCAATACCCTGGTGACGACCTCCCGCGGCTCCTATTATGCCATCGATATCACCAACCCGGCCCAGCCGGAATACCTCTGGTCTATTAACAGCGAAACCAGCGGCTTTGGAGAAATGGGGGAAACCTGGAGCCAGCCCCGCCTGGCGAAGATGAATATCGGCGGGGTGGCCAAGGTGGTGGCGGTGTTCGGTGCCGGCTACGACAACAACGAGGATCTGCGTTTTGGCAACACCCAGACCTTTCCTGTCGGGACCGACGCTACCACCGATACCTCGGCCGCGGCGGACGGTTTCGAAAGCGGTGTGAGCAGCGACGGCGGCAGCCAATATCAGCCCCGGGGCCGCGGCCTGTACGTGGTTGAGGTGGCGCAGTTGAATGAGTCCGGTGGAGTCTATACGCCCGATTTTACCAATTCCGGTTCCTTTGTCTGGAGCGCTACCTACGGTGCCAGCGATTCGAGCGAGAGCAACAAGGTCTTCAAGAGTGCCATGACCTTCTCCATGCCGTCCGATGTGCTGGTATACGACCAGGATCACGACAGCTATGCGGATCGTTTCTACGTTGTCGATACCGGCGGCCAGTTGTGGCGCTTCAATGTCGACAATACGTCTACCAGTAACTGGTCGGCGAAGAGGATCTTCGTGGCGAATACCGGCACTGACGACGTGGGCCGCAAGGTCTTTTACAAGCCGACGCTGACCTATTCCTATCCCGATACCTTCATCTACTTCGGCACCGGAGATCGCGAGCATCCGCTGAATTATCTCGATCCGGCCACCAGCGGCGGAGCGGCTCTCGACCGGTTTTATATGGTGCGGGATCGGGAGGACGATGATAACCCCAGTGCGCCGGCCTATCTGACCGAAAGCAACCTGGTCGATGTTACCGACAACGACCTGCAGCGGGACGATACCACTGCCACAGAAGTCGACGCCCTGATGGACCAATTGTTCAATTTCGCACCGACCGAAGCCGATGGCAGCGATCGCACCGTCAAATACGGCTGGTATATCGAACTGGACGCCAACGACGGCGAAAAGGTCCTGGCGCCGCCGACCGTGTTCGCCGATGTCGCTTTCTTTACCAGCTATACGCCCAACTCGGCCAGCAGCGTCTCAAACGATCCCTGCTCCGGAGGCAATCTCGGGGTGTCGAGGCTGTATGCTGTCAATGCCCGCACCGGCGAAGCGGTCTACAACTGGTGGGCCACGGACGGCACCGACGAGTTTGGCGAAAGCCAGTCGACGGCGAGCAGCAAGCGCGCCCAGGGCGGTACCGACGACAGTTCCTACGTCTTGCGCCGCGCCGATCGCTCACTGGCTATTGGCGAGGGCATTCCTTCCGGACTGGTGGTTGTTATCGGCAAAGACGGCAGTACCTCGATCCTGGTCGGTTCAGGCGGGGCCTTCCCCAATGTCGAGCTGGATCAGATTGAAACCGTTTATCCTCTCTACTGGATGACTTGGTAATGGCGATGCTCAGCAGTTATGGCAGGCGGTTGGTTGTCCGCAGTGTGTTTGCGATCTGCTTTAGTCTGGTCGCAGCCGTTGGGGCGGCAGATTCGCTGCCGCAGATTCTCGATCTCTCCTATCGCCCGGCGCCGTTTGATGCCGGCAGCGGAATCGAGGTGCGGCCAAAGTTATTCAATGGCGATGGCGATAGCGTCACCTATCTTTGTCGCTGGTTTGTCAACGGTGAGGAAATCGAGGATTTTCAAGGCCCCTTGCTGCCGGGAGAATGTTTTCGCCGGGGCGACCGGATAGCTGTCGAAGTGACCCCGGAACGGGACGGGCAGCGGGGCAAGCCGGTTCATAGCGGAGCGATCGAGGCGGGAAATGCGCCACCGCAGATTGTTTCAACGCCGCCAGAGAACTTTTTGCCGGGTCTGTTCAGGTACCAGCTTGAATCGGTGGATGCCGACGACGATGTGCTGAACTATGCCCTGCTGGAGGCGCCACCGGGCATGCAATTGGACAGGGACAACGGCCTTCTGACTTGGTCTATTGAGAAATGGGAGAATGGTCTGGTTCATGTGGTTCTGGCGGTGGAAGATAGCTTTGGCGGACGGGGTCAGCAGCAGTTTACCATGACGCTGTCTTTTGTTGAGGATGAAGGAATTGCCAATGAATAATCGTGGGTTTACATTGATGGAACTGATCGTCACATTGGGCTTGCTGGCGATAATGACGGCCATTGCTGTTCCTGCCACCAGTGGCTGGCGAAAGAACGCCCAGCACAAGGAAGCGGCCAGAGAGGTCGTTTCGGTTCTGCGTCGTGCCCGCAGCATTGCCGTGCAGCAGAATCAAAGTACGACCGTGACAATTGATCTGACCAACCGAAAGTATACGCTTGCAGGAACGGATACGATCTTTTCCAAAGGCGTCAAGGTCGAATCCAAGGTTGCCGTTGGAGATGCCTGGGCGCAAAATGGCACCATTGCCATCACCTTTCGGCCGCAGGGCACCGCCAACGGGACGATTTTCGTGCGTATAAACGGGGATAATAACCTTCAGGTAAGGGTCGATTCAACCGCAACCGGTTTGGCTCATATGTAAAAAGAGTATCGACTATTCAGCAATTCTTTGTGGGGACGAGGCTGCGCTCGTTTGCACACAACGAAACATTTCATAATTCGAAAACACGCAAATCATAGGGGGGAGAACCCCCATGATTTGCGTGTTTTTTTATGATTGAACAGACTGTGACTTTTCTCCTTCGCCTCACCTGATTCCTGCCTTTGCATTTTCAGCAGCCTGCTGAAAGTAATAACCACCCATTTTTGTCAGTCATGTAAGCGCAAAAAATGCGTACTTGGAGCGTATGTTTTGCGTGTTTTTCATGTGTGTTTTTTATTTCCTGTTTATTATTATGCTGTCATGTGTTAGAAACTGGAGCGTTGTTTACACTTTTTGGCCATAGCCATAGAAATAATCGAGCAGTTTTTCGTATGGCGTCATCTCGTCAATGCCCTTGTGAGGCTTGACGGTGTTGTATAAATTGATGAAGCTGGCGGCCCTTACGGTCCCGAAAGATCTCTTTCTGATGCCACATCTCCATGATAGTGCGAATGACCCGTTCGGCTTTCCCGTTGGTCTGGGGCCGCCTGACGTGCGTGAACTTCTGTCCGATCCCTAGCACGGAGCAGGTATTCACGAAAGCATGCTGACGGGCCCCTTGAACTCTTTACCGTTGTCTGAATAAGCATACTCGAGAGTGTAGGGGCACTCGTCGGCAATCTGGCGAAGAAAGAGCTCAGCACTGTATTGTGTTTTGTCCGGGGAAATACCAGCGTACAACTCCCGGGTAAGACTTGTTGTAGCGCTTGGCTTGCCGCTTGCGCTTCTCCTCTAGGAGGGTGTCGGACTTGCCATGAACCGACTGCAAAATCGTCTGATCGGCCCATATTTGAGGCTTCGATAACGATCATTGGTGCTCTTTCTCGGGACAAATTCCTGCTTTCTGGCACGATCTGGAGTTTTGTAAATCGTTGGCCTTGAAACCCGGTAAAGCTCAGCCAGGCGGCTGACCTTGTATTCACCCGTCTGCCATAGCTGCCAGATCTTCTGGTGGTCATGGGGCGTTAGCCATATTTTTTTGTTCATCACCATGTTTACAGAATCCTTGGCCCGAAAATAGCAGATTCTGTAAACAACGCGTCGATTTCTTGCATCCCTTTCGGTTTGTGGAAATTAATTAGATTTGTTGGTGCGCGATTCACCCAAAACAAGCCCTCGCCGACACTGGATACGTCCGGTGTCTTGCGGAAGTGCCTGGTAGAGGAGCATGCCCCATGATTAATCGACTGAACAACAGGGGGGTCACCCTGATAGAAACCCTTATTGTCATGAGCATTATGGCGATCACGATGCCTGTGGCCTATTTCATGATGGGCGGCAGAGATGCGCGGGCGCAGCTCAAGAGCAATTCGCGGGATATCGCCAGCTATATGAAGCTGGCTCGTACGGGAGCTATTCGTGACTCGCGGCCTTGGGCCATTCAATTCGACCCTGGTAATCAGCGGTATCAGATCTACAACAATTCTGGCGAGGCTGTTGGAGCCGAAGACTGGTCGGACGGTGACGAATCCGTTTACCGCACTGTCAATTTGCCGGAACGGGTTGATTTTGGCAGTGCTCAGGGAAAACGCCCGGACGCTTCAACCGATCCACTGGATGGCGTCAGTTTTTCGGCCAATCGGGTGGTTTTTAACCGCAATGGCACCAGCGAGTCGGGGACGGTGTATCTGATGGCTACGGGCGGAGAAACCTTTGCTGTCAGCAGTCTTTCCTTCACCGGACGAGTCAAGATCTGGGCCAATTATGGTTCCGGGTGGCTGGATTGAGAAGGAGTATCAGGATGAAGATCAACGATAAGGGCTTTTCTCTGATCGAAGTGATGATTGCCATGGCTATTCTGTCCATCGGCCTGCTCGGTCTGGCCGGCTTGCAGGGTACGGCCATCAATGGCAATTACCCCGGCAATACCATTACCCAGGCCACCGTGTTGGCTCAGTACACCATCGAGCAGATTCGCACCACGGACTACGATAGCATCATTGTTGATAACTTCCCTTTGACCCAAAACACTGTCGATGCCTCGATTTACGACCGGGCGCTACTG
>JAUWLU010000385.1 GCA_030613545.1 Desulfuromonadales bacterium
AGTTTGGCGGTGCTCCAGCTGATGAGCAGTTCCCGGCCATCGCGGGTTCGCACCCAGTTCTCGCCCTTCTGCCCCAGGGACAATTCACCGCGGACGATGTCGGCGAAGGTCTGGCGAATAGCCAGACGTTCCCGTTGTGGCAGGCAGCTGTCGAACCAATCCCGGCCGATCAGCTCTTCTTCCAGAAAACCGAGCAGCTCGCAACCCTTGCGGTTGAGCTGGCAGATGCGGCCCTCGCGGTCAAGCACCACCATCATCACCTCGGCGACGTCGAAATAGTGCCGGGCCAGATCCCGTTCCCGCCGCAATTGCTGCTCGGTATTCTCGGCGATGGTGCGCAACCGGGCCTCAGGCTGATCGATGTGCTGCTGAGAGCCGACAGGGCAAATCTGCTCGATAACCAGGCGAACCTCGCCCTGGTCATCGCGAATCGGCAGACAGCGGATCTCCAGATGGCCGAGGCGCGGATGGACCTTCTCCCGAATCAGGGGCTGGCCGCTGGCGAAGACTTCCCGGACAGGGCAGCTGGCGCAGCAGCGGTCCTGGCCCGGATAGAAGAGCTCGAAACATCGCGGCAGATCCTCAGCTCCCCACTGCGTGCCCCCTTCGTCAAGGAGGTGCAGGTTGTGGTAAACGACGCGCTGGTGACGGTCGATTACTGCAGTCAGGCAGGTGCTGTCGGCGAAAAACTTTTCCAGAAACGCGTAAGGCAACATAGCTAGGTCGGTACGAAGGCGGTCGATGGTGGAGGTCGCAAAAGATCCCGGTGAACCGGATCTGCTGTCAGCGCACCTTACGCCGTAAGCGCATGGGAGTCAACCCGGTGGCACACGGCTTTCGTGGCATCGGTTGACGATTGCAGCAGGGGTGATAAGCATGTAAAGAGGCCTACTGTTCAAACGTCGGCGAAACCAGTTGCCAAAAGGAGCGGCTTATGCGTGTAGGAGAAGTCTGTAACCGAGAAGTGGTGGTCATCGGCAGAGACGCCACCCTGCTGGAAGCGGCCAAGTTGATGCGCAGCCAGCATGTCGGTGATGTGGTCGTGGTTGAGGAACGGGACACCAACCGGATCCCCGTCGGTATCCTTACCGATCGCGATATGGTCATTGCGCTGATCGCCGAGGAGGTCCCCCTGAATGCGGTTAGCGTCGGCGATGTGATGAGTTTCGAACTGATTATCGCCCGCGAAAGCGACGGCCTGTTCGACACCGTGGAACACATGCGCGACCGGGGCGTTCGCCGGCTGCCGGTGGTGGCCGAAAATGGCAGTCTGGTCGGCATTCTCGCTGTGGACGATGTGCTCGACCTGCTCGCCGAACAGCTCACCGCCCTGGGCAGGCTGGTCGCTTGCGAGCGCCGCCACGAGGAGCAGCGGCGCGTCTGAAGCGCAGCCGCTTGC
>JAUWLU010000125.1 GCA_030613545.1 Desulfuromonadales bacterium
GCCTCGGGCCTAGCGGCACACCGATAATCCGGGCATGACAGGCGAGGCCAGCTGCACATAGCCCTCGCCTGTTTTTTGTTAGCAATTCAGATTAGAATGGATGTTATGCAGATACCAATGGTTGATCTAAGGGGCCAGAACGAGGCCTTGCAGCAAGAAATCGAGAGCGGTTTTCGAGCGGTGCTCGATTCGACCCGTTTTGTGCTGGGGCCTAACGGCGCTGCACTGGAGGAGGAAATTGCCGCTTATTGCGGGGTGCGTCATGCCATCGGCGTCGCTTCCGGCACCGATGCCCTGCACCTGGCGCTGCTGGCCAACGGTATCGGACCGGGCGACGAGGTGATCACCACCCCCTTTACCTTTATCGCCACTGCAGAGGCTATTCGTTATGTGGGTGCCAAGGCGGTGTTCGTCGATATCGAGCCCGAAACCTTCAATATCGATCCCGCCCTGATCGAAGCGGCCATTACCGAGCGGACCCGCGCCGTGCTGCCGGTCCACCTGTTCGGTCAACCGGCCGATCTGGATCCCATGATCGAGATCTGCAAGCGGTATGGCTTGCGGTTGATCGAGGACTGTGCTCAGTCCTTCGGAGCCGTCTACCGGGGACAAATGACCGGTGCCTGGGGTGACGCCGGCTGTTTTTCCTTTTTCCCAAGCAAGAACCTCGGCTGTTTCGGCGATGGCGGTATGATTGTTACCGACGACGAGGAGGTTGCTGAGCAGCTGCGGATGCTGCGCAATCACGGCAGCCGGGAAACGTATCTGCATGAGACCCTCGGCTTCAACAGCCGCCTCGATGAACTGCAGGCTGTGGTGCTGCGTGCCAAGCTCAAACGGATCGAGAGCTACAACGAAGCGCGATGGCGCAATGCCCAACATTACAACAGTCTCCTCGCCGATGCCAACGTGGTGACCCCGGTGGAGGATGGCAAGGGGCGTCATGTCTACCATCAGTATACGATTTTGATCGAGGATCGGGAGACGGCCCAAGCGGCCCTGGCCGCTGCCGAAATCGCCTCGGCGATCTATTATCCCATCCCCCTGCATCGACAGCAGGCCATGAGTGGTTTTTGCGATGGGCGGTCCTTACCGGTGGCCGAAGCGACTGCGGAGCGGGTTCTGTCGCTGCCGATGTACCCTGAGCTGACCACCGGTCAGATCGAACAGGTCTGTCGGGTATTGACCGAGGCCTTGTAAGGGGAGAATATGACATCGCAGAAACAGCAGCGCCGGGCCTTGATTGTCACCGGCGAAGCGTCCGGCGACCTGCACGGAGCCAACCTGATCAAAGCGGCCCGAGAGATCGATCCCGGTCTGTCCTTTTTCGGCGTCGGCGGCCAGGGCATGGCCGAGGCCGGGTGTGAAATCGTGTTGCGTGACGAAGATCTGGCGGTCATGGGCTTGGTCGAGGTGCTCGGCCATTTGCCGACCCTCTACCGGGCCTTCCAGCGGCTCAAGAAGCTGTTGCACGGTGAGCAACGCCCCGACGTCCTGGTGTTGATCGATTTTCAGGAGTTCAACCAGCGGCTGGCACGGGAGGCGAAGAAAGCCGGGGTGCCGGTGCTCTTTTACGTCAGTCCGCAGGTCTGGGCCTGGCGCCGGGGGCGGGTCAAGAAGATCGCTCGGCTGGTCGACCGGCTGGCGGTGATCTTTCCCTTCGAGCCGGCCTATTATCGGGGACAGGATATCGAAGTCGAATATGTCGGTCATCCGCTGCTCGACGAGGTGCGGGTGAGCAGGGACCGGGCGGCATTTTTGCAGCAACAGCAGCTCGATCCGGCGCAGCTGGTGGTCGGACTCTTTCCCGGCAGTCGCAAAAACGAACTCAAGTACAATCTGGCGACCATTATTGAGGCGGCCGAACTGCTTCGGCAGCGTTTTCCTCAAGTGCAATTCTTGCTGCCGGTGGCACCGTCCTTCAGTACGGCTGAGATCGAACAGGCGCTGGCCGCGAGCAGCCTGCCGGTGCGACTGGTCCGTGAGGAGATCTACGATACGGCCAATGCCTGCGATGCCATCGTTACCGTCTCCGGCACGGTAACCCTGCAGATCGCCCTGGTCGGCACGCCGATGGCCATCGTCTACAAGATGTCGCCCCTCACCTATGCCATCGGTCGCCGCTTGATTCGGCTGCCCTGCATCGGTTTGGCCAATATTGTCGCCGGCAAAGAGGTAGTGCGGGAATTTATTCAACACCAGGCCACGGCGCAAAACATCGCCGAGGAAATCGGCAAAATCCTTGGTGACCCTGACTACAACCAGACCATGCGCCGTCAGTTGGCCCGGATCCGCAGCAAGATGGGCGAGGCCGGCTGTTCGGAGCGCGTTGCCCGCATGGCTTCCGAGCTGAGTCGAGCTGCCGGGGCTGAGGAAGGTACCGAGTGAACAATAACACTGCCACTGTTTATCATCGGATATTTCAATATTCACGGCCTTACCTGGGACGGATCTTTACGGCTCTGGCCGCCTCGCTGCTGGTCGCCGGCACCGATGTCTCGCTGGCCAAACTGGTGCAGCCTTTGATCGATAAGATCATCGTGGCACAAAATATGGCTCTGGTCCATGTTGTGCCGGTGATTGTGGTCGGCCTGGCTCTGGTGAAGGGAACTTGCCGCTTTGTCCAGGAATATTTCATCAAGACTGCCGGCCAGTTGACGGTGCAGGATATCCGCAACGATCTCTATGGACATAGCATGTCCTTGTCCATGGGCTATTTCTCACGGAACTCGACCGGCAACCTGATGTCGCGGATTCTCAACGATGTCGGCATCCTGCAGCGTTCGGCGGCAGATGTGCTGGTGGACGGGGTGCGGGAAAGCTTTACCCTGATCGGCTTGATGGCGCTGGCCTTCTACAACGACTGGAAGTTGGCCTCCATCGCCTTTGTGGTGCTGCCGCTGGCGGTGGTGCCGGGCTCCTTCATCGGCCGGAAGATCAAGGTAAATACCCGCCGCGGGCAGGAAACCATCGGCAACCTGACCCGGCTGCTGCAGGAAACCCTGTCCGGCATCAAGGTCATCAAGGCCTTCGGTACCGAGCAGCGGGAGACGGAGAGTTTCCGGCAGGAAAATCTGCGTTTTTATCATTTTATCCGCAAGGTGCTGAAGTACGATTCGGCGGCGGCACCAGCCGTTGAGATCCTCTCGTCCTTTGGCATCGCGGCGGTATTCTGGTACGGTATTCATCGGGTGTTGTCCGGGGCCATGACGCAGGGCGAACTGTTTTCCTTCATCGCCGCCATCTTCATGATGTACACTCCGGTAAAGCGTTTGACCAGGGTCAGCAATAACATCCAGCGCGCGGTCGGCGCGGCGGAACGGGTCTTCGAGGTGCTGGACGTGGTTCCGGAGATTTGCGATGCCCCCCAGGCCGTGCCCCTGGGGCGGGTGCGCGGTGAAGTTGCCTTTGATGGGGTGGGGTTTGCCTACGAAAAGGAACTGGTGATCAGGGAGCTTTCCCTGAAGATTGCCCCGGGCGAAGTGGGGGCGCTGGTCGGCCCGAGCGGCGGCGGCAAGTCGACGGTGGTCGGTTTGCTGAGCCGATTCTACGATCCGCAGCACGGCACGATCTGCATCGATGATCAGGATATCCGCCAGGTGACCCTGGACAGCCTTAAACGCAACATTGCGCTGGTTGATCAGGAAACCTTTCTGTTCAACGACAGCATTCGCAACAATATCCGCTACGGTCGGCCGGAGGCGACCGATGCCGAGGTTGAGGAAGCGGCCCGGCTGGCCTATGCCGACGCGTTTATTCGTGAATTGCCAAAAGGTTACGACAACCACATCGGCGATCGCGGCCTGCGCCTTTCCGGTGGTCAACGTCAGCGCCTCTGCATCGCCCGGGCGATTCTACGCGATGCACCGATTCTGTTGCTGGACGAAGCCACCAGCGCCCTCGATACTGAGAGCGAGGCGATGGTGCAGAAAGCCCTGGCCAACCTGATGAAGAACCGCACCACGATTGTGGTCGCTCATCGCCTTTCGACCGTGATGCATGCGGACAAGATTGTGGTTCTCGAGGACGGCCGGGTGCGGGAAGTTGGCCGGCATGCCGAACTACTCAAGGGCGACGGTCTTTATCGGCGGCTGTATGAAATGCAGTTCAAATAGCATCAGTTTTTTTCGGAAGGCTGGATAAGGTTGCAGGGATTTCACCCCAGGTGAACTCCCTGCATGACGGGTGCTTTGGACGGGCGGAGAACAATCGCTTGGACCGGGAGAAATGGAGTGTACCTGCTCTATAACATATTGCTGTTACTGCTGGCTCTGCCCATCCTTGCCGGTCATCTGCTCCATGGCCTGCTGCGCGGTCGGCGGCGGCATGGGGTGCGTGAGCGCTTCGGTTTTTATGCTGAAGAGCGACTGGCCCCCTTGGCTGACAAAAAGACTGTCTGGGTTCATGCCGTCTCGGTCGGCGAAACCCAGGCGGCGGCTTCCCTGGTAAAAGCGCTTAAGAGCCGCTTTCCCGATTGGGCTGTGGTTCTGACCAATGTGACCGAAACTGGTCACAAAGTGGCCACGGGCATTGCCGGGGTCGATCTGTGCCTCTATTTCCCTTATGATTTTCCCTGGACCGTACGCCGGGCTTTTGCCCAACTCAAGCCGGCCCTGGTGGTGGTTGTTGAAACGGAAATCTGGCCGAATTTTATGCGTACAGCCCGCCGCTCTGGCGTTCCCGCTGTGCTGGTTAATGGGCGGATCTCTGACCGTTCTTTTCCTCGCTATCGCGCCCTGAAAATTTTTCTAAAGCCCGTTCTTCGACAATTCTCGCGATTGTGTATGCAGTCCGCTCTTGACGCTCAACGCATAGAGGCCATGGGAGCTCCGCCGGAGAGGATTGAAATAACCCGCAATCTCAAATTCGATATGCAGACCGGGGGCCTTAACGATCAGAATCCGGCACCTATCCGGCGCAAGTACGGCATTCCGGCTGATAGCAAGGTGCTTGTTGCCGGCAGCACCCATGCCGGAGAAGAAGAACTGGTGATCGATGTCTATCGGCGTCTTGTTGATAGTGGCCTCGATCTTTGCCTGATTTTGGTGCCTCGCCATCCCGAGCGTTGCCGGGTCGTGGGCGAGCTGTTGTCTTCGCAAAACCTGTCCTATACGTTGCGCAGTGAGATTGAAGATGCCCCCGTCCCCCTGGCGCCGGGTGCCGTGTTGCTGGTCGATACGGTGGGCGAGCTGCTGCAGTTCTATGCGGTTGCCGATCTGGTGTTTGTTGGGGGCAGTCTGGTGCCGGTCGGGGGCCATAATATCCTCGAAGCGGCCCTGGTGAAAAAACCGGTTATTTTCGGTCCGCATATGCATAATTTTAAGGAAATCAGTCGTTTGCTGGTTAAGGCCGGCGGCGGCATGGCTATCGCCGAAGGCGATGAGTTTTACCGGGTTGCGGCCAATTTGCTGGCGGATCCTGAGCGCTGTCGGGCTATGGGCGCACAGGGGTATGCTCTGCTGCAGGATAATCGCGGGGCCACCGAGCTCACCTTGCAAGCCATCGAACGGATCATGGAGGCCGGATGAGCGGCCTGCAAGGCTTCTATCGTCGACTGGCCCGCAATGGCCCTGACAGTGTAGCTGAACAGTTGCTCTATGCTTTTCTGCTGCCGTTCAGCATGGCCTATAGCGCACTTATTTGGTTGCGGGCGGCGCTGTACCGTTGGCATGTCTTGCCGAGCTACAAGGGCCCTGTTCCGATTATCTCCGTCGGCAACCTGGCCGTCGGCGGGACCGGCAAAACCCCCGTTACCGACTATCTGATTAAGTTTTGTTTGGCTCAAGGACGACGGGTGGCGGTTGTCAGCCGTGGTTATGGAGGTCGCAAACACAGCACGGTGCAAGTGGTGAGTGCGGGAAACGGGCCCTTGCTTGAGCCGGAGCAGTGTGGCGACGAACCGTACCTGCTGGCGCGACGTAATCCCCAGGCCCTGGTCCTGGTATCTCCCAAACGCGCCGATGCTGTACGACAGGCGGTTGAGGAGTTTGGCGCCGAGGTTGTGCTGCTCGATGACGGTTTTCAGCATCTGGCGGTGCAACGGGATGTTGATATTGTGTTGCTTGATGCTCAGCGCCCCTTTGGCAATGGTCATCTGTTGCCGGCCGGCTTGTTACGGGAACCGATTTCGGCTCTGGGGCGTGGAGATCTCTTTCTGTTGACCCGCTGCGACAATGAAGAAGGGTCCGACCTGCCGGTCAAAGGTCCTGTGCTGCACTGCCGGCATGCCCTGATCGATCACGCCCTCAACCTAAAAGGGCAGCAGGTCCCCCTGGCCAGCTTGGCCGGTAAACGAGGGATCGCTTTCGCCGGTATTGCAGAGCCGGAAGGTTTTTTTCGGAGTCTCAAGGGCAAAGGGCTGGGTCTGATGGCTGAGATTCCCTTTGCCGACCATTGTGCCTATGGTGAGTCGGAGATTCGGCAGCTGACCGCCGCTT
>JAUWLU010000063.1 GCA_030613545.1 Desulfuromonadales bacterium
AACTTCTTTTTACCACCCGTTCGCTTCGCTCAAGTGAGCGGAGCGAACGAGCGCGAGAATGGTTACCCTTTATTTTACAGACCTATGCCCAAAAACAAGGCTCATTTAACGGGGATATACAGTGATATTCAGGATTAAAAACCAAAACCCGGGCAAATGGGACGCAGATAAAATCTGATGCTTCGCATTCGCAGATCAATCAAAATCTGAAAGCTTTTTCTTGGCCTTAAGGCCCTATCTGCGTTCATCTGCGTCCAATTCGCCTTATTTTTGCCCGACAATGTGTCAAGAGTGGAGATCTGACCCCTTACCCCAGCTCAAGATTAAAACCAAAGGATTGGAATTCAAGATCATATCCTGAACATCCTGATTATCCCTGTTTGTTGAGGGGCGTCAAGAATGTCGGATTTTCTCCGTCTCCTCTGTGCCCTCTGTGGTGAAAGCCTTTGATCTTGATAGGTCATCAACTTGAGCCAGATGGATAATCAGGATAATAATTATTGAGGGCCAGAGAAAAACGCTGGCCATCGTAGGCAAATTCCACCCCATCGGGAAGCTTGGCGCTGTCCCGCCGATGCTCAACTTCATGACAGATATGGGTGAGCACGGTGCGCCGGGCACCGAGCCGAGCTGCCACGGCAATGGCTTGGTCGATACTGAAATGGGTGGGGTGGGAGCGGAAGCGCAGGCCGTCGATGACCAGCAGTTCCAATTGCCGCAGGCGGGCCATGGACGGTTCGGGGATGCCGTTGCAGTCGCTCAGATAGGCAAAGGGGCCGATGCGATAGCCGCAGGAGCTGCCGTCGCCGTGCTGTAGCAGCAGCGGCTCAACGGGCAGCCCGCAGAGCGCGAAGTCGCCGCCCAGATTCCAGGGCACCAGCCTCGGCCGGAACTTGGACTCGACCTCGCCGCCAAAGATGTAGCGAAAGTTGCGGCGGATCAGGGCCATGGTCGACGGCAGGCCATAGATGGGGATGGCGATGCCGGAGGCCATATTGAAAGCACGCAGATCGTCAATGCCGTGCACATGGTCGGCGTGAGCATGGGTGTAGAGAACCGCATCGACCTGGCCGATGCCCTCGCGCAGGGCCTGCTGGCGAAAATCGGTGCTGGTGTCGATAACGATCTGGTGATCGCGATAGCTGATCAGAGCGCTGCAGCGAGTGCGGCAGTCGCGGGGATCGGTTGAGCGACAGACGGCGCAGGAACAGCCGAGCATCGGCACCCCGGTGCTGGTGCCCGACCCGAGTAGGGTGATGTCCATACAGGCTGCCTCCATTCTCCGCTCCCTAGCCCTTCGAAACCACTTCAGCCTGTGCCAAGATAGCATTATTACACGAATTCTGGCAAATATTTATCCGCTGCTAAAGCATTGAAACCGGCTCAGGAAGAGGCTACAATGGTGCCCGTAAACCGTCCGCCGCCAACCCTTGTTGATGCTTTCGCAAAAAGCCATGTGATGGCTAAGCAAAAATTTCGACCTACAAGGCGTAGTGGTTTTTCAGGGGTGAAGGCATACATATTAGTATGTCGAAGTCCTGAAAAAACGCTGCAACGTACAAGGGTGGACTTTTTGCGACGCCATCAACCCTTCTCACGCGGAAAGGAATCGCTCCATGGACCTCAACGTCATTCACGGTGCCGCCCTGAAACAGGTAACCCCCTGCCTGGTGATGGGGGTGGCGGCCAATCAACTGGCCACGCCGCTATTGCAAAAAATCGACAAGGCCCTCGACGGAGCCCTTGCTCGCGCGGTCGCGGCTCAGGAATTTTCCGGCACCGCCCAACAGACCCTGCTGCTGCACGGTAGCCGCCAGCTGGCGGCCGAGCGAATTCTGCTAGTCGGACTCGGCAAGGAACGGGACATCACCCTGGAAAGTCTGCGCCGAGCGGGGGCCACGGCCGCGGGCCAGCTGCGGCAGCGACGACTGACGGATTTCACCTGGGTTCCGGCGGACAGCCCCCTGCACGGCCTGCAGGCTGAGGCCATGGCCAGCGCCTGGGTTGAGGGGCTGATTCTGGCCGACTACCGCTTCGAACGTTACCGCAGTGCCGACCCGAAGCGAGCCCCTTCGCTAAAGCAGCTGAACGTGCTGACGGGCCGCAAAGGCGACCAGTCAGCCATAAAAGCAGCAGTCCAGCGCGCCGAGAAACTGTGCCGCGGCGTGCTGCTGGCCCGCGACATGGTCAACGAACCGGGCAACATCAAGTCACCAGCCTTTCTTGCCGAACAAGCGAAGGCCATCGCTGCGGAAGTCGGCCTGCAATGTACGGTACTGGATCGTCCGGCTCTCGAGCAGGAGGGCTTCGGCGCCCTGCTCGGCGTAGCTCAGGGCAGCATTCGCGAGCCGCGCCTGATCGTGCTGCACTACCGGGGTGCCGGCGATGAGCGCCCCGTCGCCCTGATCGGCAAGGGGGTTGTCTTCGATGCCGGCGGCATCTCCCTCAAGCCGAGCGAAAAGATGGACCAGATGAAGATGGACATGGCCGGCGGCGCTACCGTGCTCGGCACACTGCTGGCAGCCGCCCTGCTGCAGATGCCGGTCAACCTGGTCGGCATCATTCCGGCGGTGGAGAATCTACCTTCCGGCAGCGCCATTCGACCCGGCGACATCCTTACCTCCCTGGCCGGCCGCACCATCGAAGTGCTCAACACCGATGCCGAAGGCCGCCTGATTCTGGCCGACGCCCTGACCTACGCCAAACGCTTCGAACCGCGGGAGGTTATCGATGTGGCAACCCTCACCGGCGCCTGCATCATCGCCCTGGGCCACCATGCGGCGGCCGTCCTCGGCAACCACAACGGTCTGCTTCGCCAGTTGCAGCGGGCCGGCGAGGCGAGCGGCGAACGCTGCTGGCAGCTGCCCCTGTGGGACGAATATGCCGAACAGCTGAAGAGTGAAGTCGCCGATCTGAAGAATATCGGCGGCCGGCCGGCCGGTACCATCACCGCCGCCGCCTTTTTACAACACTTTGCCAAGGACTACCGCTGGGCCCACCTCGATATCGCCGGCACCGCCTGGCAGGAAAAGGGCTCCGACTATCGGCCTGCCGGCGGCACCGGATTCGGCGTACGACTGCTGATCGAACACCTGAGCCAGAATCTGGCCCAGTCAAGCTGAGCGAAGGCCTGCCGATAGTCGGGCCGCCCCTAATCCTTGACATCCTCAGGGCCTGTTGCTACTTTATACTGTTGGTGCGATTTCTTCAAAACGCTTCGACCCTTACTGAAATTACGCAACAATTCCATGTATACAGGCCGCTTCTTATGAACGTTCTGGTCTCCGACATATTTTCCGCCGAAGGGCTGGCGGTGTTCGAAGAGGCCGCCGGCATCGAACTCGATTACCGGCCCGGCATCTCTTCCGAGGAACTGTTGCAGGCGGTGCAGAACGCCGAGGCTCTGGTGGTGCGCGGCGGCACCTGCATCACCGCCGAGGTGCTCGACGCAGCACCCCGCTTGCGGGTCGTGGGACGGGCCGGCATCGGCATCGAGAACCTCGACCTGGAGGCGGCCAACCGCAAAGGGGTCATCGTCATGAACACCCCTTTTGGCAGCACCACCACCGTCGCGGAACATTCCATTGCCATGCTGCTGGCCCTCAGCCGCCAGATTCCCGCAGCGAACCGCTCGACCAAGAACGGCCAGTGGGAAAACCAACGCTTTCTCGGTGTCGAGATCAACGGCAAGACCCTCGGCGTGGTCGGCGCCGGCAAGATCGGCGGCATGGTCATTGAGCGGGCGCTCGGCTTGAAGATGCGGGTCGTCGTATACGACCCCTATCTGGCCGAAGAAGTGATTCTTAAAAAGGGTGCCGAGGTGGTCGATTTTGACACCCTGCTGAGCCGTTCCGACTTTATCTCCCTGCACGTTCCGCTGACCTCGGAAACCGCCAACCTGTTTGACAAAGAAGCCCTGGCACGAGTCAAAACGGGCTGCCGAATCGTCAATTGCGCCGTCGGCGGCCTGATCGACGAGGCCGCCCTGGCCGCCGCTATCGAGCGAGAGCAGGTGGCCGGTGCGGCCCTTGACGCCTTTCTCGACGAGCCGCCAAAAGCTGACAACCCGCTACTGGCCATGGATCAGGTCATCTGCACCCCCCATCTGCGCACCGCCACTGTCGATGCCCAAATCAACGTGACAGTCCAGGTAGCCCGACAGATCGTCGACTTTCTGCAGAAGGGCATCGTCGCCAACGCGCTCAACATGCCCTCGATCAGCGCCGATCGGCTCAGCAAAATTCGCCCCTACGTGGAACTGGCCGAGCGCCTCGGCAAATTCCAGGCCCAGCGCGAAGCCAAAGGGCTGCAACGGATCACCATCGAATACTCCGGCAGCGTGACCGAGCATCCGTCCCGCCCCTTGACCAACGCCCTGCTCAAGGGCCTGCTGGAACCGATCGTCGGCCCCATGGTCAACCATGTCAACGCCCCCCACCTGGCCCGCGAGCGGGGCATTCAGATAGTGGAACGAAGCTGTGATATTTCCCGGGAATTTGCCAATTTGATCCGCCTGACCGTTTCCGGCAGTAACGGCGAAAGTTCGGTAAGTGGCGCTTTATTCGGCGACCAGGACTACCGCATCGTCCGGGTCGACGACCACCATGTGGAGGCGGTTCCCGACGGCCACATCCTTATCATGCACAACGAGGACAGTCCGGGGGTGATCGGCTTCATCGGCCAGGTGCTCGGCGAGGCCGGCATCAATATCGCCATGATGGGCCTTTCGCGCCGCAAGATTCAGGGCCGGGCCATCTCTCTGATTACTGTGGACAGCAAGATCCCCGAAGCGGTGCTGCAGCGGCTTCGCGCCAACCCGCATATCATCTCGGCAGTCCAGGTCAGTCTCTGATTCGCCGATTTCAACCACACACGAATAGATGGCAGAAAACACCGCCCAGGGCGGAATTATTTCAAAGGAAGATAAACCATTGACCGTTACTCAGCAGACCATTTCGGAAGCCATGCTGCCCAAAGGGGTAAAGGACTTCCTGCCGATTAAGGCGGCCAAGATCGAACAGCTCAAGCAGACCCTGCACGAGGTCTTTCACCGCTGGGCCTTCCGGCCCATCATCCCCCCTTCGCTGGAGTTTCTCCACGTACTGGAAAAGGGCCTGGGGGAAGGACTGCGGGAAAAGACCTTCCGTTTCGACGACCGTCAGGACGGTAAACTGGTGGCCTTTTCGCCGGATATTACGCCGCAGGTAGCACGCATCGTCGCCACCCGCATGCAGCATGCGCCGCTGCCGCAGCGCCTCTGCTACAGCGGCCAGGTGCTGCGCCACGCCGAACAGCAGGCCGGCAAGGATCGGGAAATCTTTCAGGCCGGCGTCGAGCTCATCGGCCTGGCCGGCCCGGAGGCCGATGCGGAAATGATCGCCATGGCCGTCGAATGCCTGCAGGCCCTCGGCGCCGAGGAATTCACCATCGACATCGGCCAGGTCGAATTCTTTCGCGGGGTGATGGCCGACCTGCCCCTGTCGCCGGAACAGGCTCGCCAGGTGCAGTGCGCCATCGGTCGCAAGGACAATTCCGGCCTGGTGGAGCTGCTGCAGGGGCTGAATCTCGACGATCGGGATCGGCAAGCGATTCTGGCCCTGCCTCGGCTGTTCGGCGGGCGGGAGGTTCTGGAGCGGGCGGAAAAAGCCGTCGTCAATGACCGTTCGCGGCAAGCCCTCGACAACCTCAGACAGGTACTGGAAGTGCTCGAGGTCTACGGCGTGGAAAAGCACATCACCTTCGACCTCGGCGAACTGCGCGGCGTCGATTACCACACCGGCATCACCTTTCAGGGCTTTCTCAGCGGCCTGGGTCAGGCGGTCTGTTCCGGCGGTCGCTACGATAACCTGACCGCCCGTTACGGCCTGCCGGCCCCAGCAACGGGCTTTGCCTTCAACCTGCTGCACCTGCTGAGCGCCTTCGACAAACAGCTGGAAAAGAGCTCGGCGAAATACGCCGACGTGTTGATCTTTCAGGCCGGAAGCAACAAGCAACCGGCCCAGCGGGCCGCCCAGGCCCTGCGCCAGCAAGGCTACTCGGTAGCCCGCGACATCATCGAAAGGCAACTGGAAGACAGCATTCAGTATGCCCATAAAATGAATTACCGCTTTGTCATGGTGGTCGGCGGACCGGACGACACGGTCCGACTGATCCGACTGGCCGACGGCATGGAGCAGCAAATCCCCTATCGGTCCCTGTTGACCGAAGGCTTTTGTCTGTAATTTCGACCAGGAGATTTGAAAGAATATGGCTAATGTAGTGATCGTAGGCTCCCAATGGGGAGATGAAGGCAAAGGCAAGGTCGTCGACATCTACACCGAATATGCCGACCAGGTGGTACGTTTTCAGGGCGGCAACAATGCCGGCCACACCCTGGTGGTGGGCGACGAGAAGACCGTGCTGCACCTGATCCCTTCCGGCATTCTACACAAGGGCAAGCGCTGCCTGATCGGCAACGGCGTGGTACTCGATCCCCAGGTCTTTCTGCAGGAAACCGAGCAATTGAAAAAGAAGGGCTACCTGCAGGACGACTCGCAGCTGGTCATCGACGGCAACGCCCATGTCATCATGCCTTACCACAAGGCCATCGACATCGCCCGGGAAAAGAAGTCGGGAGCCCGCAAGATCGGCACCACCGGTCGCGGCATCGGCCCGACCTACGAGGACAAGATCGGCCGGCGCGGCATTCGCGTAGCCGACCTGATAAATCCCGAGATCTTTGCCCGCAAGGTCAGAGAGTTCCTGCCGGAGAAGAATTTCCTGCTTGAGCAGTATCTCGGCGTGGCCCCCCTCGATGAAGCCGCCATCCTCGAAGAGTACAATGCCTACGGCCAGACCCTGGCCAAGTACCTCGGCAACACCTCACTGCTGGTCAACGACAGCATCGCGGCCGGCCGCAAGGTTCTCTTTGAAGGAGCCCAGGGCTGCCTGCTCGACATCGACCACGGCACCTACCCTTATGTTACGTCCTCTTCCACCATAGCGGGCAGCGCCTGCATTGGCGCCGGTATCGGTCCACGCTTTCTCGATCAGGTGATCGGCATCTCCAAAGCCTATGTCACCCGGGTTGGCGAAGGCCCTTTTCCCACTGAACTGCACGACGAGATGGGGCAGCAACTGCGCGAGGCCGGCAACGAGTTCGGCTCCACCACCGGCCGTCCCCGGCGCTGCGGCTGGTTCGATGCCGTGGCCCTGCGCTATGCGGTGCGGGCCAGCGGCATGACCGGTCTGGCCATTACCAAGATGGACGTGCTCAATGAGCTGGCGACCATCAAGCTCTGTACCGCCTATGCCTACCGCGGCGAGTTGCTGGAAGAATTCCCCAACGACCTCGAGATCCTCAAGGAATGCACTCCGGTTTACGAGGAAGTGGAAGGCTGGCAGAGCGATCTATGCAGCGCCACCAGTTACGAGGAACTACCGGAGAAGGCCAAGGCCTATCTGAAGAAACTGGAAGAGGTCAGCGGCTGCCCGATCGTCCTGGTTTCGGTCGGCCCCCGGCGCGACCAGACCATCCAGTTGCGCAACCCCTTTGAGGCCTAAACCACAGGCAAGCAATCGAGATTCGACAGAGCCAGACACTAGCGACTTTGGCTCTGTGCTGTTAGAATATTCCAAACCCTGAAAAAATTTGAAAAAAGGGGTTGACTCTTTTTGGCCGATTCAGTATAAATGCATTCCGTTGTGAGCAAGAGCCGCTAGCGCAGTTGGTAGAGCATCTGACTTTTAATCAGATGGTCGTAGGTTCGATCCCTACGCGGCTCACCAGATAAGTCCCTATCGTCTAGCCTGGCCCAGGACACCGCCCTTTCACGGCGGCGACGGGGGTTCGAATCCCCCTGGGGACGCCAACAACAGACAGCCCCATTGCCAATGGTAATGGGGCTGTCACTTTTTCCGCCCAGCCAGTCCAACCAACTATTCCGAGAGCCCGATCATGGCGACAGACAACAACCTGGTGGAAATCTTCAGCGACGGCGCCTGTTCGGGCAACCCCGGTCCCGGGGGCTACGGCACCCTGTTGCGCTCGGGGTCCCAGACCAGAGAACTGTCCGGTTACGCCCCCGACACCACCAACAACCGCATGGAGATGATGGCTGCCATCGCCGGCCTCGAAGCCCTCAACCGCCCCTGCCAAGTGCGCCTGACCACCGACTCCCAATATGTGCACAAGGGCATCACCGAATGGATCAACGGCTGGATCAAGAAGGGCTGGAAAAACTCCAAAAGGGAGCCGGTCGCCAATCGCGATCTCTGGGAACGACTGCAGGCCGCCTGTGCCCGCCATGAGGTCGAGTGGCATTGGGTGCGCGGCCACAACGGCCACCCGGAAAACGAACGCTGCGACGAACTGGCCCGCGCCGCCATCACCGCTGGCCGAAGCTAGCCCCAAGCCAACCCCTGCCCCTTGGCTCTGCCAATAATTTGTGCTATCATTTCGCCTTTCCTGGTGCCTGTTCGAAAGCACGTCCTTACGACGGCCCTGACTGCGCAACC
This sequence comes from Desulfuromonadales bacterium, assembly GCA_030613545.1. Taxonomy (GTDB): domain Bacteria; phylum Desulfobacterota; class Desulfuromonadia; order Desulfuromonadales; family Syntrophotaleaceae; genus Syntrophotalea_A. Next base: position 8,497 of record JAUWLU010000063.1, read on the forward strand.
AACTGTCGCCGGCAGCGATACCGGCATTTCACTTCTCGCACTGTAATGAGTGGCCCATGCCTCTGGAGGCTCTTTCCATATCGACCGCTGGTGCTTTTGGCAGCGAACTGATGCCACCCGCAGAGAGCCTGCTGTCTCTTGGCCTGTACGTTGCCATGGCGGTCGGGCTGATTGCCTTTCTGCTTATCGCCTGCCGTCTGATCGGCCAAAAAACCCACTCTAAATTCAAAGACCAGCCCTACGAATCGGGCATCGATCCCACCGGTCCAGCACAACCCGGACGGCCGGTGCCCTTCTATCTGGTGGCTATCTTTTTCATCGTTTTCGATGTTGAAGTGGTGTTCATCTCTACCTGGGCGGTGGCCTACGATCTGCTCGGCTGGAGCGGTTTTCTGCAAATCCTGTTCTTTATCGTCATCCTCTTTCTCGGTCTGGTCTACCTGTGGGCCGAAGGGGCCCTTGACTGGAGTCCGTCCCGTCAACGGCACAGCGCAACCAAGGAGGGCCGATGAGCAGGGACCTGCCCGACAATATTCTTCTCACCAGCCTCGACGACGCCATCAACTGGGGGCGTAAAAACAGCCTCTGGCCGATGTTTTTCGGCCTGTCCTGCTGCTTCGTCGAAATGATGACCAGCATGACGCCGCGCTTCGACCTGGCCCGGTTCGGCGCCGAAGTTATGCGCGGTTCGCCCCGCGAAGCGGACCTGATGGTTATCGCCGGCACCCCCTTCAAGAAGATGGCTCCGGCCATCCTGCGGGTCTACGAGCAGATGGCCAACCCCAAATGGGTCATCGCCATGGGCAGCTGCGCCAACTCCGGCGGCATGTACGATGTCTACAGCGTCATGCAGGGTATCAACCAGATTCTGCCGGTCGATGTTTATATTCCCGGCTGCCCGCCCCGTCCGGAGGCTTTTATTCAAGGCCTGCAGCTACTGCAGGACAAGATCGCCAGGGATGAGCGGCCGGCCCGGCCGGTACTCGGCCTGCAGGGCGGCACTGAAGGGACTAGCGGCCCACTGCTGGTCGACGGCTTGAGCAAGAGCCGTGACCCGCGGGGACCGGGCTACGGCAACAGCCCGCTACGGGGCAGTTCCATGCAGCAGCCGAACTTCTGGCAGCAGCGCAGCGACGGCATGTGGCGACCCAGCCAACCGAAGGTTACCTTTCCGGCTGGCAGCGACAATCTGCAACAGCAACTGATCGAACGCTTCGGCGAACGGGTGCAGATCGATGACCAGGCCAAGGACATGCCGACCCTGCAGGTAGCGGCGGAACACGCGCCACAGCTTCTACACTACCTGAAACACGAAGCACCCCAGCCTTATCGGCGCCTGGAAGATCTGACCGCCGTCGACGAAAGCGCCCGGCGCCAGCGCCCCGAGCACGATTTCACCCTGGTTTACCATCTGCTGTCCTTTGACCAGCCCGGTTATCTGCGGGTCAAGGTACCGCTGACCGGCGACACCCCCGAAGCGCCTTCCATCACCGAGCTGTGGCCGGCGGCCAACTGGTACGAGCGGGAAGCCTACGACATGTTCGGCATCCGCTTTAGTGGTCACCCCGATCTGCGCCGCATCCTCATGCCGGACAACTGGCCGGGCCACCCTCTGCGCAAGGACCAGCCCTTTCGCGCCACTGAAATGGCGCCCTTCACTCGGGACGACATCGCCGCCCTCGAACCCCGCCCGGCCGCCGACTACTTCAAGGGGCGCCTGCTGGCCGACGGCGAGCAGACCATGCTGCTCAACCTCGGCCCACAACACCCTGGAACCCACGGGGTGCTGCGGCTGATCCTGCAGCTGGCCGGCGAAGAGGTGGTTGACCTCGACGCCGACCTCGGCTACCACCACCGCGGCGCCGAGAAGATCGGCGAACGCCAGCACTGGGCCCAGTTCATCCCCTACACCGATCGCATCGACTATCTGGCCGGCTCTCTCAACAACCTGGCCTATCTGCACAGCGTCGAAACGATGCTCGGCATCGAGGTGCCGCCCCGGGCCCGCTACGTGCGCATCCTGCTCGGCGAACTGTTCCGCATCGCCAGTCATCTGGTCTGGCTCGGCTCCTTCGCCCACGATGTCGGTGCCATGACCCCGGTGTTCTACGCCTTCGAGATCCGTGAGCGGATCTTCGATATCGTCGAACTGATTACCGGCGGCCGTATGCACCCGGCCTGGTTCCGCATCGGCGGGCTGCCCGCCGACCTGCCGGAAGGCTGGCAGGCTACGGTGGCCGCCTTCAGCACCGACTTCCATAAACATATCGACGAATTCGACCGCCTGCTCAGCAACGGGCCGATCTTCCGCGCCCGCACCGAGGGGGTCGGCGTCATCAGCCGTGAGGACGCCATCGACTGGGGCTTCTCCGGACCCAACCTGCGTGCCACGGGCCTGGCCTGGGATCTGCGCCAAACCATGCCCTACGGCGGCTACGAGGAGTTCGACTTCGACATCGCCACCGCTGAAGGCGGCGACTGCTACGCCCGCTACCGGGTGCGCCTCGCTGAACTGCGGCAGAGCCTGGCCATCGTCCGCCAGGCTGCCGAGCGAATGCCGGCCGGGCGCTGGATGAACGATGCGTACCGCTACTCCTATCCCCAGCGCGAGGATGGCCTGCAGGATATCGACAGCCTGATTCACCACTTCGTCAATGTCTCGCAGGGGCCGACCCCGCCGGCCGGAGAATGCTACCGCGCCGTCGAATCGAGCAAGGGCGAGTGCGGCTACTATGCGGTCAGCGACGGCACCAGCATTCCCTACCGCATGCGTATCCGCACCCCGTCCTTTGCCCACATTCAGGCCCTGCCACTGCTCAGCCGTGGCGGTCTGATTTCCGACTTGATCACCAACCTCGGCTCGGTCGATTTCGTCCTGGCCGATTTGGATCGCTGATATGTCCGAGCTACTGCCTGCTGAAGAAATTGCCGAACTGAAACGGCAGATCGCTGCCGTGCACGAGCCCCGCGAGCTTATCGTCGAGGTTCTACAAGCCGTCCAGCAACACCACGGCTGGGTGCCCGACGCCGGCGTGGAACTGGCCGCCAAACTGCTTGGTCTGTCGCCCCTGCAGGTCGACGAGGTGGCGACCTTCTACGACAAGATCTATCGCTCGCCGGTGGGCCGCAAGGTGATCCACGTCTGCGACTCCATCTGCTGCTGGAGCCGTGGTGCAGAATCTGTCTATCGCCACCTGCAGCAGTGCCTCGGCATCGCTCCCGGCGAAACCACCAGCGACGGTCTCTTTACCCTGCTGCCGACCTGCTGCCTCGGCGCCTGCGGCGAAGCACCGGCCATGCGCATCGGCGACCGCCTGTATGGCGAACTAACTGTCGAGCGGGTCGACGCCATTCTGGCCGAAGAGCGTCAGGAGGCTGAAGTATGAGCCAGCTGCTGTTTAAGAACCGCCGCCCCGGCCACACAGTGCTGCTCGACGAATACCGCCAGAACGGCGGCTACCGAGGGCTGGAGAAAGCCCTGCGCGAACTGCAGCCGGCCCAGATCCGCGACGAGGTCAAGGCCTCGGGGTTGCGTGGCCGCGGCGGCGCCGGCTTCTTTACCGGCGTCAAATGGTCTTTCTTTCCGGTCGATGCCCCCGGTGACAAGTATCTGGTCTGCAACGGCGACGAAATGGAGCCGGGCACCTTCAAGGACCGCCAACTGCTCGAGGCCGACCCTCATCAGCTGGTGGAGGGCATGGCCATCGCCGCTTACGCCCTCAATATCACCACCGGCTACATCTTTCTGCGTTACGCCTACGACCAGTGTTACAGCAACCTGCTGCGGGCCATCGCCGACGCTAAACAGGCCGGTCTTCTAGGCCGCAACATCCTCGGCAGCGAGTTCTCCTTCGAGCTGCACGTCCACCGCAGCGCCGGCCGCTACATCTGCGGCGAAGAGACCGCCCTGCTCAACGGTCTGGAAGGCAAACGACCCAACCCCCGCTCCAAGCCGCCCTTTCCGGCCATCAAGGGGCTGTTCGCCAAACCGACCGCCCTTAACAACATCGAGACCCTGGCCAACATCCCCCACATCATCAACGGCGGTGCCCAGTGGTTTGCCGACCTGGCTCTCACCGAAGAAGGCGCCGGCCCCAAGCTCTACGGCCTGGCCGGCCATCTCAATCGTCCCGGCTGCGTCGAGCTGCCCATGGGGGTGACCCTCGGCGAACTGGTCGAGGAACATGGCGGCGGCGTCTGGCAGGGGCGCAAGTTCAAGGCCTGCCTGCCGGGCGGCGCTTCGACTCCCTACCTGACCGAGGCCCATTTCGATGTGGCCATGGACTACAACCCCCTGGAGGCGGTCAAAACCCGCCTCGGCACCGGCGGTCTGGTAGTTTTCGACGACCAGACCTGCATGGTCGCCGCGACCCTCAACCTGTTGCGCTTCTTCGCCCGCGAAAGCTGC
>JAUWLU010000065.1 GCA_030613545.1 Desulfuromonadales bacterium
CGCCATCTATTTGGCAGCAATCATGCGGCTGGCTTTGGCGAATTTCTTCACCCCGGCGACAATAGCATCGGCGGCCCGCCCCTGAAACTTGCTGCTTTTAAGACGTCTTTCTTCGGTCTTGTTGCTGATGAAGGCCGTTTCCACGAGTACCGAGGGCATGGTGGCGCCCAACAACACATAAAAGGGACCCTGGCGAACCCCGTGGTCCTTGATTTCTGAGTAGTGGCGACCGAGAGTACCGACCAGGCTACTCTGGATTTCCGCGGCCAGGCGGCTCGATTCGTTGATCTTGGAGTTGGCCATCAGATCGAACAGAATCATCTCCAGATCGCCGACCTGCTTTAATGAAGTGCCATTTTCCCGGGCGGCGACCGCTGCGGCCTTGTCGTTTTTGGAAAAGTTCAGATAGTAGGTTTCGATACCGCGCACCGAACGGTTGTGACTGGCATTGGCATGAATGGAGATAAACAGGTCAGCACCGATCCGGTTGGCCAGAGCCGTTCGCTCTTCCAACGCCAAAAAGATGTCCTTATCCCGGGTCAGAATAACCTGGCAACCGAACTCCTTTTTCAGGCGCTTTGCCAGTACACGGGCCAAGGCCAGAGTGACATCCTTCTCCTTGGTGCCTCGCGGACCGATCGCACCGGGATCCTTGCCGCCATGCCCGGCATCGACCACAATCCGTCGCAACCGATTGCTGCCGCCTTCCGGCAAACGCCCCTGTGGCTGGCGCTCTTCCGGTGTCTGGTCGAGGACCTTGGCGATAGGGTCCCCCTTGGCTGTGGGCAGCGACCGTATTTCAGCGGGATTGGCTGAGAGAACAGCCTGTTTTGTGGTACCAAGATCGATCACGATGCGGTCGGGACCCTTAAGGGCAAAGGCCTTGAACTCGCCCTCCATAGCCAGATCAAGCACCACCCGCGCGCTGTTGTCCGGTTGTTGTCCGGTCCGAATCTGGCGCAGCAGGCCCTCGCTGACGGATATGCGGTGATCGATATCTTTGGCAATTCGAGTTCTCTGCAAATCGATATAGATTCGCGGCAAAACCCCTTTGGCGGGATTTCCCGGCAAAGAACCGGTACGAAAGCGCACCGGACCGTTTAGCTCCAGTACGATTCGAGTATATTCGGGACTGGCCCAGTGACGAATGGCTTTCAACTGCAGCTTGTCCGGTGCAACGCTGGAAGTTCCAACAGAGGATGGCGGAACCGCAAGGACCTTCTCCGCAGGGGCATAGGCAGCCAAGCGCCGGATTGCCTGTTTCGCCAGACGGGCCATATCCCCCTTGGGATAACGATCGACCGCCTGCCGGTAGAGCAGATAGGCATTAGCGAACTGCTTCTGATGTTTTTCGACGGCCCCTGCTGCCAGAACCAGGCCGTCATCGGCCAGATTGCTGGCAGGATAACTGGCCGCCAGGCGTTTATAAAAAGAGACCGCCGAGACGATATCGGCCTTTTTGCGGGAGATACCGTAAAGCCGTTGGCTGGCTTTGCCCGCCAGATAGATAGCGGCTGGCGCCTTCGAATGCGCTGGGTAGCGCTTAGCAAAGCCATCAAATCGGTCGATGACCCGTTTCCAGTTCTCCCGATAGAGCTGTTTTTTTTGCGAAGCCAGCAACAGATCGTACTGCTGGCGGGCCTTTTGATAGGTCTCCATGGATCCGGCATGACAGAGGCCGGTCGGCAGCAGGAAGCTCAGAAGCAAAAAACCTGTACAAGCGAATCGGCTGAAATGCATAGGGTTACACCATCTTCTGTAATTCATGGAGCAGATTGAGCCCCTCCAGGGGCGTCATATGAGCGATATCGAGATCCTGCAATTTGGCGCGTAACGGATCGTCAGCGCCGGCAAACAGGGAAAGTTGTGGCTCAACGGGACATTCCCGAGCCTGTCGGCTACGAGCCAGCCTTGGCTGGCCCTGCTCTTCGAACTCTCCCCGTTCAAGATTGTTGAGAATTTCCCGCGCCCGGCCAAGAACGGCCTCCGGCAGTCCGGCCAGACGGGCCACCTGAATACCGTAGGAATGGCTGGCCCCGCCCGGTACGATGCGGCGCAGGAAGATGATCTGGTCGTTCCATTCCTTAACCGCGATATTGAAATTTTTGACCCTCGAACAGGTCACGGCGAGGTCGGTCAACTCGTGATAATGGGTCGCAAAGAGGGTCTTGGCCGCCACCTGCGGATTGTCGTGCAGAAACTCGGCCACCGCCCAGGCGATACTGATGCCGTCAAAGGTCGAGGTGCCGCGGCCGATTTCATCGAGCACCAGCAGGCTGCGGGGGCTGGCGTGGCGCAGGATATTGGCCGCCTCGGTCATTTCGACCATGAAGGTCGACTGACCCTGGGCCAGGTTGTCGCTGGCGCCGACCCGGGTGAAGATGCGGTCGACCAGGCCGATGCGGGCCGCCTTGGCCGGCACCAGGCTGCCCATGTGGGCCATCAGGGTGATCAGCGCCACCTGGCGCATAAAGGTCGACTTGCCGGCCATATTCGGCCCGGTGATGATCAGGATCTGATTTTCCTGACAATCAAGAGAGACATCGTTGGGTACGAAATTCTCACCGAGGTGCATCGCCTCGATAACCGGATGGCGGCCCTCTTCGATGGTTAATTGGCAACTGTCGTCCATCTCGGGTCGCACGTAGTTGCGACCGTGGGCCACCTCGGCCAGCGACTGCAGCACATCGAGATTGGCCACCACCTCGGCGGTCTGCTGAATGCGCTTGCCCTCTTTGGCCACTTGACAGCGCACCTGCTGAAAAAGGTCGAACTCAATAGCGACCATCTTCTCTTCAGCGCCGAGAACCTTTTCTTCGTATTCTTTCAACTGTGGCGTGATATAGCGCTCAGCATTAGCCAGGGTCTGTTTGCGCTGATAATCCTCCGGCACCTTGGCGGCATGGGTTCTGGTCACCTCAATGTAATAACCGAAGACCCTGTTGAATCGCACCTTGAGGGATGAAATCCCGGTGCGCTCCCGCTCCTGCTGCTCAAGCCGGGCGATCCACCCCTTGCCGGTGCGACAGATCTGGCGCAGTTCGTCGAGTTCGCCATCGAAGCCGTCGCGAATCAATCCCCCTTCGCGCAGCACAAAGGGCGGATCGTCGACCATTGCCTTTTCGATGAGTTCCAGCACATCCTGCAGAGGGTCGAGATCCGCAGCGAGATCGGCAATCAGAGCGCTGGCGAGTTCCGCCAACTGCCCGCCAATCGCGGGCAGCTGCTGCAGGGTCTTTTTCAACGCGACCAGATCCTTGCCATTGGCGTTGCCCATGGAGATCTTTGCGTTGAGCCTTTCCAGATCGTAGACCCCGTCGAGGGCCTCGCGCAGCTCGTCCCGCACCAGACTTTCACTGACCAGCTCGGCGACCGCTTCGTGACGACGACGAATGCGCGCCAGGTCGATGAGGGGCCGATTGATCCAATGACGCAGTTTGCGTCCACCCATAGCAGTCACGGTGCCATCGAGCACGCCGAGCAGCGAGCCCTTTTTGCGCTGGTCATTCAGTGTGGCGGTTAACTCGAGGTTGCGCCGGGTATTGTTGTCCAGCGCCATGAAATCCTGGCAATGATAGGTGACCAGTGATCGAATATGCTCAACGACCCCCTTTTGCGTCTCCAGCAGGTAATGAAGAATCGCTCCAGCCGCCCCTTGCGCCAGGGGCAGACCCTCGCAGCCGAAGGCGGTCAGGGAATCACAGGAGAAAAACTGCTGAATACGCTCCCGACCGTAATCGGCCTCAAAAGCCCAGTCCGGCAGTCGGTTAAGGGAACGTTCCTGCAGCAGCGAATCGAGATCAGTCAGCAGCTGCTGACCAGCCTCTTCGGCGCAGAGCACTTCCCGCGCGTCGACGGAGGCGATTTCACTACGCATCGTCTCCAGATCATTCACCACGGTGACGCGAAATTCGCCGGTGGTGATATCGAGCAGGGCAATTCCCCAACTCTGTCCGCTGTCGCCGCAAACAGCCAGCAGGTAGTTGTTTTGCTTGGGCTGCAGGGTGTCGCTGTCGATGACCAGACCCGGGGTAACGACCCGCACCACCTCCCGCTTGACGATCCCCTTGGCGGTCTTGGGATCTTCTACCTGTTCGCAGATGGCTACCTTGAAGCCCGCTTCGACCAGTTTGGCGATATAGGGCTGGCAGCTGTGAAAAGGAATGCCGCAGAGGGGGATTTCGTCCTCGGAGCCCTTGTTCCGCGACGTCAGGGTAATATCGAGCACGCGGGAGGCGGTGACGGCATCCTCCATGAACATTTCATAGAAGTCACCAAGGCGAAAAAAGAGGATGGCATCGGTATGCTGGGACTTGATCTCCAGATATTGCCGCATCATGGGAGTCATTTTGCTCATATCACTAAATCGAAAAGTAAGAAATCAGATAAAAACAGGCTATTTCAAATCGCCAGTCGAGCTGCTTTTGGTCGCATCCTCGACAGGGGTGTTATGTTAACAAAGGGCATCGGTGATGTAAATAGACTCGACAGCGCCTTGCAGCAGCCGATTCTTTGAATTTTCGGCAGGTTGCCATGGAAACAGGCTATGAGAATCTGCTATAGTTACCGGCATTGACTCTAAATCGACGGCGATATTTTCGTCCTGTCCTCCCCCTCTGCAAGCGGCTTCCATGACTAACGGCAAACTGAAAATTCGCGCGGCACGCACCTCCCTGGCAACGACCATTGTTCTGACCAGCCTCAAGCTGCTGGCGGCCCTGGCTACGGGCTCGTTGGCGGTGCTTTCCTCCGCCATCGATTCGCTGCTCGACATCTTTATGTCGAGCGCGAACTATCTCGCCATTCGCCAGGCGGAGTTGCCACCCGATTCGAAGCACCCCTTCGGTCACGGCAAATTCGAGACCCTGGCGACCATCTTTCAAGCCCTGATGATCGCCCTGTCCGGCCTCTGGATCCTCTATGAATCGATTCAGCGCCTGATTCACGGTACGAGCCTGGCTCGTCTTGAGGAAGGGATGGCGGTGCTGCTGGTCAGTTCGGTGGTCTCCTGGAAAATCTCCCGCTATCTCAAAGCCACCGGCAAGGCGACCGAATCATCTGCCCTGCAGGCAGATGCCCTGCATTTCTCCATGGACGTCTATACCAACGCTGCCCTGGTGGGGGGGCTGGCCCTGGTCCTGTGGCTGGAAACACCCTGGCTCGACCCGGTGCTGTCGCTGCTGGTCGGCTGCTATATCCTGTTTGAGGCCTTTCGCCTGGTGCGACACGGCATGGGCGATATTCTTGACGAGCAATTACCCGCCTCCATCCGTGAAGAGATCGCCGAGATTATCGCTCTTCATCAGGCACATCTGATCGGTTACCACCGGCTCCGCACTCGACGGGCCGGCTCGCAAAAGATCATCGACTTTCACCTGACAGTCTGCAAACTCCTCTCCGTGGAAGAGGCGCACAAGATTGCCGACCATCTCGAACAACGGATTCGGGATAAAATCGGTGGCAGCGACGTCACCATTCACATCGACCCCTGCAGCCGGCTCGACTGCGACGAGGGACACTCCTGCGACAAAGCCCCCCGGCCATTAAAAAAGGGGCCTCCGGCCGAAGCCTGATCCCCTTTTGTTCCCCTTTTTCCAGTTTACAGGTCTCAGGTCAGCGACCGACCATGATGCCGAGAGCTTCAGCCGTGTGCACCAGATTGCCCTGAGGATCGACCCGGTTCATGGTCCCGACGGCCATGTCGATCTCGGTCGCAATCACTTCGCGACCGGCAAGGGCTACCATCTTGCCGAATTCACCCCGTTCGATCAGTTCGACGGCTTTGACCCCGAAGCGCGAGCCGAGAATGCGGTCAAAGGCCGAGGGAGTTCCGCCCCGCTGCAGGTGACCAAGTACCACGGTGCGGGTTTCTATGCCCTGGCCGCACTGAATAGCATTAGCAACCTGCTGTCCGATGCCGCCAAGCCGCTCCATACCGCAATTCTGGTCAGCCGTTGCCTGCACAACCTTGTGCCCTCCGATCGGAACGGCGCCCTCAGCCACCACCACGATATGAAAACGGCGCCCGTCCTGCCGGCGTTTGTCGATGTGCTTGCAGACATGGTCGATATAAAAAGGGATTTCGGGCAGCAGGATGACATCGGCCGAACCGGCAATCCCCGATTCAAGGGCAATCCAGCCGGCATCACGCCCCATCACCTCCACCACAATGGCCCGATGATGACTCTCGGCGGTGGTATGCAGGCGATCGAGGGCTTCGGTAACCACCCCTACCGCGGTATTGTAGCCAAAGGTCACGTCGGTGCCGCACAGGTCGTTGTCGATGGTCTTGGGCACTCCCACCACCGGAACCCCCATATCGTTGAGACGCCGGGCAATCTTAAGCGTACCGTCGCCGCCGACCACCACCAGAGCATCGGCCCCAATTTGTCGAAAGTGGTCGACCACCCGTTGCGAGACATCGACCATTTCAACCGTCTCACCCTCATGGACCGGATAGCGAAAGGGATTGCCCCGGTTGCTGGTGCCGAGAATGGTGCCGCCACGCTGCAGAATATCCCGTACAGAAGCCAGATCGAGGGACATCGTTTGCGGACCATCGATGAGGCCGTCAAAACCGTCCAGAATACCGACCACCGACCATCCCCGCTTGATAATGGCGGCCCGCACCACGCCGCGAATAACAGCATTAAGACCGGGACAATCGCCCCCACCGGTGAGAATCGCTATCGACTTGATCATGCCTGAGCCCCTTTCGCTAAAATTTCCTACCGGACACTAGCTGTAATCAGCGACGTCCCAAACGATCAAACAGCAGGCTGGCCGCGCCAAGGATGCCGGCCTGTTCACCGAGGCGGGCCGCAGCCAGCTGCAACTGTTGACGATTGACGGCAAAGGCACGCCGAGCCAGTTCCTGCTCTAGCGCCGGCTGTAACAGGTCAAGGCAGCCGCTGAGTCCTCCGGCAAAAAGCACCCCTTCAAGATTGAGCAGATTGACAACCCCGGCAATCCCCTGTCCGAGATAGCGACCAGCAAGGTCAAAAGCGGTCCGAGCAACAGGGTCGCCCTGGCGGGCCAAGCTGGCGATGCCGATACTGTCGACGGTTTCTCCCCGCTCTGCACCGCCCAGTTCCTGAAAGTTCTGCTGAATCCCTTGGCCAGAAGCATACTGTTCCAGGCAGCCGTGGGAGCCACAACCACAGGGACGCCCCTCGGCCTCGACAGCCAGGTGGCCGATTTCCCCGGCTCCGCCGCAGGCCCCCTGCCAAAGTCGGCGTTTCAGAATCAATCCGCCACCGACGCCGGTCCCCAGGGTGAGGGTCAAAAAGGAATCGAAACCCTGACCGCCGCCATACCGGGCTTCCCCCCAGGCGATGGCATTGGCGTCGTTTATCACCAGGGCAGGCAGATTCAACCCTCGCTGCAGATGGCCCTGCAAATCGAAATCGTCCAGCAGATGGAGATTGGGCGCAGACCGAACCTGCCCCGAAAGATCGACAATTCCTGCAGCACCACAGCCGACACCGGCAATATTCAGCCCCAGTTCGGCGGCGGTGGATCGCAGTTCCCGGCAAAACCCCGTCAGGCGCTGCAGAAAGACCGTCAGGCCGGCGGCCGGGTCGGTTTCAATACGGCGCCATGCTCTGACCTGACCGTTCTGCGACACCAGAGCACCACGGCAATTGGTCCCGCCGAGGTCGATGCCGATGGCCACTCTCTTAGTCAAGGCCGGTCCCGATGTTCCGTGGCGATAGCCAGCTTGGCAAATCCTGTCTCCTTGGCCAGATCCATCAGCGCAACGACCTTGCCGTGCAAGGCCTCCTTGTCGGCCAGCAGCAAAAAGGTCATCTCGGCGGCGTCTCGGCCATGCGCGCGCAGTCGCCGCCGCAATTCGGCCATATCGACGGAATCCTTGCCGAGAAAAATGTCGCCCTCTTTGGACAGATAGACCTTGATCTCTTTGATGTCCTGCGGCCGTTGCTGACTTGACGACTCGGGCAGCTTAACCGAAATGCCCGGCATTTCAACAAAGGTGGTGGAGATCATAAAAAAGATCAGCAGCAGAAAGACGACGTCGACCATCGGGGTCAAATCGACCCGCGGCTTCTCCCGTTTTTTTCGCAAAAAGCCCATACCTAGGCTCCCAGCAGATCGACCAGGCGCAGAGAGCTGGCTTCCATCTCCAGAACGATGCGATCGAGTCGGCTGCTAAGATATTTATGCAGCAGCAACACCGGAATGGCGACGGACAGTCCGGCGGCGGTGGTGATCAGTGCTTCGGAGATACCACCACCAAGGGTCGCCGGGGTCCCCATGCCCAGGGTCGCAATCACGGTAAAGGCCTTGATCATCCCGAGAACCGTACCCAACAGACCGAGCAGCGGCGAAATGGTAGCAATGGTGCCGAGCAGACCCAGGTATCGTTCCAGCGGCGCGGATTCGCGGCTTCCGGCTTCTTCAACGGCAGTTTTGATCTGATCGCGACTGCGGCCATTGGCCCGCAGGGCCGCCAACAGAATGTGCGCCAAAGGCGTACCGTAGCGCTGGCAGACAATGATGGCTTCATCGATGCGCCGCTTGACGACCAGTTCTTCAACCTCTTTTACCAACTCACGGGATCCGCGATTAACCTGAAAGAAACTCCACAGACGCTCCAGAAAAATGCCGAAAGCGAGAATTGAGCAAAGCAGGATCGGCCACATAAGCGGCCCACCCTGTTGAAAATATTCCATCATAACAATTAGTCCTTTCCTACCTTGCACAGGCTCAGGTTAACATAAAACCAATAAAGATCCAGCGGCTCGGGTCGCCGGCGCAGAGAAACTATTCTTCGTTCTCCTTTTGCGAATCGATAAAAAACTGGGACAGCAGCCGATAGGTCTCCTGCAGATGCTGGGGGATCACCCGAACCTCAGCGAAAACCGGCATAAAATTGGTATCCCCGAGCCAGCGCGGCACCAGGTGCAGATGGAGATGGTCAGCGATACCGGCTCCGGCGATGCGACCGATATTCATACCGACGTTGAAACCTTGGGGCTTGCAATATCGCTCCAGAACCGTTCGGGACAGCTTCAGCAGTTGATGCATCTCCAACATCTCCTGGTCTTCGATATCGGATATATCAGCGATGTGTCGATAGGGAGCGATCATAAGATGGCCATTGGTATAGGGAAACTTGTTCATCATGACAAAAGCCAGGCGCCCACGATGCAAGACCAGTCGTTCACTGTCTTCATCCCTCTTGTCAGCCACACAAAAAACGCAATCATCGCACCGTTCATCCTTGCGTTGCAGATAGCTCATCCGCCAGGGTGCCCACAAATGCTTTACCATGAATCCTCCCTTGAACTTGGGTCGATAATCGTCCCCCCAATCGTCAGCCTATACAACATCGGCCTGTTCGCTCCCTGCCTGCCACCAGGTTAAAGAAAAAACTTTAGACGGGCTGTGTTGGCGACTTATCCCCTGCCTGGCGGTTCAATCCAATGGAATGATACGCCCCTGAATGGAATTGCCCACCTCTAACAGCCCCACGGAATGAAATGGGGCATTTCGCCGGTCAGTGGGACTGCCGGGATTGAAAAGCAATTGCTCGCCCTGCCATCGACAGGTCGGCATATGGCTGTGACCATACACCATACAATCGATATTCTCGGCAGAAAACACCCGCAACAATCGCTGTTCCAGTCCGTTAGGAGCGCCCCAGCCGTGAGCGAGTCCGATACGAAAGGGCCCTGTTGAGATAACCCTTCGCATGGCCAGTTCGGCTGTTGGCGTATCCATATTACCGCACACCGCCAGTACCGGACAGCTCGAAAAGCGCGTCAGTATCTGGGGATCGACCAGGTCCCCCGCATGCAAAATAAGATCTACCCCACGAAAATGCTTGTCTTGAAGGGATGCCATCAGAGTGTCCTCGAACCAGGCATCGACGATATGAGTATCGGAGATGACCCCGATGCGACAGGGCCATTTCAATGAATAGTGCTGCACGTATTAAACCTCGAAATATCATACTGTCAAACCGGGCCAACGCGCCGGCTGAGCAATAGCTGGAGAGACGAAAAATGGCCCATCCGACGGAGCCCGCTATTTCATTTCGACAGTTTAACTGGTATGATGCAGGCTAGTCAAAAACAATTACCACCAATTTCCAATAGATGTTTAGGAGAACGATTACCGATGCAATATATCAGCACTCGCGGACAGATTCAGGAAATTTCGTTTAAAGAGGCCATCATGATGGGCCTCGCCGACGACGGCGGCCTGCTATTGCCTGCCACAATTCCGAGCCTGACCGCCGGGGACATAGCGGCGCTGAATAAATTGGCCTATCCTGAACTGGCATTGCGGATTATATCCCTGTTTGCCGAAGGCATCCCGACCGCCGACCTCAAGGATCTGGTTGACCGTTCCTACCGCACCTTCAGCCACGATGAAGTCACCCCGGTGGTCCACCAGAACGGTCTTTATTTACTCGAACTGTTTCATGGCCCGCCCCTGGCTTTCAAGGATGTGGCTCTGCAGTTTCTCGGCAACCTGTTCGAGTACCTGCTGCGGGAACGGGGCGAGAAGATGAACATTCTTGGCGCCACCTCCGGAGATACCGGCAGTGCCGCCATCTATGGCGTGCGCGGCAAGAAAAATATCAATATCTTCATCCTCCATCCCCATCAGAAGGTCTCCCCCATCCAGGAACTGCAGATGACCACGGTCACCGACCCCAACGTCTTCAACCTGGCTATCCGCGGTACCTTTGACGACGGCCAGCGCATCGTCAAAGAGGTCTTCGGCGACCTGGAGTTCAAATCCCGCCTTTCCCTGGGTGCGGTAAACTCCATCAACTGGGCGCGGGTGCTGGCCCAGGTCGTTTACTACTTCTATGCCTTTGGCCGGGTGCAGAAGGACACCGGCTGCAAGGAAGTCTACTTTTCGGTGCCGACCGGCAATTTCGGCGACATTTTTGCCGGGTATATCGCCAAACGCATGGGACTGCCCATCCGCCGCCTGATTTTGGCCACCAACGAAAACGATATCCTGTCCCGCTTTGTCGGCCGCGGCGACTATTCCATTGCCGATGTGGTGGAAACACCTGCACCGTCCATGGATATTCAGCTGGCCAGTAATTTTGAGCGTTATCTTTACTACCTGCTGGACGCAGACACTGCCAAGGTCCGTCAGGCCATGGCAGACTTTGCCTGCACCGGCAGCTTGGCTTTCGATCCGTCCCTGCAACAACGGGTAGCTCAGGACTTTCTCAGCGGCTCCGCCAGTCGCAGCGAAACCATTGCCACCATTCGGGACTTCTATCAGGCGACCGGCTACGTGCTCGATCCGCATACGGCCATCGGCGTCAAGGTCGGCAAGGAACAGACCGGTGGCGAGTGTCCGCTCATCTGTCTGGCCACGGCCCATCCGGCCAAATTCGGCGCCGCCGTACAGGAAGCCATCAACACCTCGCCGACGATGCCCGATTCCCTGGCCGGCATCGAACAGCGCCCCAGCCGTTGCGAAATTATCGATGCTGACACTAGCGTGGTGCGTAATTTTGTCGAGCAGCACAGCTGCTGATCCTGGCAGTTCAGCAACGGACTTCTTTTAGGCAACCTACTCGAAACACAAAAAAAGCCCCCGGTCTCAGAACCGGGGGCTTTTTTTGTTTAGCAATTAACGACTATTAGCAGTCGTAGTAAAGGGCGAACTCTTCGGGTACCGGACGCATCCGCACCGGGTTCACTTCGGCTTCCATCTTGTACTCAATCCACTTCTCGATGACGTCTTCGGTGAAGACATCGCCCTTGAGAAGGAACTCGTGGTCAACCTGGAGAGCATTGAGGGCCTCGTCGAGGCTACCGGCAACGCAGGGCACGTCGGCCAGCTCTTCGGGAGGCAGAGCGTAAAGGTCTTTGTCCAGCGGCTCACCCGGATCGATCTTGTTCTCGATACCGTCGAGGCCGGCCATGAGAATGGCGGAGAAGCACAGGTAGCCGTTGGCGGACGGGTCGGGAGTACGGTACTCGACGCGCTTGGATTTGGGATTGGAAGTGGTCGGCACGCGCAGGGCGGCGGAGCGGTTACGGCCAGAATAGGCCAGGTTTACCGGAGCTTCGAAGCCCGGCACCAGACGCTTGTAGGAGTTGGTGCTGGGGTTGGTGAAAGCGCACAGAGCCTTGGCGTGCTTGATGATGCCGCCGATGAAGTACAGGGCGTTCTTGGACAGGCCTGCGTAGCCGTCGCCGGCGAAGGTGTTTACGCCGTCTTTCCAGATCGAAACGTGGCAATGCATGCCGCTGCCGTTATCGTCGAAGAGCGGCTTGGGCATGAAGGTTACGGTCTTGCCATTGCGCACCGCAACATTTTTGATGATGTACTTGAACCACTGCAGGGTGTCGCCCATGCTGACCAGGGAATCGAAACGCATGGCGATTTCGCACTGACCGCCGGTGGCCACTTCGTGGTGGGAAGCTTCGATACGCATACCGACGCTCTGCAGAACCTGAACCATTTCGTTACGCAGGTCAACCAGGGAATCGGTGGGGGCGCAGGGGAAGTAACCTTCCTTGTGGCGAGGCTTGTAGCCGAGATTGGGGTATTCTTCCCGGCCGGTGTTCCAGATACCTTCGGTGCTGTCCACG
>JAUWLU010000327.1 GCA_030613545.1 Desulfuromonadales bacterium
TCTGTTTTAACTTCTTTTTCTATCCGATTATGATGATATGATGATTATCCCTGTAACTTTGAAATGTAAAAACAACCAGACCCTAAACCGGTGGGCTATTTACTTAACGCACGCGCGGGCGCGCGCGAAGGGCCAGTTCTGCGGATTATCATCATATGGTCATGCTTGACATCTTTCCTTTTTAATTTCGAACACTTGAGTCCATGATGATGATTTTCGGGCTGTTTTTGGATAATCATATGATCATGCCCCTGGCCCCCGGTGGTGGACGTCCAGCGCGATATGGTCATCATGCGAAGACTCCTTCGATGTCGAGTCCGTAGACGTAGGTCTGCCCGCCGATGGCTTCGACCCGGTAGCCTTTGCGCCGCAGCTGATCGCTGATGTTTTTTTTGCTGGGTCGATATTTTTTGTTTTCGTCGACGTTGTCTTCGAACCAGTCGTCGAAATGGGCGTAGAGGCTCTTGAACAGGATCCGGCGGTCGCTGTCGACGCGGGTGCAGGCGTCGTCCATGAAGCGGGTAAGGTGATCTTCGCCGCGGCGGATCTCTTCGGCGGCGGCGCGGAGTTTATCGGGTGGTTTGAGGCCGTCCCGTTGCCACTCGAGGCACCCCCTGACCAGCCAGGCGAGGATGCCGGGTTTGTTGGCGAGCAGTCGCCTGGGCAGATTGGGATCGCCTTGGCGGTAGATGTGGGCGTTTTGCGGGTCGCTGCGGGATTCGGCTTCTGGATCGGTGACGTAGCGCAGGGGATAGTTGATGTAGAGCAGCCGCCGAAACATGGCGAAGTCGCTGGCGAGCCCCCTGGGGGGATGGTTGGTGTAGAGCACCAGTTTGTGGGTGGGGGTAAAGTTTATTTCAAATTTATCGTGGGGGGCCCGCCCGGTGAGGGTGTCGGATCCTGTGAGGCGCTTGACTTTGGCGCCGCTGATGCGTCGGTTCTTGTCGGTTTCGGAGGCGACCACCAGGCGCCGGCCGTAGAGGCTGACGATGTCGGGGGATGGGCCGGCGGAGCTTTTGGCGTTTTTTTGATCGAGGATCATCTCGGGCTCGATGGACCAGGCGAGCTCGCCGAGGATGCCGTGCAGGGTCTCGAACATGGTGCCTTTGCCGTTGGCGCCTTCGCCGATGAAACAGGCGAGGTGCTGTTCGGTGGTGAGTCCGGTGATGCCGTAGCCCATGTAGCGGCGCACGAAGTCGGCGTCTTCTTGGTTGTTCTGGTGTATGTCGAGCTGAAATTTTTCCCAGTCTTCGTTGATGTGATCGATGCCGTGGTATTCGACGGGGATGGCGCGGACGAGATAATCCTTGGGATTGCCTGGGAGCAGATTGCCGGTCTCTAGGTCGATGACGCCGTTTTTACAGGCGAGGAGCATGGGCTTTTTGTCGATTTCGTCGCCGACGATGGCGAGGGGTTGCTCGACGGTGTGGGCCCAGGTGAGGCAGTTACTGGCACCGCGCACGGTGCGCAGGCGCTCGACGCGGCGGTTGAGGTCTTTGAGTCGGGCCTTGACGCGATCGATCTGGTGGGCGAGCCGTTTGGCTTTGCCTTCGGCTGCGGCGGCCCCGTCGGGATCTTTGGCGGCGCGGCAGGTGCCGGCTTTGTTTTCGAGAGCGGCCATCTCTTCGGCGAGTTCGTCGAGTTCGGCCCGCACCAGGGCGGCCTGATCGAGGTACTTGAGGGCAACGGATTCGACGGCGGTGGTGGCCGTGTTGAGCTTGTCGATCTCCCAGTGGTGGTCGGCCCAGCGGTACCAGAGGCCGTTGGTTTTGTTGATCACGTATTTGTCGCGCTGCAGGGCGCCGAACAGGATGCCGTCGCCGCGCTCGTTGTTGGCGAGGCACTGCAGCACGAAGCGGGGATCGTCGGGACCGCCGGTTGAGTCGTTTTTGCCAGCTGACTTCTCAGCGTCTGCGGCGGCGAGCTCGGTGGCCTCTTGCTGCCGGCGGGCTTCGACCTGCTCAGTGAGGTCGACCACCTTGTCCTGGGGGTCACTCACCGGTCACCTCCGCCAGGGCGATGACCTTGGCTTTCCAATTGAGCACGGTGGCCGGAGTGACATTCAGCACCTGGGCGACATCGGCCGGATCGACGCCCAGCCCGAGCAG
>JAUWLU010000395.1 GCA_030613545.1 Desulfuromonadales bacterium
GGCCATCGACGCACAAGAGCGTTTGCAACTGGCGGCCCGGCGTTCTTTCTGGGCCCCGGAAATATCCCTGCGCGCCGGCCTCAGCCAGCAGCTATACGAGGGGGGCGCGGGGGTCGACTCTCCCTTCACCGGCCTCCTGCCTATCGAGATACCTCAAGCCAACGACACCAACTGGAGCGTCGGCCTCAATCTGACCCAGCCCCTCTTTGCCGGCGGTGCCCGTAGCGCCGACCTGCAACAGGCCAATGAAGAACTGGCTCGGCTGCACATCGAACGCCAGGCACTGTCCGACCGTCTTGAACAGCGCATTCGCTCAGCCATGCAGCGCGCACGAGCTACTCACACCATCATCCGCTTGTCGCGCCAGGGCGCTACAGCCGCCCGTAAGAATCTCGGTCTGGTGACGGATGCCTATTCCCGCGGTCTGGTATCGATCATCGAACTGATTGACGCCCAGAATGCCGCCTTGGTCGCCGATCGCGTGGCCGCTAGCTCTGTCTACGATTTTTTTATCGATCTGATGGAAGTACAACGTGCCGTCGGTCGCTTCGACTTTTTCCTCGGTCCCCAGCAGCGGGAAGACTGGTTTCGCCGTTTGGAAGAGTTCTGGCGCCAGGACGCCATTGCCGCGCCCTGAGCCAAGAAGAGTTGCTTTCGCAAAAACTCATAAGATGGCTAAGCAAAAATTTCGCCCTACAAGGCGTAGTGGTTTTTCAGGGGTGAAGGCATACATAGAGTATGTCAAAGTCCTGAAAAAACGCTGCAACGTAGTAGGGGGGACTTTTTGCGACGCCATCAAGGAGAGATACCGCATGCTAAACCGCACCCTGCTGGTTTTCCTGTTGCCCCTGTGTTTGCTCGCCTGCGGAAGTGAACCCGCCCAGCAGCCGGAGCTGATTCGACCGATTCGCTATCAGAAGGTCAAGCCGGGCAGCAGCCTGCTGAAACGAACCTTTTCCGGCATGGCCCAGGCAGGAGTGGAATCGCGGCTCAGTTTTCGTGTTCCCGGTGCGGTGGAAGAGGTGGCGGTTCAGGTTGGCGACCGGGTCAAATCGGGTCAACTGATCGCCCGCCTTGATGTCACCGACTATCGGCTGCAGGCGCAGGAAGCGCAGGCGGTCCTCGCCAACGCGCGCGACCCGGCCCGCAACCCCGAACCCAATTACGAGCGGGTTCGTGGGCTGTGCAAAAACCGCAACCCTACGCGCAACGACCAGGACGCCGCTC
>JAUWLU010000147.1 GCA_030613545.1 Desulfuromonadales bacterium
TACCGCATCGATTTTCAACAGCAACTCATCCACTGGCAACCCGCCGATTGACGCCTCGACTGTCCCCGCCCGGCACAACCGCCAAAGACCCTCCCCGGCCGCCCCAAGCATTTTTCTCTAACCACAGAGCACCCTGCCGTCTGGCCAAGCTGTTCTTTTAGGATAAGATTTAAGCCAAGGCCGCAGTTATAACACCGTCCGCAGAAGCTCCAGCACAGGGAAAGGAAGGCTCATGCCGGAACTGCCGCCCAACATTGACGCGAGGGATATCTATTACCGGCTGTTCAGCCACCTGCCTGATTGCCTGGTAGTGGTCGACCGGCAGCACCGCGTCGTCCTGTCCAACTGGCGAGGCGGCTTCGAAGATGTCCCCCTGGACAAACGGGGTGGCCAGCCACCCTGTGCCGCCATCTTTCATCCGGATGATGCGATACCCTTTGCCGCCTGCCCGGCCACAGAGGTCTTTCGCAGCGGTCGTCCGACCACTCGCAAATTCAGGCACTCCCGTATCGGCATCCTGGAGTGCCGCGCTTTTCCAATCTTTGA
Organism: Desulfuromonadales bacterium; assembly: GCA_030613545.1. Taxonomy (GTDB): domain Bacteria; phylum Desulfobacterota; class Desulfuromonadia; order Desulfuromonadales; family Syntrophotaleaceae; genus Syntrophotalea_A. The sequence goes on from JAUWLU010000147.1 coordinate 547, forward strand.
CCACGCCGTCGAAGAAGTCGTCTACGTCGCTCTGCAGATATGCAATATTTCTGACCGCATAAAGCTGGAAAAAGACCTGATCCTCTGCCAAAAGATGGAGACCGTGGCCTGCATGGCGGCCGGTTTGGCCCACGACTTCAACAACCTGCTGACCGTGGTCGGCGGCTTCGGCAAGATCCTGCAAAATGCCCTTACCGAACCCCGCCTGCAAAAAGCGGCTGCGGCCATCATCGACGCCGAGCAACGAGCCCGTACCCTGGTGGAACGGTTGATGATGATCGGCGACAGACGCCGTGAACAGAGCGAGCAATTAAATCTCAACGACCTGCTGCGCGATCTGGAGGGGATGATGCGCACCATGCTGGGAAATCACATCAAGGTCGACCTGCAACTCGATGAGAACCTGGACATAATTCGCGGCGACCGCTCTGAATTGGAGCAGGTGATCCTCAATCTGGCCATCAATGCCCGCGATGCCATGCCGGCAGGCGGCCGATTAACCATCGTCACCGCCAACCGCCAGATCGACAACCATGCTCCCTTGCACGACCAAGGACTGATCCCGGGACCATATGTGGTCCTTACTATCTGCGACACCGGCCACGGCATGGACGACCTCATCCAGGAACGTATCTTTGATCCGTTCTTCACCACCAAGGACAACGGTAAAGGGACCGGGCTCGGCATGTCGGTGGTGTTCATCATCATCAAACGTCACCACGGCCACATTGCCCTGCAAAGCAGTGCGGGCGGAGGCACTACGATCGAAGTCTACCTGCCGCGATAAATCCCCCTCAGCAAACAATTGCAAAAAGATCCCCGCCCATCATCGACAGACCACAGCTCCCTGCGCTGCCAACCCTCTATTCGGCCTTTGGTTTGACCGTAGCGGCGCCAGAAACTCCGATCAGCTTGCGCAGCACCAGCACCTGCAGAAAAAACGGTACGCTGTAAGTGGCGGCAAAGGTCGCTTCGGCCGGGCCGAAGAATTGCCCGCTGAAGGCCAATATCAGAATGTAGTTGGGAAACAGGGTGCAGACCAGGGCCGTAGCACGAAATTCCGGCGAGGTACCGCGAAACAGCAACGGGCCGAGCAGTATCACCACCGCAACCAGCAGGGTACCGGCTGCCATGGCTTGCAGGGCCAAGGCTGGATTCTGCAAAAAGTAATGGGAATAGCGGGAGAAGACCCCGAGGTTGGTCAAAGCCACGGCCAGCAAAGAGAGGGGATAGCTGCGTTGCAGCAGCCAGTCGGCGGGCCGTGGCAACCAGCGCACGCAGGCGCGCCCGGCCAAGGCCGGAACAAAAATCATCACCGCCAGCATCTGCACCATGGCAGCGACGCCCACCTGCAGACTCTCCCCGGCCAGGCCGGCCACCAGGGGCGGCAGGGTAAAGGGCAGCAACAGCGAGGAGAGGATCACACCCGCCGCCGTCAGGCCGACATCGGCCCGAAACAGGCGGGCAAAAAATGGCGCCAGCACGGCCGTCGAAGCGCCGGCCACCAACAGAGCCGCCAGTTGATAATCGGGCCAGAAGGTGTGATAGAGGGCAAAGGCCGCCACCGGCAGCACCAGGCATTTGACCGCCAGCAACCGCACCGTATCGAGAGGGGAGGCCAGTGCACAGCGCAGAACCTGCGCCAGATCGACGGCCAAAAAGGACAGCAGCAGCAGAAACATCACGCAGCCCATGGGCACCGCCCGCAGAGGTGCGGCCAGTTCGGGCAGAAAGATGCCGAGGGCCATGGTGGAGTAACTGGTCACCAGCAGCAACGCGTCTTGTTTACGAAACATGAAACCATCCTTCTTAGCAAGGCCAACAGCTGTAAAGCCCCGCACCGGAGCATAACTTGTTAATATGGCGGCAAAGGACAGGGAAGGCAAGGGCAAAGCACTGCGACGGCGGATCAGCTTCCCCTTGCAAATACCCTACTGAAATAGTATGGTATTTCTATGGTCGCTATCAGTAACCCCATACCAAAGGTCCTTGCCATGCTGTCGACACCGCCTTGTTCAGTGACGCAGGTCGCCCGACCCGAGGAGGACTTATGACTCAAAGCGCAACCCGCTGCAGAGACGTCACCAGCTGGCTCGACCTCTGGCAGACGGGCAGAACCCTGAAACGTTCCTTTAAAGAGCAGATGGGCTGCATTCGCGAGGTTTACCAGCTGCTCGACGAAACCATTCAGAGCCCGGACCATGCTCCAGCGGATTACCGAGTGGCCCTCGGGGCCATTCCCAAACAGTTCTATACCCTGCGCAAAAACATCTTCTCAACCCTGTTTCACACCAGCTACCATCTCCTCGACCTGCCCCTTGAACGGCGATTGCTATACGGCAAGCTCAATCACCTGTTTCGCATCTGGGTTACCAGCGCCGACAACCTGCTCGACAAGGAAGATAAACAGGTCGTGCCGCTGGCCATGCCGGGCCGCTCGGAGGTCATGCGCCAGGTAGTGGCCATCATGGCCGCCGACCGGGTGTTGAAGAAGCTGCTCGACGAGGCGGTGAGCGGCGGGGTCATCGATGCCGGCCAGGCCCGGCAGCTGGCGGAAAGTTCGCTGCAGGTACTGCTGCCGAGCGCGGCCCTCGAGGCGAGCGAGGAGGGGGGCATAGGCGCCCGCCCCGATCCGGCTCACATGCTATCGACCATTCATGTACTGAAGACCGGCATCCTGTTCCACGTCCCCTTTCTCGGCCCCGATCTCATCGAGCCGAATATCGATCGACGGCGCCTCGCCGACCTGAAAGAGGCCCTGCTCAAGTTCGGCCTCGGCTGCCAACTCCTCGACGACCTGCGCGATCTGGCCAAAGATTTTATCGAGCGACGCCACAACTATCTGTTGTCGGTCCTCGAACAGCAGCAACACCCGATTCTACAGGTCTGGCAAAACCGCTCTTTGGACAGCGACGCGCGGCTCTATAAAGAAGTGCCCGAGGCCACCCTGACAACGGCGCGGCTGGCGCTGCAATATCTGAAAGACAGCCTGGCCGCCCTCACCCAGCTCGGTCTCGGCATTCAACCCTTATCCGCCGACCGCATGGCCTGCTCAATGCTCACCATCCTCGACCTGGAAGATTTGCGCCATGCCTGCTAAAGCCCAAGGACAAGACTCCAATCCGGCCCGCCTGACCACCGGCCGTACCCTTGACCACGCAGCACCGGTTTACGATCTGCTGGCGCCGCTGATGACCTTCGGCCTGGAGCGGGGCTACCGGCGCCGCGCCCGGAACCTACTGCAGCTACAGGGCGACGAGCAGGTGCTGGACGTCGGCTGCGGCACCGGCACCCTGAGCCGGGAAATCGCCTGGGATCTCGACCCCCAGCGATCCAAGGTGGTGGGGGTCGACGCCGCCGCCGCCATGATCGAGGTGGCTCGGCGCAAGGGCTCCGCCTTGGTCAACTTGCAGTTCGATGCCGCCCTGGCCGAACAGTTGCCCTACGACGACCACGCCTTTGATTGCGCCGTATCGACCTTCTTCTTTCACCACATCGAGTTCGCCCTCAAACAACGCGCTCTGGCCGAATTGCGCCGCACGGTCAAACCGGGGGGCCGGATCGTCATCGTCGATGTCGACGTGCCGAGCAACCCCTTCGGCGCCCTCTGCGCCTGGTCGGGCTACCTGCTGTTTCGCCAAGAGGAGATTCGCGAAAACATCCGCGGACGCCTACGCCAGGCCATCTACGGCGCCGGCTTCGCTTCGGTGCAACTGGTGTCGCGCCACAGCGGCTATATATCCATCTTTCTACTGCACAACTAACCGTGATGGTTTCGCAAAAAGCCATGAGATGGCTAAGCAAAAATTTCGACCTACAAGGCTTAGTGGTTTTTCAGGGGTGAAGGCATACATAGGGTATGTCGAAGTCCTGAAAAAACGCTGCAACGCTGTAGGGCGGACTTTTTGCGACGCCATCAACCGTAACCGGGAGACTTGCCGATGAAAAGATTTGCCTTGTGCCTGATGCTGCTGCTCTGCACCGGCCTGTTCAACCACGGCTCCGCACTGGCCGCACCCAGCGAAGGGGATTTGAGCAAAGCCGTGCAAAACTATTTCGCCCCTCTTTTCGCCGGGCTGGAATCCGCTGCCGAGCAGCAGCCTTCCGTCGACAATTTTCGTGAGGTAATGAAGCCCTTCGTCTCTGATATCGACGGATTTTTCGGCAGCACCCTCATCGACAGCGACTTCGTCATTCGCCAGGTCTATCGCCGCCGCAATTTTCTGGCGGTCGGCTACGATCTGAAAAAGGTCAAGGAGCTTGACTACTTCTGGGACCGGATGAATATGTCTCCAAGCCCTCAGCTGAGCGAACCGGGACACGGCAGCCTGCTGCAGCCACGGCTTATCGCCATGCGTTATCCGGTGCTCAAAGAGGGCCAACTGACGGGCGTGGTCTCGCTGATGATCCGCACCAAGGCCTTTCTTAAAGCTACCGGTCTCGACCAGGTGGCCGCCTACCGCATCGTCTGTCGCGGTCAGGAAGCAGAGACCAAAGGAGAGCTCGGCAACGATTATCGCCAGATCACCCTGCAACTGCCCGCCAACGAATGGCTTATTCAGTATCGTTGATGCGCTGACGGGTCGATTGACTCAGACGATGCAGCAAGGTGCCGGTATCGACCAAGGGGTCAGGCCTCCTCTTTTGACACATTGTCGGAAAAAACAAGGCGAATTGGACGCAGATGAACGCAGATAAAGTCAAAGGCTGACCGCTGAGGTTCGCTTGTTTTTGTTTCCAGTTTTTGATTGATCAGCGAATGCGAAGCATCAGATTTTATCAGCGTCCTAAATAAAGGCAGAACCGTCCTCGCGCTCGTTCGCTACGCTCACTTGAGATGCAGAGACCGCAGGGAAGGGCAAAACCGGGTTTTCCCCGCGCCTCCGCGTCTTGAGCGACTGGCTGCGCCCCCTTGACATTTGCTTCGGGAATGACCAAGCTGCTGTCATTAGGCAGACCCCTGAGATCATTTTTCCCAAACACGAGGATGATGTGAACCACAGCGCTATAGCCATTACCGACCAGGTAGAAACAGC
>JAUWLU010000252.1 GCA_030613545.1 Desulfuromonadales bacterium
GAATCTTTTTCGATACGGGTACTCATTATTGTTCTCCCTCTGCATCTCAGGTCGGGGGCGCAGGCATTCGGCTAACCGCCACGACAACTGAATTTTATGGATTAAATATGATGCTTTCGCAAAAAGGCATGAGATGGTTAGGCAAAAATTTCGACCTGCAAGGCGTAGTGGTTTTTCAGGGGTGAAGGCCTGCAGATGGTATGTCGAAGTCCTGAAAAAGCGCTGCAACGCAGTAGGGTGAACTTTTTGCGACGCCATCAAATAAGGCCCGCAGAGCATAGACAACTGGCGTCTGCCTGTCAACGCCGTCGCCGAGGCTCGGCCGTCATTGCGGCGGTCGGACAAGGTGTAAGGAGAAATCATGAAGAGTCTGGCCAATTTCTTTTTTGAAGTCGGCATGCTCAAACGCACGCCACGCAGCGGCTTTCAGTTTCTTGGCTCGGGAGCCGAGTCGGTGGCCGAGCATTCCTATCGCGCTGCCATCATCGGCTTTACCCTGGCGCGCCTCGACGATCAGGCCGATGTCGGCCGGGTGCTGCAACTGTGTCTGTTTCACGATATCCCCGAAGCCCGCACCGGCGATCTCAACTACGTCAATAAAAAGTATGTGCAGGTCGATGAGCAGCGGGCGGTGGACGATCTGGCCGCGACCCTGCCCTTTGGCGACGACTATCGGGCGCTGGTCGCCGAGTTCAGCGCTCAGCAGAGCCGTGAGGCGCAGCTGGCCCACGACGCCGATCAGCTGGAGATGATCCTGGCCCTCAAGGAATATAAGGATCTCGGTAACCGCTACGCCGACGAGTGGTATCCTTTCTCCGTGCGGCGCCTCAAAACCGACACCGCCAAGCGGCTGGCGGAGAGCATCTGGAGCACCGATTCGAGCCGCTGGTGGTTCGACGACGATGAGGACTGGTGGGTTAAGGGTCGTCGCTGAGCCAAGCGGGTTGACTGGCCGCAACAGAAGTGTTAGAAGTAGTGCCCGCAAACGGGCCGCAGGCGGCCGATACAAGGGACTTTGCCATGTTTGATGTCAAATATCTGCGCGATAATCTGGAACAGGCCCGCGAGCGTCTCGCCAGCCGTGGCGGCGAGATCGATCTGGCCCCTTTTGCTGACCTGGACGGTCGCCGCCGGACTCTGCTCGGCGACGCCGAGGCTCTTAAAGCTGAGCGCAACAAGGTTTCGGCCCTAATCGGCAAGACCAAGGACAAGAGCCAGGTGCAGGGCGAGATTGTTCGCATGCAGGAAGTCTCCAAGCGCATCAAGGCGCTCGACGAGGAACTCAAGGGAGTCGAGGCCGAGCTGCAGGGGCTGCTGCTGACCCTGCCCAATCTGCCCCACGAGGACTGCCCGGTCGGCACCAGCGAAGACGATAACCGCGAGCTGCGCAGCTGGGGGGAGCCCCGTCAGTTCGAGTTCGAGGCCAAGCCCCACTGGGAGCTTGGCGAGCAGCTCGGCGTGCTCGATTTCGAGCGGGCCGGCAAGATCGCCGGAGCCCGTTTTTCCCTGTTGCGGGGGGCCGGTGCACGTCTGGAGCGGGCGCTGATCAACTTCATGCTCGACCTCCATACCGATCACCACAATTATGTTGAAATTCTGCCGCCCTTTATGGTAAACAGGGAAGCCATGACGGGGACCGGACAGCTCCCCAAGTTTGAAGACGATCTTTTTCATCTGGACGATCCGGACTTTTTCCTGATCCCCACCGCCGAGGTGCCGGTGACCAACATTCACCGGGACGAGATTCTGGCGGCGGTCGATCTGCCGGTCTGCTACACGGCCTATACCCCCTGCTTTCGCAAGGAGGCGGGTTCTCACGGCCGAGACACGCGAGGGTTGATCCGCCAGCACCAGTTCAACAAGGTGGAGCTGGTCAAATTTGTAGTGCCGGAAGAGTCGGACCGGGAGCTGGAAAAACTGCTCGACAACGCCGAAGAGGTGCTGCGTCAGTTGCAGCTGCCCTATCGAGTGGTCGATCTGTGCACCGGCGATATCGGTTTCTCCGCCGCCCGCACCTTCGACATCGAGGTCTGGTTGCCGGGACAGCAGGCCTATCGGGAGATCTCTTCCTGTTCCAATTTCCGGGATTTTCAGGCCCGCCGAGCAGCAATCCGCTTTCGGCGCGAGGCCAAGGGCAAGCCCGAACTGGTTCATACCCTCAACGGCTCCGGCCTGGCAGTCGGACGGACCCTGCTCGCTATTTTTGAAAACTACCAGCAAAAGGACGGCTCGGTGGTGATTCCCGAGGTTCTGCGGCCCTACATGGGTGGTCTGGAAAAGATCACCGCGCAAGGTTAAGGTTCACGGAGGAGTGGCCGAGTGGCTTAAGGCGGCGGTCTTGAAAACCGTTGTGCGAAAGCACCGTGGGTTCGAATCCTACCTCCTCCGCCACAAATCAACGGCAAGAATCGCCGGGATTCGAAGCGGAGCGAACGCTGACTGAATGTCAGAAGAGCGGGCAGGGATGCCCGCGGCAGTGAGCGCAGGGGAGCCTACGCCGGAGTCGACGTGATGTCGGCGACAGAGTGGGCGAATCCTACCTCCTCCGCCACTTATTGCCGAGGCAAGGATCGTCCAGTCAGTAATAAAACTAAATACGGAGAGGTGGCCGAGTCGGCTGAAGGCGCTCGCCTGCTAAGCGAGTGTATGGGGTCAACCTGTACCGAGGGTTCGAATCCCTCCCTCTCCGCCATTTTAAAAGGTAGGATTGTCGATCCGGCAGGAAAAGGGTTGACAAAAAGACCGAAATCGCATAATCTTCTGCTTCTCCATACGCGCCGGTAGCTCAGCTGGATAGAGCGTCTGACTACGGATCAGAAGGTCGAGAGTTCGAATCTTTCCCGGCGCGCCATTAAAATCAAAGGGTTAGGCAATTTGCCTAACCCTTTTTTGTTGTTTTTGGGCCGCTCACGGTACCCTGGAGAAAACTGCGGTACCCCTCACGGTACCCCGTGAATAAAACAAGCCCCGCAGGGACCGGCGATGGTTCCGCTGTGGGGCTTTGTGTTTTAGTTCTTGATTGACTGGTTTCGGAAGGGTCAGCAAACTCGTTAGAAGCCGCCACCAATTTGACCGCCGCCAACCGGCTCGCTTCTGCGATGCCGCCCAAGTTCTGTAATACTCCGGTCACGATATTGTTGTCCGGATCGTCCTCATGATGGCA
>JAUWLU010000136.1 GCA_030613545.1 Desulfuromonadales bacterium
TCGGTCCTGCCGGAGCAAGAGTCGCCCATGCAGCAACAAAAAGTCTCCGGAGAGCCCTGCTTTCGCTGCCACCGCGGCCCGAGCAAAGCGCACATCGAGCGCGTGGGGCGCTACCACCACTAGCAAAGACCGCCAGACTTCGTAAAAAGGACCCTCCCCCGCCGGCAGGGTCCTTTTTGCTTTCACTAACGCACAGGACCCTCATCGCAGGATACATCGATGCCTATTGTCCGCCACACCAAGATCATTGCCACCGTCGGCCCGGCCTGCGAATCGGAAGAACAGCTGCTGCGACTGATGGAGGCCGGCGCCGACATCTTTCGCCTCAACTTTTCTCACGGCGATCATGCCGGCAAAACCATGGTCGTCGAGCGCATTCGTCGCCTTTCTCAGAAACGCCAGCGGGCAGTGGCCATTATCGGCGATCTGCAGGGACCGAAAATACGTATCGGACGCCTGGAAAACGATGCGGTAACACTTTCTGACGGGCAGGAGCTGCTTCTTTCGACGGAAGACCTGACAGGCAACCGGCAGCGCATTCCGGTGCGCTTTGCCGAACTGGCCAGCGAAGTCCAGGCAGGCCAGCGCATCCTCCTCGACGACGGACGGATTGAGCTGGAGGTTCTCGACACCACCGCCGACGAGGTTCGCTGCCGGGTTCGCAGCGGCGGATTGCTGAAGAGCCGCAAGGGCGTCAATCTGCCCGAAACCCGTCTTTCGCTACCGGCCTTCACCGACCAGGACAGAAAAGACATCGACTTTGCCATTGCCGCAGACATCGACTACCTGGCCCTGTCCTTTGTTCGCACGGCAGCCGATGTGCAGGCCCTGAAGAAGCATCTCGCCAGCCGGCAGGCCGACCTGCCGGTTATCGCCAAGATCGAAAAGCCCCAGGCTGTCGCCGATTTTGCGGCGATCCTTGAAGTGGCCGACGGCATCATGGTGGCCCGCGGCGACCTGGGGGTCGAGATCGGCCCGGAGCAGGTGCCGCTGATTCAGAAACAGATCATCCGCCAGTGCCGCGAAGCGGGCAAACCGGTCATTACCGCCACCCAGATGCTCGAGAGCATGGTCAGCCAGCCACGGCCGACCCGGGCCGAGGCATCCGATGTAGCCAACGCCATTCTCGACGGCAGCGACGCTATCATGCTTTCAGCGGAGACTGCCGTGGGGCGCTACGCTGCGGAAGCCGTCGCCTTTATGGACCGCATTGCGCAGCGGATAGAAACCGACCCTACACTGCGCAGCTCGATCTTCAATCTTTATCCCGCCGACAGCGGTTCGCGCAGCCTGTCCGATGCCATCGGCGAAGCGGCCTGCCGCACCGCGGCCAGCATCGAGGCAGCGGCGATTCTGGCCTTTACCCAGACCGGCGCCACCGCCGCCCGAGTGGCCCGTTACCGTCCGGCCAACCCCATCTACGCCATCACCCCTTCGCGCAGCGTGCGCCGCAGACTGACCCTTTATGCCGGCGTCCGCTCCCTGCAGGTCGATTTTCGGGGGGACACCGAGGCCCAGATCCGCTCCCTGGAAAAGGCGGTTCTCGAGGCGGGCGTCCTGAACCGGGGCGATCTGGTGATCATCACCATGGGCAGCCCCCTGGCCGCCCACGGCACCACCAATCTGATGAAGGCTCATCGACTCGACAACGGCTCTCATGATCCGGCCGACTGAGGACGTCTTGACCCCGCCCCCCCTGCTGGCTTATGCTCCACGTCTCAAACGATGGTGAAAGGCAGATTATGAGCAAAAAAGCGATAGTTCTCTACAGCGGCGGCCTCGACTCAACCACCTGTCTGGCCATTGCCCGGGCCGAAGGTTTCGCTCCCCATACCATGAGCTTCGACTACGGCCAGCGGCATACCGTGGAACTGACCAAGGCGGCCCAATACGCCCCTCGACTCGGCGCCGTAGAGCACCAGCTGGTCAACATCGACCTGCGCCGCATCGGCGGCAGCGCCCTGACCTCCGACCTGGCGGTACCGAAGAATACCGTCGACGAAGGCATTCCGATTACCTATGTGCCGGCCCGCAATACCATCTTTCTCTCCTTTGCCCTGGCCTGGGCCGAGGTGCTCGGCGCCTTTGACATCTTTATCGGCGTCAACGCCCTCGACTATTCAGGCTATCCCGACTGTCGGCCCGAATATATCGCCGCCTACGAGACCATGGCCAACCTGGCTACCAAGGCCGGCGTCGAAGGCCAGGGACGCTATCGCATTCACACCCCGCTGATTGACCTGACCAAGGCCGAGATTATTCGCCGCGGCCTGGATCTGGGCGTCGACTACGCCCTGACCCATTCCTGTTACGACCCGACTTCCGATGGCCAGGCCTGCGGTGCCTGCGATTCTTGCCGGCTGCGGCTCAAAGGCTTTCGCGAAGCCGGCGTCGAAGACCCCGTACCCTACGTCCAGAAAGAGCAGTAGATCATGAGCACCATGCGCGACATGCAGATGGAGCGGGACACCCGCAACATTCCCATCAACAAGGTGGGCGTCAAGGACATTCACTATCCCATCGTGGTGATGGACAAGAACAAGGACCAGCAGCACACCGTGGCCCGCATCAACATGTATGTGGATCTGCCCCACCACTTCAAGGGCACCCACATGAGCCGCTTCATCGAGATCCTCAACCAGTACCGCGGCGAAATCACCATGCGCAACATGGGCAGCATCCTGCAGAAGATGAAGGACCGCCTGGAAGCGACCTGCGCCCATCTGGAGATGGAGTTCCCCTATTTCATCGAAAAGGAAGCGCCGGTCTCCAAGGCCCGCAGCCTGATGGAATACCGCTGCCGGCTGAGCGGCACCCTTGACGACCACAAAGATTTCGTGCTCGGCGTCGAAGTACCGATGACCTCCCTCTGTCCCTGCTCCAAGGAGATCAGTCAGCGGGGCGCCCACAATCAGCGCAGCGCGGTGCGGGTTGAGATCCGCTCGCAAAAGTTCATCTGGATCGAGGACTTGATCAGCTGGGTGGAAGACTGCGGCAGCGCCCCGGTCTATTCCCTGCTCAAGCGGGAGGACGAAAAGGCGGTGACCGAACAGGCTTACGACAACCCGATGTTCGTCGAGGACATCGTGCGGGCAGTGACCGAAAAGCTGAAAAGCGTGGAGAGCATCCAATGGTTCCGGGTCGAATGCGAAAACTTCGAATCGATTCATAACCATTCGGCCTACGCCCTGGTGGAACATCCCTCGGCCTTTTCCGCCCCCCCCAACGCTCCTGGCGAAAGCTGAAGGGCCGATGGCGGACAAGGTTCTGGGGATATTCGCCAAACAGCCCGTTGCCGGCCGGGTCAAGACCCGCCTCTGCCCACCTCTGAGCCCACAGCAGGCTGCGGAACTCTACCGTACCTGCCTGCAGGAGACCGTCGCTGCCATGGCCGGAGCGCCGGCCGAGCAGGTGCTCTTTTACGATGGCGATGGGGCCTTTTTTGAAGAGACCTTTCCCGGCCTGCGCCTGATCCCGCAAAGCGACGGCGACCTCGGCCGACGCCTCGACCGGGCTTTCGCCCAACTCTTTGCCGAAGGATACCGTGCGGCAGCCCTGATCGGCTCCGACAGTCCGGACCTGCCCATCCCCCTGGTCGCCGACGCCTTTGCCGCCCTGAACAATTGCGATCTGGCCGTAGCGCCGGCCCGGGACGGCGGTTATGTGCTCATCGGCCAAAGCAGCCACAGCCCGGAACTGTTTCGCGACATGCCCTGGAGCAGTGCCGAACTCTGGCCGGCCACCCGCCGGCGGGCCGAGCAGCTCGGCCTGAGCTGCCGCGAACTGGGCACCTGGGAAGACCTCGACGATCTGCCCAGCCTGCAGCGCCTGTGCCGTCGCGCCCCCGATTCGCCCACCGCTCAACTGGCCCGCCGCATTCTTGCGACCTCGCCTGCCCAATCCCGCTGAATTCGGACCACCGCTGCTGAACCGCAAGCCGGTCAATTGATCCTCGAAAGGCCACCAGGCAAGGCAGTTGACTTGCCCCGACCGAATGACCGATAATCGTTTCCGGCTCCACCCAATCGTTGATGCTTTCGCAAAAAGTCATGAGATGGCTAAGCAAAAATTTCGACCTACAAGGCGTAACGGTTTTTCAGGGGTGAAGGCATACATATGGTATGTCGAAGTCCTGAAAAAGTGCTGCAACGTAGCAGGGCGGACTTTTTGCGACGCCATCAATCCTTTAAAGGAGGCAACCCCTTGGATCTGATTCTCAATGCCGGACCGGTGGTCAAACTGGTCATACTAGTGCTGGCCTATTTTTCCGTGGTCTCCTGGGCCATCATTTTCTTCAAATTTCGGGTTATCCATCGCGCCAGCCGCGATTCAGCCCGTTTTCAGAACTTTTTCTGGGCCAAGAAGCGCTTCGACATCATCAGTCAGGGGCTGAAAAACTACCAGCATTCGCCCCTTACCGTGCTGTTTCGTGAGGGCTACCAGGAACTGCTGCGCAATCAGGACAACCGCAACAGCGAGGAAGAAAATCTCCTTACCACCGACCTGGGCCAGAGCGAAAACGTCGGCCGCGCCCTGCGCCGAGCCACCACCCTGGAGAGACAGCGCCTGGAAAAGTTTCTGACTTTTCTGGCCACCACCGGTTCCACTGCCCCCTTCATCGGCCTGTTCGGTACCGTCTGGGGCATCATGGATTCCTTTCAGAGCAGCGGCCAGACCGGCAGCGCTTCGCTGGCGGTGGTCGCTCCAGGCATCTCCGAGGCCCTGATCGCCACCGCCATCGGCCTGGTGGCCGCGATTCCGGCGGTGGTCGGCTACAACCACTTCGTCAACAAGGTCAACCTGCTGACCGGCGAGATGGACAATTTCAGCCAGGAATTCCTCAACATCGTCGAACGCATGCAGCGGAGGGGATAGATGGAAGTCGGCCAGCGCGACGGCGGCAGCCGCAGCACCCTGTCCCAGATCAACGTCACACCCTTTGTCGACGTCATGCTGGTGCTGCTGATCATCTTCATGGTCACCGCACCGATGCTTGAACAGGGGGTCGAGGTCAACCTGCCGGAGGTGGCCGACGCTCCCGGCCTCGAGGCCATCAAGGAACCGCTGATCGTTACGGTCACTCGCAGCGGCGCCATCTCCATCGGCCAAACCGAGGTGGAGAGCGTGGCCAAACTGATGCCGGTTCTGCAGCAGATTCTCAAAACCCGTAAAGACAAGGAGGTCTTTCTGGAAGCCGACCGCAACGTCCCCTACGGCAAGGTGGTGCAGGTCATGGCCGCCATCAAGGGGGCTGGCATCAACAAACTGGGCATGGTTTCGCAACCGCCCGAGACGCCGGCCAAACGGTAGCCTTGCAGAATCGCCATGGTTGACAACCGCTTCCAACGTCGGGGCGCAAATTTTCATCCCGATCCCAAAATCGGCCGCCTGGTCCTGCTTTCGCTGATCCTGCACCTGGTCCTGGTGCTGGTCTTCTCCGGCGCCTTCAGCCATCACAGCCCGCCGCCCAAGCGCCCGGTCTACTACGTCGACCTCACTCAACTGCCGGTGGCCAACCCGCGAGCCGGTCGCCCGGATGGTCAAAACGGCGCCCCCAAAGGGGTGAAAAAGAGTACTTCAGCAGCCGCTAAAAAGACGGTGCCGACGGCCAAAAAGGTCGTGCCGCCGAGGCCGGTCAAAAAGACCGTCAAAAGGACAAAAAAAGCGCCGGTCGCCAAAACCGCCAGCAAGCCTCAACCTGCCGCTAAGAAAAGCGCTGCCATAAGCCAGGCGTCGGCCGATAGCGGTGCGGACTACCAGACGGCCATGAGCGCCGTGGCGAAGATGCGCCGCAAGCAGGAACTTGCAGCCCTCAAGGACAAGCTCGCCGCTCTGGCCAGCAGCGACAGCCGGGCCGGAACTGCAGCCGGCGGCGGTTCGACCGCCCCCCTCGGCATGCCCGACGGCACCGGCGACCAGGCGGGGGTCGGCCAGGAGCTGTGGTTGCAGGAACTGCTGACCAAAAACTGGAGCCTATCCAAATACCAGGTCGTACGCCGCGACCTGGAAAGTCGCGTGCGCATCAGCTACAATGCGCAGGGCGTTCTGACCGGCAAAGCGTTCCTCAAATCCTCCG
>JAUWLU010000331.1 GCA_030613545.1 Desulfuromonadales bacterium
TTGCTGATCGAGGGGGTGCGCAACATTCCACAAACGGTTGCGGCGGTCCCGTAGCACCGCGAGCTCGGGTTTGGTGGCGATTTTTTCGGGCGTCAGCTCGTCGCCCAGAGACGGTGACGGCAGCTTGGCGGTGGTGGTAAAGGCGCCCCGCCAATATTGGTTTCGCCAGGGTAAACCCTGCAACTCGGGCAGGCATGCATAGACAACTTCTGGATTGTGGTTACCCATTTCAGGTGAACGCTCCGGTAATTGTTGTTTGGTCAGTTGCGGGAAGTCGATCACCAACGGCCGTTCGTTAATAGCGACGGGCGAGCTGACTGTTTTGCCGCAGGCATCGGTAAAGACGGCGGCGGCCAGCTGTTCATCACTGTAGAGATCGGTCAACCTGAGCGCCTGCCCGTCCCGACACCAACAGACATGAAACACCTCGTTAGCGGACCCGGTAAAGGCAAAATGACTGACCCCATCGACCGCACTCACCGCCCGATCGCAATAGGCGTTACGCAGCCGCTGGCTAAGATAGCCGAGGGCAAAGAACGCAGGAGTGACGGTAAAGTCGTCAACATCGCCACGCACCCTTCGGTAGAAGGATGAGTGATCGATCTCAGGATAGCCAGCGGCACGGTCATCGATCAGACCATCGCGCACGCAGATCATCGGCCCCCAGTAAACCCGGCCCAATGCGCCGCTGGTAGCGGCCAACACCAGGTAGCGCGCCAGGTAGTCGACCTTCTTATCCTGCGGACAAAGAGATCGTCGACTCAGGCGTTTGGTCGTCCAGAACTGGCATGTTGAAATGGTCTGCTTACAACCGGCCCTGTCCCCCAGGTATTGCAAAAGGCGCGCTTTCTTGACCAGATTGAGCTTGAGCAGATTGGTCGCCCAATCTCCCAATACCCGATGGTCATAGGCCTCCGGCTCGACCACCCGTTCGACAAACAGATTGTTGGTATGGATATCGGGCACGCGGGCCATACGCCGCATGGCGAACAGGACTCCGGCATTATGAAACGGCTCGAAGTCTTGAATATTGGGACCCGCCAGGGTAACGGTATGCTCTTTCGCTGCCTCGCAGGCGATCGCCCAAGCCTGCAGATAGCCGCGCGGCCCGAAACCGGACCATTTCTTGCGGTTGGGGGTGCTGCCTATCTCAAAAACCGCCACCCGCTGAGCGTAGCGGCTGAACACCTCGGCAGTGAAACGCCGCCATTGTTCCTGCACTCCGCGGTCCGTCAGCATCTTCCTGGCCTCGTCCAGCGGTGGCAGCACAACCAGGGTAACCACGAATTGGTTATCGAGCAGTTTGTCCAGAAACCTTGCGGCCGGGCCATCAAAGCTGCAATAGCTGAAGCCCAGGCGCACATTGTTGATGCCCAGTTCTCGCAGGCGGGCTATTACATATGCATCGCAACGCTCGTCCTCGGAAGAAGCGATATTAATGCCAAAGAAATCGTCGGGAATCCGCAGCGAGGCCTGTGATTTATGGCACAGTCGGCCCCAGGTGGAAGGAGAAAACAGGGTAGTGACAACATCCCCGATGGCAAGGGGCAAATAATAACGACGCTGGAGTAACTTGTTCAAATCTAGACCGGGCCTGTCAAAAAGGTGTTTAGCAAGATGATTGTTCTGTGCGGGGGATCGCTATGCCGCATAAAGACCAAACAGACAGACCGGAAGGTTGCTGCCAGGAATCTGCTCTGGGACGCGCGACGCCTAAAGCGTTCGCAGAACGGCTTATGTTTTTTACACCAGCCCTTGCCCCCCTGTCAAATGTGGCAGTCGGCAACGGGCACATTTAGCAGGCCGTTGAATAACGGCCTGCTAAGCCCATGGATGGGCGACCAAAATCAATCATGGTGAATTCTAGTTCAAAGTGCACCACCCAGGGTGGGAGATGAAGATGGGGCGCATCAAATCGGCCTGAACCATCTCCTACCGCCCCAGTTCCTGCCGCACCCGATTCAAAGTTCCACCCGCCAGCAGGCTGGCCCGCTGGCGCTGCGACACATCCAGCAGGGTGATGATTTGCTCGCCGTTCAGCCGCAGCGGGATCTCCGCATCGCCCCGCTCAATGCGCCGGCGCACA
>JAUWLU010000298.1 GCA_030613545.1 Desulfuromonadales bacterium
AGGAGGCAGTTGCTACGGTCATGCTGTTATATCCTTTTCAGTCCGCGAGTATCCCTCGCACCTGTTCGGGATCAGTAGATTAATCTCAACCCGGCAAGGAAATTACGGCCAGGCTCCACATAACCGCCCTCGGTATAATCCCGGTCCGTCAGGTTCTCGACCTCGACAAAGGCTTTGCCTTCAACACCCCAGTATTCACCGAGATTCTGTTCAAGACGGGCGTTGACCAGGAAGAAGTCGGGACCCTGCTGCCAGTTATAGTCGTAGTCCTCATAAAACTGCCGCATGGTATAGGACAGTTGCACGGTCGAGGTCAGACCGAAGGGAAAGCGATAACGCATATCGAGGTTGGCGCGATGCCGGGGCCGCCCTTCCAGTTCGCGATCGTTGTCTTTATCTTCGGTATGCAGGTAGGTATAGTTGACGCCCACCCAGAAGCTGTCGGTCACATCGGCGCTCAGTTCGGCTTCGAAGCCCTCGATTTTTGTCTGGCCGACATTGACATAGAATTTGTCCCTGCCGACCCTGAGCCGCTGGATCAGATCCTCGATATCGTTGTAGAAGAAGGCTGCCGAACCGCTGATGGTGTCGCTGAAGGCATGGGTGACGCCGATCTCATAGGCAATCGTCTCCTGCGGGTCCAGATCCGGATTGCCGCCGGCCATTTTGCTGTAAAGCTCTTTGAGATGCGGAAAACGAATCTTTTTGCCGACCGAGGCATGCAGTGCGGTCGAATCGGAAAGGGTTACAACAACCCCGCCCTGGGGATTAAAGGCATCGATACTGTCGGGAACCGGCTGATCGCTCGCTTCGCGGGGATCGTAGTAATCGTAGCTGGCGCCGATGGTCAGAGCGAGCCAGTCGTTGATTTTGCTCTCGTTTTCCAGAGCAAAGGTGTAGGTATCTGCTTCGAATTCGCCGGCGTCTTGCCAACGGTCTCCGGGCGCGACCACCTCTTCCTGCTCGCAATTGTCTCGAACGAAACTGACGCCGGCCTTGAGGAAAAACAAGGGGCCGAGATCCATGAAGGCCTGGGTGTCGCCGCCCACCGAATAGTTGTCGTAGGCTGAGGCGTAGAACCAGTCGCTGGGGTCCCAGTCGGTTTCGAGCAGGGTATCTTTGTGATCGACATAAAAGGCCCTTGCCTTGACCCGTAGCCACTCGTTGAAGCGCTGCTCACCGACCAGGCTCAGCTGCCATTGCTTCCACTCATCGAAGTACCAGTCCATGTCGGGAATGCCCTTTTCGTTGTCGTGGTAATCGAAGATCAGGTAGAGCTTGGTGTCGGCAGTGGGTTCAATACCAACCTTGGCATTGAACCCACGTTGCAGATAGCCGCTGTCATCGTGCTTGCCGCCGTCGGACAGGCGGAAGCCGTCAGAGTGCCGGTAGCTGTAGCCGAGCCAGTAGTTGAACTTGCCAACGGTAGCACCGGTGTTGAAGGCATAGTGTTCTTTGCTATAGTCCCCCCAGGCACCGGACAGGTAGGCATGCGGCTCGGCACCCCCCTTTTTGGTAATGATGTTGACGACCCCGCCCATGGTGTTGGCCCCGTACAGCACCGAGGAAGCGCCCTTGGTGACGGTGATTTTGGCGATAGAATCGACCGAAAGCTGACTCAGATCGAGGCTGCGGTAATACTGTTCGTAAACCGGTACGCCATCGATCAGCACCT
This sequence comes from Desulfuromonadales bacterium, assembly GCA_030613545.1. Lineage (GTDB taxonomy): Bacteria > Desulfobacterota > Desulfuromonadia > Desulfuromonadales > Syntrophotaleaceae > Syntrophotalea_A. Next base: position 1,676 of record JAUWLU010000298.1, read on the forward strand.
TGAGATCGCCCTGGCCAAAGCCGCGCACGCTGACGTAGCTCTGGCCCTTGCCGCCGGTCGCCACATCGACACCGGGCAAATGCTCGAGAGCCTCGGCTACGGTCTGGGCGCCGCGAGCCTTGATATCCTCGGCAGTGACCTCGGTGACGGTGGTGGCCAGATTGACCACCTGCTCTTCGCCGGTGACGATTACCTCGCCTAAGGAAAATACCTCGCCGTTTACACTGTCGGTCGTGGCCAGAGCTGGGGTTGCCAGCACCAAGGCCAGTAGACATATCCAGGCCAGGGGCCTTAATTGTCTAATCCTCATGGTTTCCTCCTGAAGGGTAAATGAATTCCATCGCTTCTAACACCTGTAGCCATAAAAAAAGCGCTGACGGGTCTCCCACGCCAGCGCACCATATACCTTGGAATACGCTTTCGAAGGTCGACTCCTTTCCAAATGCGGGAGGCGCCACCGTTTCCAGGGACACCCATCGTTCAAAGCGGCTTAGCAACAGCCTTAGCCGGCCTTGAATCGGAGTGGACTTTATGTCAGCGGGCCGCGAGGCCCTCTTTAATTAAAACTCGAACTATCGTTGTATAGCAAAGGGAATAGCGCATGGCAAGTAAAAATGTGAAAAATTTGTCATTTTAGTGATAATCGAACGATTTTGCGCGGTTGTTATATAATTAATGGACGTACAATGAACCGCCGGCGCCAGGCCAGCGACCGGAAACAGGGAGGACCGGAGGAAGAGGACAATCGCCCGCCTGATGATCCTGTTGCTGAGCATGCTGCTGATAACCGTGGGCTGCCAGTCGGCGCAGCCGACCACCAGACAACTGCTGCAAGAGGACTACGTTCAAATGACGGATACCGACCTGCTTGCCTA
>JAUWLU010000040.1 GCA_030613545.1 Desulfuromonadales bacterium
CTCGTATTGTTCAGCGGCATGATAAGACGAACGCACCAGTGGCCCGGCTTCGACGCCGGCAAAACCCAGCGTTTTGGCTGCTTCGGCCAGCTCGGCGAATTCCTGCGGCGGCAGGTAGCGCCGCACCGGGTGGTGTTTTGAGCTCGGTGCCAGATACTGGCCGAGGGTCAGCAGGCTGACACCGGCCGCCTGTAGATCCTTGAGCACCGCCAGTATTTCCTGGTGGCCTTCTCCCAGACCGAGCATCAGACCCGACTTGATGGGCAGCTGCGGTGCCTGGCGTCGGACCTCGCTCAGCAACTGCAAGGAACGCTGGTAGTCGGCCTGTGGCCGCACCGCGGGGTAGAGTCGGGGCACCGTCTCGATATTGTGGCCCAGCACCTCCGGCGCGGAGGCGACAATGGAGGTCAGCGCGTTCCAGTTGCGCTGCAGGTCGGAGATCAGCAGTTCGATGCGGCAGGCCGGAGAACGCTGGCGCACCGCCCGCACCACAGCGACAAACTGGGCCGCTCCGCCGTCGGCCAGGTCGTCGCGAGTGACGGCGGTGAAGACGGCGTGCTGCAGCCCCAGCTCTGCTACCGCCGCTGCCAGCCGTTGCGGTTCCGTTGCGTCGGGGGCAGTGGGGATGCCGCTGGCGATGTTGCAGAACCGGCAGCTTCGGCTGCACTTGTCCCCCAGCAGCATAAAGGTGACGATGCCGCGGCTCCAGCACTCGCCGCGGTTGGGACAGGCGGCATCGTAGCACACCGAGCGCAGCTGCCCCTGGCGGTGGTAAGCAAGGATCTGCCGGTATCGGGGCCCGCGCGCCAGTGGCGCTCGAAGCCAGGCCGGGCGTGGATAAGGGAGTGGCATAAAATTTTACGTTTCGAGGTTATATTTCCAGGCGTTGCGATGGCGGCCATCGGCCGCGGCGCTCAGACCTTCTTGAAGTTGTCCCGGTCGGCGCTGCACAGGGGGCAGACCCAGCCTTTCGGCCGCTTGCCGAAAGGGGCGCCGGCGTCTAAATCGAAAATATAGTCGCAGATCATGCAGCAGCGTTCCATGCCATCCTCCTTCCCCGGCCGGTGGTTATTCGGTGATTACCGGCGGCTCCGGTTCCTTGTCCTTGGCGACGATCTTGACGAAACAGTCGGGGCAGCTTCGGCGCACTTTTTCGACCCAACGGGCCTCGATCGCCTGCTGTGAATAGAGCAGTTCCCGTTCGTATTCGCCGAGCAGTCGGCTGACCGTGGCGCAGTCGGCCGCATCGAGGGGCCGAATGACCACCTGGGCCCCGACGGCCAGGCGCCGCCGCAGAGCCTCCTCGGTCAGCCCCAAGGCCTCGTCGAGATGGCAATAGACGGTGCCGCCGGTCATGCCCGAACAGAACCAGGGACCGGGATCGCCCAGCACCACCGCCTTGCCGTCGGTCATATATTCGAAAGCAAAGCCCTTGAGGTTGGCCCGGCCAGCGATATTGCCGGCCCGGTCATCGACGGGCTGATGGATATGGCCACCAAGCACCACCTCGCCCCCCGACAGGCGAATGCAGGCCCGGCTGTCGGCATCGCCTTGTATGAGAAACAGTCCGCCGGTGGCACCGTAGGCCAGGCCCTTGCCGACCGAGCCGCCAACTCTCTGTCCCTGGCGGTTTTCCCCCTTGAGGATTACAATCTTGCCCCCCGTGGCCCCCTTGCCGACGCCGTCCTGAGCGGCGCCTTCGACTCGGTAGTTGATGCGCGGAATATTGAAGGCGGCCAGGCCGTTGCCGGGAATGGCTCGGCGCCGGAACTGCAGCAGCACCCGTTTTTCCGCCGGCCAGCGCCCTTCGAGTTCGCCGCGGCTCATGGTGCCGGCCAGGTAGGTGCCGATGGCCCGGTCGCTGCTGGAGGCGCTGTCGTCCTCGTAACGGACTCGATCCTCGGGGCCGTCGAAGGCCTCGGTGACCAGACTCGAAATCAGGGAGGTCAAGTAATTGAGGGGCTTGCGGATGATGCGTACGTCGCTCACCGAACGGGGTTCCTGGCCGGTTTCGACAGGAGCCAGCAATTCGCGCAGGTCGAGGCGGTCGAGGCCGCGCTGCTGTTCGAGCAGTTCGGCTTTGCCGACCAGATCCTGGGTGCGGCGGAAACCGAGGCGGGCGGTGAGTAAGCGAATCTCTTCGCCGAGGGCACGGAAGAAGGTGGTTTCGTAGATGATGCCGTTCTCCAGCACCCGCGGCACGAAGCGCTTCAGTCCCTGGGCGCGGGCTTCTTCCAGGGTCTCCATCTGGGTGGCGATGCCGACGTGGCAGGTGCCGAGATGACAGGCCCGGCAGGCGGTGCAGCCGATGACCACCATCGGCAGGGTGCCGAAACCGACCCGGTTGGCGCCGAGCAGCAGCATCTTGACCACATCGCGGCCGCTGTGCATGCCACCGTCGGCCCAGATTTCCACCTTGTGGCGCAGGCCGGCCTCGGCCAGGGCGCGATGGGCCAGGCGCACGCCGATCTCCGCCGGCAGGCCGACGAACTTGATGGCGTGTCGGCGGGCGGCGCCGGTGCCGCCATCGTAGCCGCTGATGGTGATGATGTCGGCGCCGGCCTTGGCGATGCCCAGGGCGATGGTGCCGATACCGGCCACTGCCGGCACCTTGACCGAGATGCGGGCGCGGGGATTGGCGGTCTTGAGCTCTTCGATGATCTGCGCCAGGTCCTCGATGGAATAGATATCGTGATTGTTGGACGGCGAAATGAGGGTCACGCCGATCTTGGCATGGCGCGCCTCGGCGATCTTGGCCGTGACCTTGAAGCCCGGCAGATGGCCGCCTTCGCCCGGTTTGGCTCCCTGGCCGACCTTGATCTCGAGAAAATCGGCCGAGTTGAGCAGCGCCATGTGCACGCCGAAGCGCCCCGAGGCGATCTGTTGTCCGCGGTTGCGGCGGTAGTTGCCGAGCATGTCGGGGATTTCGCCCCCCTCACCGTTCATGCAGACGATGTTGAGCCGTTTGGCCGCTTCGGCGTAGATGCGAAAAGCCGTCTCTCCCTGGGAGCCGAAGCTCATGGCGGAAAAGAGGATCGGCAGATCGTGATCGCCGATCGTAGCATCGACCTCTTTGGCATCGACGGTCAGCAGTTCGGGAAAGGCAAAGCTCAGCAGATGGCGGATAGCCAGGGGATTTTCGATCTTCAGCTGACTGATGAGTTTGGACAGGTCGGCGTAGTTGGCCTCCATCTTGGCCACCGCGGAAACCATCTTCCATATCCGCGGATAGAGGCGGAACTGCCCCACCAGCGGCTGCTTTTTGCGGCTGCGGGCGATGCGGCTGCGCTCCAGCCACAGTTCTTCCAGCTTCTCCAGGGTCAGACCTCCCCGGGACGAACCGCAGAAGTTGGGCACCTCGAACAGTTCGGCCAGTTCCGGCCCCAGGCCGATGGCGGCGAAGGGCCGGCCGTAGCCGCCCAGCTCGTGACAGCCCATGGTTGACATGACCTTTTCCAGGCCTTTGGCCAGTACCGTCATGAGCTGCTCCAGGCCGGCGGGGTGTTCGTCGGCCAATTCCCACATCAAATAGGGGCAGAGGGCGTCGGCCCCCATGCCGATGGCGAAGATCAGGTCGTGCAGGTTGCGCAAGGCTCCAGAGCGCACCACCAGCGAGGTGGCTCGGCGCAGGCTGCGACCGTCGTCATCCTGTACGGTGCTGAGGCTCCGGTGCACATAGGCCACCACCAGCAGCGGATCGATAAAACTGTTGCCGGCGCTAAAGGCACTGCTGTCGTCAAGCAGCAGCAGCGATGCGCCTTTGGCGACGGCTGCCAGGGCCTCGTTGCGCAGGCGCTGCAGGGCCTGGCGGACCGTCTCGCCGCGGCGCAGAGCGCAGGCCAGGGTGCGATAGCGGTAGCGTCCGCCGTCAAAGTGGCCGAGCAACTGCTCCAGGGTGGCGCTGCCGAAACGCGCGGCCACGGCCGCATCGTCCGTTTGCGAGTCAAACCGGCGGCCGCCGGTGAGCAGCGGCACCTCGAGGGCCACGGCCTGGCGCGCCCGGCCCTGCAGCCGGGGAGCCGGGCCGAGATAGACCCGGGTGGAGAAGTGCTCCGCCTCCCGCTCCCGGTCGATAGCCGGGTTGGTAACCACCGCCACCTGTTCCTTGAAGAAATCGGCCAGGTTCTGGCTGCCGATGGCGATGGCGGCCAGAGGCCCGTCGTAGCCGAGGGAGGAGATGGGTTCCTGGCCCTTTTCGGCCATGGCCCGCAGATTGCGCAGATCGCTGTTTTTCCAGGCCAGGGCCGACAGCAGGTTGTCCCGCAGCAGCCCCTTGCTGCGGCCGAAGGCGGCGGTTGGCGGCCGCTTGCTCGGTCGCAGCTGCAGGGCATGGGTCAGCTTGCGGGCGTGGCCGGACAGGGAAGTGCGGCGACTAAAGCGCTTGTAGGCCTCCTGCCGAAGCTCTTCATGGGTCAGCACGGTCACCGGCTGTTCGCTTGCAGCCAGCAGGCCGATCTTTTCGCCCGGCGCCAGGGGCTTGGGGTCGGAAACGATCTCGTCCTGCGAGACGACGCCGACCTCCGAGGAGACGAAATATTCCCGTTCCGTCTCGCCGAACCACAGGGGCCGCAGGCCCATGGCGTCGACGCTGAACACGCAGTGGCGCCCGTGGCGGGCGATGATGGCCGCCGGACCCTGGGCGCTGGCCTGGTACAGACGGCGGAAAAAGGCGTACATGGGCCGCAACTCTTCCGGCAGCTGTTTATGGGCGTCGAAGATAGGGGGAAAGATCAGTTCCATGGCTTCGAACAGGGTCAGGTCGAAGCGGCGGATCAACCCTTCGAGGATCCGGTTGAGATCCTGCGAATCGCTGCCGCCGGTTGGCAGTTCCATGCCGAGCAGCCGGGCTTCTTCGCGCAACCGGGCAATGGTGTTGATTTCGCCGTTGTGGCCGAGCAGGCTGAAGGGCTGGGCGCGCAACACGTCGGGCAGGGTGTTGGTGGAAAAGCGGCTGTGGCCGATAGTCAGCGCCGAGAGAAAATCGCGCCGCTTGAGGTCGGGATAGTAGCGGGCCAGCAGTTCGGGGGCGCCAAGGACCTTGTAGGAGGCGACCTGGGTCGAGAGGGAGGCGACATGGACCGGCAGCTTAGTCTCCAGGGCCAGTTGCAGGTCGTAGAGGATTTTGCCCAGATCGCCCTCGGCCGGTCCCTGGCAGGCCAGCTGCCAGAAAAAGGGTTCTGCCTGGCGGGCGCTGGCGGACAAGACCTCGCTGCGTACCGGGCAGGGCCGTTCCACCAGCAGCTGCAGACCGGCAGCGGCAAAGAGCTGCAGTGTCTCGCCGCGCAAGGCGGCCTCGGGGGCGGCGGCCTGCGCCGGCAACAGCAGATGGGCGACCACGAAGTCGGCGGCATCGGCTCGTTGCGGCGTATGTCCGGACTGGGCCAGCCGTTCGCGCCACAGCAGGCGGGGGATATCGCTCAGCACTCCGCAGCCGTCGCCCTCGCCGCGAATTTCGCCGGCCCGGTGACCCATCTTGATCAGGGCATCGATGGTTCGCTGCAGGTTGCCGTGGGTCGGCGTGCCGAGCTTCTTGATAAAGCCGATAATGGCGCAGGCATCGCGTTCGGGCGGCAGGGCAAAAGGACTGTCGCTGGCGGGCAGATTCATGAGAACTCCCGGGAAAGGCCGTTTAGGGTCTGGATTGTTTCGGCAACTACTCCCTTAATTCTAACCCAAGATGCACGGTCCTCAATAGACAGAGGGGGCGCCGGCCCTTTCGGCCTTCACCCCCTCGCAGATGTCCCTTGGCTCGCTGCGTCGCCTGTCAGCGCAGTTCCAGCATGCGTTGAATGGCTTTTTCGATGCCGACAGCCACCTGAGCAATGTTGTCGGCCAGCATGTAGGCCGGGGTGCTGACGATCTTACGCTGCTTATCGACTACCACCTCATCCACCGGGCAGGCTACGTGCTTGACACCCATGGCGTCGAGGGTCGCGGCGGTATCCTGGTCGGTGCCGATGGTCAGCGTCGCGGGGGGCTGCTGTTGGCCGAGGATTCTGGCCAGCATAGCCGGGGCGATGCAGATTCCCGCCAGCGGCTTGCCGGCGGCCAGCATCTCTCCAACCAGACGCTGCACCTGCTCGTTGACGGTGCAATCGGCGCCCTGGACGGCGAAGTCGCACAGGTTCTTGGCGGCACCGTAACCGCCGGGAAAGACCAGGGCGTCGATGTCGTCTGCCTTGACCTTGGCGATGTCGAGAATCTGGCCGCGGGCGATGCGGGCCGATTCGACCAGCACGTTGCGGGTCGGTCCGTCTTCGGTCTGGCCGCTGAAATGATTGATGACATGCATCTGCTCCATGTCCGGCGCCATGCACACCGCTTCGGCGCCGGCTTTGGCGATGGCCAGCAGCGATAGGACCGCTTCATGGATTTCACTGCCGTCGTAGACACCGCATCCGGACAGTACAACTCCGACTCTGATCATGACGTTACCTCCTTAAACTGGCGGTTCCGGCCCGGTAGGTGTGGCCGCCGGCCGCAGTTGGCAATGGCGATTTTTCCGTCGCTGCAAGCTTTGAGGAAAGCCCTGTTAAGGTATATCTCCCCGGGCAATAGTCAAGATTGTCCAGTCAGTTCCGCGAATAAACCACGGCTACCGCCCGCACCGGAGCCGGAGCGATGGCGACGAAACCGTGGGGCTCCTTGGAGTCGTAGTAGATGGAATCGCCCGGATCGAGGGTCATGATCTGGTCGCCGTAGTGAAACTCCAGCTTACCGGCGAGCAGAAAAATAAACTCTTCCCCCTCGTGGGTTTCCAGCAGATCGTCCTGCCAGGGCCGCACCTCGAACTCGATGAGAAAAGGTTCGAGGCTGCGCTGTTTTTTGCCGTAGGCCAGAGAATGGTAGTTGTAGGGGGAGCGGCCCTGGCTGCGGCTGGCCCGCCAGTCCATGCGGCGACTCTCGCCGGCCCGCACCAAAACGCACTTTTCGGCGCCATCCTGTTCCTGAAAAAAGGTCTGCAGGCCGACCTTCAGCGCCTTGGAGATACGCAGCAGGGTGGCCAGGGGCGGTATGACCTGCTCATTCTCAATCTGCGACAGCAGCGGCTTGGAAAGGCCCGTCGCCTCGGCGAGATTTTGCAGGGTCATGCGCCGTTCCTGGCGCAGGCGGCGGACCTTGAGGCCGATGAGCAGCCCTTTGACTTCTTCTCTGATATCGTTCATTGATGACTTACCTCGTTGTATTTATTGAATTCCTACCCTGCATGGCAAGGCAAGTCAAGGACTTATTGCTGCCCCGGCGCCGGTCTTTTGGTTCTTTGCCGGCAACTGAGGCTATGCTATCATGGACAGACTTTTTGCCAGCGAATCGAGAGTGCCTTCTGCATGAATTGCCCGCCACTGCCACCTATTGAGGCTATCCTGTTCGATCTTGACGGTACCTTGCTCAATGTCGAAATGGATGCTTATATCTCCGGTTATGTGCGGGGGTTGGCGCGCCATTTCAGTGATCTGGCCAATCGCTGCCGGTTTGCCGATACGGTGGTTGCAACCGCCTTCGATCTGCTCAATGCCGACCGAGGCGAGCAGACCATGGAAGAGCTTTTTCTGGCTCTGCTCGAAGAGCGCCTCGGCATCGACGGAGAGCTCTTTCGCGATCGCCTGAGCCAGTTCTGCCACAATGGTCTGCACCGTCTGGCGCCTTTGGTGCGCCCTTTTCCCCAGGCCCGGCGAATCTTGCAGTATTGTTTCGACAACGGCCTGCGGGTGATCATCGCTACCAACCCGGTCTTCCCCCGTCCGGTGGTTGAGGCGCGCCTGAAATGGGGCCAGTTGGACGACTTTCCCTTTGAGCTGATCACCAGTTACGAAAACTGCCGGTTCTGCAAACCGCACCGGCAATATTTTGTCGACATTCTGCGTTCCCAGGGCCTCGATCCGCAGCAGACAATTATGGTCGGCAACGACACCGAATATGACCTGCCGGCCCAGCGAGCGGGCCTGACCACCTTTCTTCTTGATACCTGTCTGATCGACCGGCACAACCGATCGGCGCACGCCGATTTTCGCGGCAGCCATCAGGACCTGCTGGAGCTGGTCCGCTGCATCGTCGCAAACCGCCGAAACAATTGACACCGGGGGCTTTTTTGGTTACTCTGCAGGTTGTTTTTCTCTGTTGAAAAGGGATTTTCCTGCCATGAGCGCCTATCGCTTGGTCCTTATTGCCTGCCTGTTGTTCGGTGCCCTGCTGAGCGGCTGCCGAGAGCAGCGTCGGGACGCCAGCATTCCCGTTTCGGTGCGCGACAGCAAGGTCGCGCCGCCAGTGGAAAGGCCGCCTCAGGAGCTGCTCACTACCCAGCGGGCCTTCAGCGAGGTATCGCAGAAGGTTACCCCGGCGGTGGTCAATATTCAGGCCGCACGAGTGCGGCGCGTGCCGCAGCTCGGCCCCATGTTCGAAGACTTTTTCGGCGAGCTGTTCAAACGCCATCCCCAGCGCCGGCAGCAGACCAAGAGCCTTGGCTCCGGAGTTGTTATCAGCGCCGCGGGTTATATTCTGACCAACGAGCATGTGGTCAAGGGAGCCGAGGAGATCAAGGTCAAGCTGGCTGACGGCCGCATCTTCGACGGCGAATTGGTCGGCACCGACCCCGATACCGACGTTGCGGTGATCAAGATCGCCGCCAGCGAGGAATTGCCGGTGGCGGTGCTCGGTGACTCGGATGCCCTGCAGGTCGGCCAGTGGGCGCTGGCTATCGGCAACCCCTTCGGTCTCGACAGTACCCTGACCGTTGGCGTGATCTCGGCCACCGGCCGCACCGATGTCGGTATCGAGGCCTTGGAGGATTTCATTCAGACCGACGCCTCCATCAATCCCGGTAATTCGGGGGGGCCGTTGCTTAATATCTACGGCGAGGTGATCGGCATCAACACCGCCATCGTCGCTTCCGGACAGGGCATCGGCTTTGCCATTCCCATCAACCTGGCGCGCCTCATCGCCGGCCAGTTGATGGAGAACGGCGAGGTGGTCCGCGGCTATCTGGGGGTCGGCATTCAGCCCCTGTCGCCGGCGCTGGCCGAGTCCTTTGGTCTTGATCGCGCCACCGGTGCATTGGTCAACCTGGTGCTGGCCGATTCACCGGCCAGCGCGGCCGGACTGCGCCGCGGCGACCTGTTGCTGACCTATAACGACCGTGACATCAGTGGCGTACGCAGTCTGCAGTTGCTGGTTGCCAACACGCCAGCCGGCGGGACCGCCCGACTTGGCATTCTGCGGGACGGTCAGCGCCTGGAGCTGATGGTGACCATCGCCAGCCGCGAACAGCAGGCGGTCGCTGACGACGCCACAGAGACTGTCGAGGACCAGGAAGCTCGCAAGACCGGTTTGGGCCTGACCGTGGTCCCCGCTGACGAGGGCGGGGTGCAGGTCGAGGCCATCGATCCCGAGGGAGACAGTGCCAAGGTCGGCATTCGTCCTGGGGACCTGATTCTGGCCCTCAACCAGTACAAGATCACCGATCTGTCCTCTTTCGAGCGGGCAGTGCAGGATATCAAACAGGCCAAGTATGTGCGACTGCTGCTCAAGCGGGGCAATTCGACGCTCTACCTGGCCTTCCCGGCGTCCTGACCGGCCCCGGGGCGGACGATCCGATCCGCCGCAGGTCACACTCGTCGAGAGGATCCATCCGGAAGTTCAAGGCGGATACAGCGTCCGTTTTACATAGGGAGGTACTATGGCCAGGGTTGTTGATAATCCTCAGATTGCGTTTCGACTGGCGCGCGCCATCGTTTCGGATGTCGCCCTCTATAACCAGAGCAAGGTCAAGGAAGGGATCGAAAACGACACGATTTTCGATCTGTTGACCGAGGAGCTGCAGGAAGGGCGGGAGCACTTTCTGACCCGCGTTTCGCCGGATATCGATAACCGGGACCAGCTCTACGACCGGGCCATTGTCGACATCATGATCAAGCAGGCCGGCAAGATCAAAAGTCCCATCTGGTAAATGGAGCAGGTGCAGCGTTTTACCTTTGATCGTTCGCGCTCGCCCGAACGCCTCGACTGCTTTCTGGCCGCGGCGCTGCCGGAGCTGTCCCGCTCGCAGCTCAAGCGCCTCATCGACGAGGGGCGGGTGACACTCAACGCTACGGCGGCCAAGGCCGGCACCAGGCTGAAGGGCGGCGAAGAGGTGGCGGTCACCCTGCCCGAGCCGGTGCCTACCGAAACCCTTGCGCAAGCCATTCCCCTGACCGTTCTGTACGAGGATCCCCAGCTGATCGTCATCGACAAGCCGGCCGGCATGGTCGTGCATCCGGCTCCCGGCCACCCCCAGGGCACCCTGGTCAACGCCCTGTTGCATCATTGCCAGGATTTGTCGGGAATCGGTGGCGAGCTGCGGCCCGGCATCGTGCACCGCCTCGACAAGGATACCTCGGGGGTGATGGTGGCAACCAAGACCGACGGCGCCCATCAGCACCTGGCCCGGCAGTTCAAGGATCACAGCATCAATCGCCGTTATGTCGCCCTGGTTCACGGCCTGCTGCCGACCGCCAAAGGCACGGTCGATAAGACCATCGGTCGCCATCCGACCCAGCGCAAGAAGATGAGCACCGGCAGTCGCAGCGGTCGGCGAGCGGTGACCCACTGGCGGGTGCTGCAAGCCTACGAGGAGGACCGCCTGAGCCTGGTGGAGCTGCGTTTGGAAACCGGGCGCACCCATCAGATCCGGGTCCATTTTGCCGACATGCAACACCCCATCGTCGCTGATCCGGTCTACGGCGGCAATCGCATCAAGACCCTCAAAGACCCCGAGCTGCGCCGCCTGGCAGAAAGTCTCGGTCGCCAGGCCCTGCACGCCAGGCTGCTTGGCTTCATCCATCCGGTCAGCGGCGAGTATCTGGAGTTTTCCAGTGCTGTGCCTGCGGACATGCAATCGATTATCGACTATTTACAGAGCAAGTATTCGGCGGCTTCAGCCGTTCGCTAATAGGAGGCGGTCAGACTTAGGAATGAAGCTACTGTGAAATTGGTAAACCGGTTCATATCTCCGTAAATTATTGACAAATAGGCCTGCTATTCGCCTGCAAATTTACTAAAATCTGTCCACGGTTTCCCATTTTCTCGTGACGATTGCCCAAGTCCGACAGCCCCCTGGAGGGAGTTTAACCACCATGAAACGGGTACGACAGGGAAAAATCAGCTATCTGCAGCCCGCCTGGGCGACACAGCATAATCTGCAGGCCGGCTTCAGCACCCGCAACGGCGGTGTCAGCCGGCCCCCCTTTAACTCGCTCAATCTCGCCTACCACACCGAGGATGCTCGCCACAACGTGGAAGGCAATCGTTCGACCCTGGCCCGGGCCTTCGATCTGCAGACCCACCAGCTGCTGACCGTCAACCAGGTGCATGGCAACGACATATTGGTCATTGACCAGGCGAACTACGACCTGTCGCACTTCCTGACCATCGAAAGTGACGCCATCGTTACCAACCAGCCTGGTATCATGATCGGCGTATTGGTTGCCGACTGTTATCCGGTCTTGTTGTTCGATCCTCAACAGCGGGCCGTGGCGGTGGTTCACGTCGGCTGGCGGGGCGCCGCCAGCGGGCTGTTGAGCAAGACCGTCGCCTCCCTGCAGAGTGTCTTCGGCAGTCGCCCCGAGCAGTTGCTGGCCGCCGTCGGTCCCGGCATCGCTGCTCACAGCTATACCGTCGACCGCCCGGTGCGGGACGCCTTTCAGGCTGGCAGCGGCCACTGGTCGCGCATCGCCAAGGAGATCGATCTTCACCAGTGGCAGCTTGACCTGCAGAAGAGCTGTCTGCTGCAGTTGGAGGATGCCGGTCTCGCCGCCGGTCAGATCAGCATGGTGGCCGAATGTACCTGTTGCCACCGGGAACTGTTCTTCTCCTATCGCCGTGATCAGGGGCAGACCGGCCGCCAGATGGGGTTTATCCAGCTCAAATAGCCTGTTTTGATGCTTTCGCAAAAAGTCATGAGATGGCTAAGTAAAAATTTCGACCTACAAGGCGTAGTGGTTTTTCAGGGGTGAAGGCATACATATGATATGTCGAAGTCCTGAAAAAGCGCTGCAACGCAGTAGGACGGACTTTTTGCGACGCCATCTGTTTTAACAGTTTGGTCGAGTCGAAGGACGGTCTTTTTTGGAATTCTTTGTCGAGGTATCTGAACAGCAGGTGCGCCGTGAACGGGAAAAAGCCCGCGAGCTGCGCCGCAGCCAGTGGTGGAAAAACCGCATCGCTACAGGCGTCTGCCACTACTGTGGCTGTCGAGTGGCGCCCAAGGAGCTGACCCTCGACCACGTGGTGCCGTTGATTCGCGGTGGCCGCTCAACCCGCGGCAATTGCGTGCCGTGCTGTAAGGAATGTAATAACCAGAAGAAGCATCTGCTGCCGGTGGAGTGGCAGGAATATCTGGAGCGGTTGGGCAAGCAATAGCCGGAGTAGCAAGCAGTACAAGACCAGCGCTTGAAGATTTGAAATCCCCTGCGGTGTAAAACCGTAGGGGATTTGTTGTTTAGGTCTGCGCCGCCAAACAAACTGTTTCGGCGAGAATCCTTTATCGAATCTTTACCAAGTCTTTAAAGCGTATTTAACTGCCCGGGTTATGATGTTTACCAAAGAGCAGCCACTCAACGGCTGCCTCGGCGAAGGGCCGACGCACCCCAAACAAGAGAGGTGACATCATGAGAAGACTGGCATCGGCGCTGTTGACGGGTTTGTTGGTTGCGGTTCTGGCTGGATGCGCCACCACCGGCGGCAAAATGGACGACCACGGAATGATGGACGGCAAGGTGAAGTGCCCGGTCTGCGGTTTTGAATTCAATGCGCCCTCTGACGCTTGACCAGTGTCATTCTGAGAATCACCGTTGAAGAAAAAAGGCAGCCGAGTGGCTGCCTTTTTTCTTATCTTACTAATCCCTTTGCGCCTGGTGCCGCGAAGGAGAAATCACTCCAGCAGGGCATCGGTTTTAGCGGCCATGATCAGGTCGTTGCGGTGCAGTCCCTTGATCTTGTGGGTCCACCACTGCACCGTCACCTTGCCCCACTCGGTGAGGAGCGCCGGGTGATGTCCCTCGGCTTCGGCCAGTTCACCGCCCCGGTTGGTAAAGACCAGCGCCTCGGCAAAGTTGCGGAATTTAAAGGTCCGGCTCAAGCGCTCGATCCCTTCGGCGGTCAAAATCTCCCAAACGGGAATCTGCCCGCGAAAATCAGCGATCTCCCCTGAACTCACCAGCGGCGCGCCGACCCGGCAGGCTTGGCATTGCTGTTCGCATAATTTGTCCATGCCCGACTCCTGTTCTGACCGATCCCGTTTTTGGCGGGCTAGCCTTGTTATAGGCGCTTACCCTATCAGCATACCGAAAATGCGTATGATAACATAACCGGGCTTGTGGTTGCTCATGAACAAAGGGTCCGAAAAATCAGGGCCTATGAGAATTCAGCCTTTTAGCCGCTTTCGACCCTTCAAGCCAATGTAGGGCGACATTTAAGACGCCTCTGCCTTTGACAGATCAAGTCGATTTTTTTCGTGTTGTTCTGAACCCATATCCTTCGCATTTAACCCCTCTCTGATGATTTCGTAAATAGACAGGGCATCTTTTCCCGCATTGTCCGCGATCTCCTTAATGCTCAGCTCTTCTCGCGCCTGGATATCATTCTCAGCGAGGATTCGAAGCACGGTCTTGCTACTGACCGAATACTCCTGGCAGAGATCAATTAGCGGTCTCTTTCCTAGTCCAGTTGGGGATTGCCTAGGAAAGGTTTTGTTCACTCGTTCACTTTCTGGCGAGATAATCAGGTAAATCTTTTTTGGAGAGGTTTGGTTTACTGCGGCAATTTCGTTCAAAGGCTGGTCGCTGTTTTCGACAATGAGTCCTGCGTCTATCAGTCGCTGCATACTGAGCGTCAGATCTAGCTCCATCTTTTTGCAAAAAGTTTTGATTGATGACAGTTCGGCGTGGCCATAGGGTGGTTCTCCGTAGAATTTTTCAGCATCGGCGCTGATTGATTCGCCTATAGAAATAATGATCGAGAAGGGCGGAACCTCAAGATAAGTGCCTAAAGAAAACAACACGACAAGCACCAATGCGGCGTTAAACTCCCGGGTAAATAGCTTGAACTCTTTGGCTTTGTTTTTCATGTATGCCATTACGGCATTCCAGTTGTAATAGGTATGTAGGAGGATGGCCAGCAGGAAAAGCACCCCCAGGTTGATATGTAGGTTTCCCCACTCGCCTTTGGTAAACCCCCAGAGTCGATAATCGGCCCAATAGGCGACCCGGCCTGCCGGCGCTATGTAAAGGATAACACTGGTCAGCATCAACAGAATGAAACTCAATAGAGCCGTCAATGATGTAATTTTTCGAATCATTTGTTTATTCTCCACTTGCTGCAAGGGTAGTGTCCGATAGTTTGGCTATATCTATATATGTACATATCTAGGCTGTCAATAGATTCAGGCGTTTGAAAACTGAGCCTTGCTGTAATCAGTTGCCGATTCCTAGAAGTCACCACTGATGCTTTCGCAAAAAGTCATGAGATGGCTAAGCAAAAATTTCGACCTACAAGGCGTAGTGGTTTTTTAGGGGTGAAGGCATACATAGTGTATGTCGAAGTCCTGAAAAAGCGCTGCAACGTAGGAGGGTGGACTTTTTGCGACGCCATCACCACTCATCAGACATGAAAAGCCCGCCGGGCAAACTTGGCGGGGTTTTCTCGTATTGCAGTGGTTGTGAGAATCATGCATTTCTGCCAAATTCAAGCACGGCATACGATGTAGGAAGATAAATAAGACGCGACGTCCTTTCTGCGGAAAAGAAGGTCGGGAACTCGAATCTTCCGCGGAACGCCATTTCAAACCAGGGCCTCGGCGCTGAAAAGTGCCGGGGCCTTTTTATGTTTTGCAGCACTGCCGTATCCATACAGCATCACGAATACCGCGATCTCTTTAGGTGCACTTATGCTGACCGGCTGTTATTATTTTCAAAACCGTTATGCTTGAAATGCACTCGACTGAAAATTCAACCGAAAGACAATTCTAATTCCATGGAGGTGTATATGGCGCAATTGTCAAAACGTCAAGAAGGACTTGTCGAACTTCTGCTGGAGGAAAAACGGCGTCTCTGGACCGAAGTACGACGAGAATTGTTCGACAAGGTAGGTGATCAACTTCATGCCGAGTACGACATCCCCCAGGATGTGGGGGACCAGGGATTGATTGCTGTCTTGGAGGATATCGGATTGGCAGTAGCCGATGTCCGGTGCCAGGAATTGACGCGCATTGATGAGGCTCTGAGGCGGTTGAAAGAGGGACGCTACGGGCTGTGTGAAGACTGTGGTGCAGAAATCAGTTTGGAGCGACTGCAGGTGGCGCCCTACGCCCCATGCTGCATCGGTTGTCAGGAAAAACGGGAAGGGCCCGCGTCGGGCCCGGGGCGCACTCTCTGAAAAACAGGGATAATTTCCATTTCTCGTAAATGGGGAGGGTTACACAATAAATACTAAATTTGCAGTAGTAAGTCTTGTTGCGAAGGGAGAAGAAAGCCAAAGCGAACAGGATAAAGGGGATGAATGAACCCTTCCTATATATAACTAGTTTCCATCCGGAAACGGCCCTTTTCCGCAATCTCGGCGTCAATCTGCACGCTTGCTTGTGCGGCGTAGACAGCTACGCCTCCGCGCAACCGCTTGATTTCCTTGACCTTGCCAAAAATCGCTCGTTTCCCATATGGAAACTGACCTCATGCCCCTCCGGGGTTTCCGGATGGGCACTAACTACTTCTTGAACTCGAAAAGCCCGCCTGTCTAATTGGGCGGGTTTTTCTCGCATTGCAGGGAATTTGAGATTTTAGAGTATAGCCTCTCCACGACCGAAAAATTTCAATGACACAACTTATTGGACAGCCAAGAGCTTGGACTTGAAAGCCCTTCCCGATTGAACGAACAGAAGGCCGTCCGCATCGTCAGGATGTCGGGTGGCTTTTGCATTTTTCTTGAGGGGCAGCGGAGGACAGGCTGCTTTTTAACGCCTGAGGTCCGGACAGTCGGAAGCCCGCCGGCGAGTTCCGGCGGGCTTCCGATTCCCTTGCGCACTGTGCTGACTGACCGGACTCGCTTCCTCCCTGCCTCAGGTTTTTGACTACTGGTCTGGCCGCGTACGCATCAGAAGTCGAAGTCAACCGTCGTCGTCACGCTGTCTGTCACCGTCGCATCGGCTGCCTGGGTCGCCCGATCGAAGGTCGATGCCACCACCCGGTAATCCTCTGCGGGGAGGTCAACGCCGTACGTCCCTCCGGCAGCGACATTGACCGAGAGCAGCTCAACGGGCTGGGCGGTGGCATCGCAGGCGACGACCTGCCGGAAAGAGAGTGTGGCGTGCTGGTCAAGCAGAGCGTCGGCGATGGTCACAGTCCCGTCAATCGCTCCGATCTGGCCGGTGAAGGTCAGGGCGAAGTCGGCGCTGTGGACCGTGTCCGACTGAGCCGAAAGCGGGGGGCAGGCCGGCCCGTCGGCGGCGGCTGCTGAGGGGCGAAAGGCGACCAGGTGGTAGTCTCCCGGAGTCAGGAAGAGCTTGTAGTTGCCGTCGGCATCGGTGATCGTGGCGGCCTCGACAATCACCTCGTCCCGCTCGTCGGCAGCAGCGTC
>JAUWLU010000293.1 GCA_030613545.1 Desulfuromonadales bacterium
CAGCACGCTGACCAGATCGCTGGCGGTTTTTTCGACCAGATCTTTCCAGTCCTTGCGGTAGTCGGCGCTGTTCGGGTCAGAGCTCACCGGCTGGCCATCGTAAGAAAAATAGCCATCCTGCACCCCGGTCAGAATGTCCAGGCCAAACTTGACCCGGGCTTCGCCGGTTTTATTGATGATCTTGTTGCCTTTTCGTTTAACCAGGGCCGATAAATAAGCAGTGCGCTCCCTTGTCTCTGGCATCCGGTAAAAAAGATCCACGTCCCCGCCGCCAATGGCGTCGAACACGGTGAGTCTGTTCTTGTCGCTGGGTTTCAAATCACGCATGTGCGGTGTTCTCCTTGTCAGGTAAAGGCCAGGCTAATCTCATCATCGCCGCTGCTGGTCGGGCACAGGATCAGCGGCAGGGCATAGGTGAGGATGTTCTCCCGGTCGCCGTATTTTGGCTGATCGAGCACTACGGCCGGGGCGGTGACGGTGCAGATGTTGCCCGCCGTCTGGCCGATGGTGGCGGTGAAAGCGACCTGGTCGGAATCTTCCCACATCGACCAAAAGTCCTTGGTCGCCAGGGCCACGGCCTCGGGGTCGATCTCGCCGGAGACGGCGCGCTCCTTGATTAAGTATTCGAGGATGCCGGTGGCGGCGTTGGCACTGGGGCGGCGGGCGATCTCGCAGCCCAGGTCCGCCTTGAGATTTTCGATGATGGCGGCGTAGCTGTCGATGGCCAGCGAGGCGTTTTTAAAGACCGGCGGCAGGGTGGTGTTGAAGGTCGGCGTGGGGATGCTGTCGTCCGCCGGGCCGGCATAGAGGCCGGTCATCTCGAAGGAGATCTTGGCGTATTCGCCGGCCTTGGCCTCGATGCTGCAGGTGCCTCGGGCGCCGAGGATCTTGTGCAGGATGTCGTGCTGGTAGAAGTAGATCGCCACGCTGTCGTGGTTGAACGAGTCGCTCGACGGCGTGTAGGTGACGCTGGTGTCGGTAACCACCGTCTCGTCGAGGCCGCAGGCCTTGAGCAGCGGGCCGATCTCCGGCGCAGTGCCGGCGGCGCCGCTGCCCTTGAGCTCGCAGGTCAGGCTGATCTTCAGCCCCTCGCCCACGTTGACCGGCGGCAGGCTTCCGAAATGGCTTTTGACGTTGTTGCGTTCGAGTTTCTTGCCGAGCAACTCGAACTCGGGCGCCTCGCAGAGGATGGCGTTGTCGGCGGCCGACGGGGTCGGGTCGACGCCGTAGGTCGCCTCGGTTTTGGCGAGCACGACGGCTCTGGTCTTTAGCATGATCAGATCTCCCATTCTGGGGTGCGATACCGCACCGAAAAATTGAGTAACGCGGCGCCCTCGGTGCGGGCGCGCTAGCCGACAGCGAACTGGTGGCGGCCGTCGGCGCCTGGCGGGGACGGCACGGTCTGGATGGCCAGCCCGCCGAAGGTGTCGTCCACGGCCGCGGCCTGGAGCACGTCGGCGGCCATCTGACGGACGGTGGCGGCGGTGCCGGTGCCGACGGCCACGCACTCGACGGACAGGTGCAGGTCGTGGTCCTGGTAGCCGGGACCGATGGCCGAGCTGTCCCAGTCTTCATCACGCAGGATCAGGCCAGGGTCTTCGTTTTGCCCCCAGTCGCTGGCCCGCCACTCGCTGACGTTGCCCCCGGCGTCGGTGCGGTAGCCGCCAGCGGTGAGAATGGTCTGCAGCCGGGCCTTGACGGCGTCGACAATCTGCTGGCGCTTGGTGTCAGCCATCGACTTCCTCGCTCAGATAGAGGGTGGTGCCGCCCATGCCGTCGGGCTTAATGTCGATCACGTACCAGATGTCGGTGCCGATGCGCACTTCGCTGCCCCGTTCGGCATGGGCCAGGTCGGCGGCTTTGGCGGCGAAGGTGGCCGAGTAGTTGCCGATGCCGGTCTCAAGCAGCTCGTCGCGCTGCGGCGTCAGGGTGAAGATTCCGGTGACGTCGGTCAAGACGACCTGGGCGGTCTGGCCCCAGTCGGCCAGGGCGATGTCGAGGATTTCGCTGGTATCTATCATCGCGTCGAGATCCCTCCTCTAATCCACGTTGACCAGATCGTCGACGGCGAAATGCAGCTCGTCCTTGAGCGGCAAATCGCTGCCGAGACTGGAGTCGTAGGTGCCCTCGACGGTCAGCACGCGGATGCCGCTGTCGTCGGCGAAGACCTCGAGGTCATCCCCCGACAACACGATGGTGACCGTGCTGTCGGGGGTGATGACGACGCTGTCGCGTTCGTTGATGACTGTGCCGTCGTCCGTTGAGAGCGTCCAGGTCAGCGCATTGGGCGTGACGTCGGCGCCGGCTTCATCGGTGAAGGCGGCAGTCACGGCAACGGTGCTTTTCTCAACGGCTCTGGGCGAGGAAATACTGGTCGGCATGGTTGCCCCCCCTTACGCCATGGTCAGGATAGACGCGCCGAAATCAACCTTAAACTTTTCGCCGTCCTGAAGCGTGATCGCAGAACCATAATCCCACCAGCAGACCAGAGGATCGACCGGATCAGTCGGTGTGTCGTTGCAAACCACCGCGTAACGAAACGGGCCGACCGTGCCACCAGAAGCGGTGATCTCCACGTCCACGCCGGTCAGCGTACCGGTGCCGCCCGTCTCGGTGTAATCATTCTGAATATCGACC
>JAUWLU010000266.1 GCA_030613545.1 Desulfuromonadales bacterium
TTTTCTTATGCCTTTTGTTCATCAGGGTAAAAAACAACCCGACTTGCACTGGCTCTACTTCGACATAGCCCAGCTCGTCGATTAACAGGCAATCGGCGGCGGTAAATGCTTTGGGTGCGGCTCTTTTGCGACGACCAACGAAACGGTTTGCAGTGTTCATATCGCTCCCCAATTACCAGAATATGCTACTTGATTACTTTCAGATGGCTATGCTCGGAAGCAAGAGGCGAATTGGAGGTGGGCGGAACGACGCCTCCAGCGTAGAGGTCCTGATGGTTACGTTTGTATTCGCAGGCCTCATGGAAAGCCCAGTACTCGTCAAAATCTTTGCTCGATCGCAGGGCGCGCAAACGAAGTACGGCCTCGGCGCCCGTAAGTCTCCATTTAGCGCCGGTTATCTCCATGCGATCCTTAACAAGATGCCGGCATGCCCCCTCTATGACGCCTGTAGCAATGGGGAACCCCAGGCAAAGGTAACGATCATAGTGAAGATAGGGCGATTTGTTGAGAAGGTAAGCTGCGCAAGTATCCACGGGCTTGCGTGCCTCGTCGCTGAGCTTTTTTCGTGTGGCGCTGCGGCGCATTCCCCCTGCCATCAGGCCGGCCTTGCCCTGAAGAACACCAAGGAGACGGTGTCGGACCCAGTTTTCAAGCTCCGGACCGGATTTGGGATGGAATACTCTGCCAGCCTTCCACAGGTATTCGATGACGTGGATGATATCGACGATGATCGTTACATCCACCCCTTTTTCCCTTACCATGCGTTTCAAAATATCAAGCTGGTTATTGTTGCCGTCGACAAGTGCAACCCAGTGCTTTTCATGATTAGGATCCCGATGGCAACCTTCGTCAAATGCATCTTCGATGACCTGCTCGGGAGACTTCTCGATACTTGCCCACACGCGTTTTTGTTCCGGACGGGGGCGTTTTGCCTTAGCGATGACACAGCTGGCTTCAGCGACCAGATCTTCGGCAGTACGCTCGAAGGTGTCGGTGGTATACACGGCCGCCACGGTGGCCATTCGCTTGGAGTCTCTCTTCTCACCCTGGGAGAGCCGTTTTCCCATCTTCTGTTTGCGTTTTTCGGCGGCTTTCCGGGTCTGCTCTCTGAGATCCTGCACGTGCATCACTACCCCTTTTCCATCGGCGGTGATCACCAGCACCGGGCCCGTAGCGTCGTCTTTTCCGGGTTTGCATTGGCGCATTGCGTAAAAGTCGTCGAAGTCCTGGGCCGCTCGCTTCGCCAGCTCTTCAACCTGACGCTTGGGAATATGGCCAGCCGTCGTCTTTGCGATTGTCTCCAGCGTCTCGTCGAAGGAGTTCTTTGCGGCTTCTTCGGCCCCCAGGCGGCGAAGTTCGAGCGAATAGCGCTCGGGGGGAAGGTTGAGCTCTGCATCCAGCGGGTGAAGGCTATTGATACCCTCCTGCCCGTACCCCGCACGGCTCGCCTGAACGGTGCCAAACACTGTCTCGGCCTTCCGCTCCTGAAGCCTTACCCTTGGTCGCTCGACACCGTCGGCGCCACTGACGGGCTCATCGCACCGGCCGGGGCTGCGGCTGTCCAGATGTTCCTGCAGCAGGATGCGCATCAACTCCTGCCCCCTCTTTTTAAGTTCACGTTCCAGTTCGCTAAGGTCCATCTCACTGCCCTTCCCGGAATTAAGGAGAGATACGATATTCTCGAAATATCGCCGTCCCTGGCCATAGGGCCGTTCAAAGGACGACATTGCAAGCGTTGCGGCCATCGCCCTTTACCTCCCGTCCCTGAGCCGACGTGCGGCATTTTTCACCAGCGGGTAGACCAGTATGGTTTTTACCCGGGCGCCGTGGCGCTGGTTTTCTCTGTCCATGCGCCCGCGACCGCTGGTCTCTCCCAGCTCTATCCAGTTGGCCGCCCGATAACAGCCCCCGTGAAACCGCTGCCGGTCCACCAAGGTCTCCACAAGCAAAGGATCGAGCCCGTATTGCCGCTGCCAGTCGCTTCTCAGCCGGCGCAGGGTGCACGAAAGCATCGCGCTGGCCAGGTTGCAGATGCGCGCCAAAACCAGAAACCTGCTGTTATTGACCACTTGCTGCAGGGCGCTCCCGCGTCTTTTGTCGTCCCAACCGATCCATTTGTCCCTTGGCTTCATCCGCCAGGCAGGGCTCGAGAACTGCAAGCATCCGACCACTTCGCGCCGAGGACGGCTAACGTAAACCAGATATTGCAGGCGGGCGCCGTAGGGCATCGCGTAGCCCAGATAGTGATAACGGCTCAAAAGCTCCTGAAACAGCTGCCGCTGCTGCCGGCTTTCTACCAGCTCTATATCCAGAGGGACAAACTCCTCCACACTGCCGGTAAGCTCGCTATGAACTTGCCCCTCTTGAGCAGGTTCAATGCTTTTTCTGGGCTTGCTCGATCCACACGACTTTTTGTCCGGAAGCGTCAAAACTCCCTGGCTCTCCAATCGCTCCAGAAGATCCCGGCACTCCCGGGCCTTGAGTCCGCCGCCGGAGCGTTTCCACTCCAACAGTTCGCATACCGTGTGGGCCAGTTCAAATCGGCTGATCCCTGCACAGGTCTCTACCACCTCTTGGATCAGCGACACCTCTTGCGCGGTAAATTCTCGACCACAAAACCTTTGTTGATCAATCGCTATTTGCATGCCATAGTCCTTTTTCTATTCTCACATAGCAGAACAATGGCGACTTGGCCAGTGAAAAATGACCGCGGCCGAAAAAAATATCTCGGTTGCCTCCGAAATCACTCTCGTTTTCAAACTGGTGAAAAATACAGACCTATCACTTTGGCCGAATGCTATCTCGGAAAAAGCATCATGTGATTGACTCAGCAAAATGTATAACTAACCGTTTTCAAGCAGTTTTTAGGTTGACCAAAAAGAGCCGCACCCAAATGCTTTGATTACCTTGGCTTCGGTGTGATCTGCTACCGACTGGTAAAGCTGTTCGACAAGCTCTGCAAATGCGATAAACCGGCCGTTATATCCCTGATCGATGGCATGGGTGAGAAAAGCGGTTGCAAGCCCTGTTTT
>JAUWLU010000185.1 GCA_030613545.1 Desulfuromonadales bacterium
CCCTCCCTCTTACATCCACTCCCGGCCGTGATCCCCCTTGCTCCCTCTGAGCGTGCTTGCCCCCTTTCGTTCTTTTACTCAGATAAAACGAGCCGAAAGCCTCTGTGCGAAAGTTCATATGTTTGGCTATTTATAATTTACAAAAAAAAGAGGTGCGACATCTCAAGAGGCCTTCCCCGAAAGCGAACAGTCAGCAGCATGCTCAATAATCGTGCCGGCCTGGAATTTCTCGGCGAACCTGCTACTCTATTCCCGTCGCAAGAAACAACCACTGCCAAGCCTTGCCCTCGGCAACATTGCCTCCCTTGTGATGTTAGGTATACACCCAACCGCCTCCCCTTTCAACCTATTTTTTATAATGTTTGGCTATTTTTTTCAAAAGGCCTTTTTCCAAGGGGTTTTCGGTGAAGAAAAAACCCTTTACTGAAACAGCTTTTCCATCCCCATAACTACCCCGTGTCAACATCCGCCCTCTTTTCCGCCCTGACCATCGCCAGCGCCGACCCAAATTCAATGTTCGCTTTTTCTCTCCAGGGCCCCTAAAGCTTGCATTTTCGAACCATAAGGTTCCTGCAGGCCTTCTCTCCATGCGTAACACCAATCAATGCGCTGCGTGCTTGCCGGACAACAGCAAAATGCACCACACCCCAGCATTCCCCTCCATTACCTAAACAGGACCCTGGCCATGAAATCCAGCAGCGAAGCCTTCGCCGGGCAACTAGCTTTTCGCCTCTCACTCCTCCTCACACTGGCCCAGGACAACACAAAAACACCGTTATACACAAATAGATCCGGGGCTTTTTAGCAGGCGGACTATGCGAAATATTTATAAATATTTCAACCGGATCAAACAGCAGCAAGAGATGAAACTTAATCCGGGAACACTAGCAAACTGAGCAAACTGGACGCTATTTTAGCCTATTAAAAAACAGCCAAATAGCCAAACATTATATTTATTGCTTGACTTCCTCATACCTTGCCGATAGCTTTTGAATACTGCCCGCACAGATGATCAAACGGGGTTTTGAGCCAGGCATGACCAAAAATCCGGGCAGAATGCTGCTGACAGGAAGGAGGTGAAGAGACGAGACAACCCTGGACCAAAACAGCCGGAACCGTTGGAATGGGGCCTTGAGCGAAGAACCGACACAGCTATAGACAAGGCCCTGGAAGACAGAAGTTTTCAAACAAACTAACTTTTGCTTCCGCCAGAAGTCCGGTCACGCGTTGCTTTTTTAACTGTAGGTATTGGAGGCTTGGAGATGAGAAAAACTACTATTTCGCTTTTGGGTCTGGCGCTCTGTTTATTGCTCTTAACAACCACTAGCCAGGCATCGATCGTTGTCGGAGGAGATGACGGCTGGACGTTCAGCACCGATGGTCTGATTAACATTTTTGGCGCTTACGAAAGTGGCGATGCAATCCCCGATTTCGGTGGCGGAACCCGGCGGGGCGGAACCATCGTCGACGATCAGGAGGGCTTCCGCCTGCGCGTGGGACTGGTTCCCAACGTCCTTGCTTTTAACGTCAAGTCCCCCACCATTGGCGGTCTCGACATGGCGGCTCGGGTCGGGTTTTACCCCACCTTCGACTCCAAAGATGTCGGCAAGTCAAAAAACTCTTTCGGCAACCAGATCGATCTGCGTGAGGTCTTCTTCACTGTTGACGGCAACTTCGGCCAAGTGCTGGTCGGCAAAACCCTGAGCCTGTTCCAGGGACAGAATCTGCTGACGGATATGACCATCTGGGGCTACGGCGCCCAGGGTTCCCTTGACGGTGGCGGCACCCCTCTGGGGCGCATCGGTTACGGCTACGTCTATCCCCAATTCAACGCCCAGGTGCGCTATACGACCCCGAACATCAACGGCTACAAAGTCTCTCTGGGGATCTATGACCCCAGCGTCATCGGTGGCGCAGGAGAGATCAATATAGGTACCGTAGCTGACCCTGAACTCGTTGGTATAAGGGCGACTGAAACCAAACTGCCGCGGGTCGAAGGGGAAGTTTCCTATGCGGGCGTTTTCGAGGACGGCTCTTTCAAAGCCTATCTGTCAGGCATGTGGCAGGAAGCGGACTTCAAGGACGACAGCGGTTTCGACGGAACTGTGGATGCCTACGGGGTGGCCGGCGGCGTGCAGGTTCTTTACAAAGGATTTGACCTGGTTCTTTCCGGCTTCGACAACACCGGCGTAGGCTCTGTCTTGATGCTCGATACCGATGCCCTGGACTCTGCCGGCAAGGAAAGAGACAGCCAGGGCTTTATTGCCCAGCTCATGTACGGATTTCACAACCGCTTCGGCAAAACCAAAGTGGGCGTCAGCTACGGCGGTAACTTCATGGATGAAACCTCGGCGGACAAGGCCGACCGCCTGGCCGGCACCGAAGTGCAGGTCGAGGAACAGATGCTGTGGGTTTTCGGCATCTATCACGACATCAATGCCCACCTGAAGGTGATGGCGGAAGTCATGCTCACCGAAAACGAATGGCAGGACGGTGAAGACCAAAACACCGAGACGCTCGCCATCGGTACTTTCTTCGTCTGGTAAGATATATTCCTCAATCTCTGACAGGCTTAAAAAAAAAGCCCCCCCCCGAAACATTCGGGGGGGGGCTTTTTTAACAAATAGTCGGTGGACTATGGCGATACGCAGATTTTCAGAGACAGTCGCCGACACCGGAGCAAAAACATCGGCCAATATTTTTCATTCAGAATCCGACCTTCAGGACCGAAGGGAGGTTTTTGATTCCCCCCTTCGCCGGCCAATCTTTTCCTGGCCATCCTCTATCCTGGCCAGGCGCTTAAGGCCATATTTTATGCTTCGATAGCGAAGGTTGGTACTTTTCCTTGGAGAAAACTCGCCTTTTCTTGCTCGGGCAAGAACCTTGTAGATAGTCGGCCGCGAAACGCAAAACTCTTCGGCAAGACGACAGACTTTCCGTGCGCCCGTTTGATATAGATTCCATATTTCCTCGCGATCCTGGCTGCTTAGCCTGACGCGCTGGCCCGTGTCCATCCCTACCATTTCCTCCTTGTTGTTATTAGACCATTCGCTGGCGCTACCTTTTGATTGCCGATCAATTCGCCCGCTGATATCGAACGGCCGATCATCGTAGACTGAAACAGATTTACTTCATGGTCGGCATAGAAAATTCCGCGCCGGCCCGGATGCCCGTCGGCCACCGCGAAGTGATGGTCTTCAGCTTGGTATAGAAATTGATGCCCTCAGTACCGTGCATATGCACGTCGCCGAACAGGGACCGTTTCCAGCCGCCGAAGCTGTGATACGCCATGGGAACCGGGATCGGTATGTTGATCCCGACCATACCGGCCTGCACCTGGGAGCCGAAAGCGCGGGCGGTATCCCCATCCCGGGTGAAAATGGCGGCGCCGTTGCCATACTCGTGAGCATTGATCATGCTGAGAGCCGTAGCGAAATCGGGCACCCGAACCACGCAGAGCACCGGGCCGAAGATCTCTTCTTTATAGATGCGCATCCCGGCAGTCACCTGATCGAAGAGACAGCCGCCCAGATAGTAACCGTTAGCAGTCCCCTCCACAGCGATCTCACGACCGTCCACCACCAGCTTGGCGCCCTCTTCGACACCAAGGTCCACATAGCCTTTGACCCGGGCGCGATGTTCGGCACTGATCAGCGGCCCTATTTCGGACTGAGGATCGGTGCAGGGACCGAGCTTCAGCGCACGAACCTTGGGTGCCAGCCGCTCGACCAGGGCATCGGCGGTTTCGTCCCCCACCGCAACAGCTACCGAAATCGCCATACAGCGTTCTCCGGCCGCACCGTAGGCCGCCCCCATCAGGGCATTGACCACCTGGTCGAGGTCGGCGTCGGGCATGATAACCATGTGGTTTTTAGCCCCGCCCAGGGCCTGGGCCCGCTTGCCGTTGGCGGTAGCGGTTTTGTAGATATGCTGCGCTATCGGGGTCGAACCGACAAAACTGATTCCGGCGACCTCCGGGTGGCTGAGCAGGGTATCGACGGCTTGCTTGTCTCCGTTGACCACGTTCAGCACTCCGTCGGGCAAGCCGGCTTCCTTCATCAGCTCAGCCAGACGCAAGGCGGTGGTAGGAACCTTCTCTGAGGGTTTCAGGACAAAGGTATTGCCACAGATGATGGACAGAGGAAACATCCACATGGGCACCATGGCAGGGAAATTAAACGGGGTGATGCCGGCGCAGACACCGAGAGGCTGGCGAATGGAATGGCTGTCGACGTTGGTGCCGACATTCTCCGAAAAGTGGCCCTTCAACAGATGGGGGGCACCGCAGGCAAATTCAGCCACCTCCATACCGCGGGTCACATCCCCTACGGCGTCGCTGAACACCTTGCCATGCTCCTCGGAAATCAATGCGGCCAGCTCGTCCATGTGCTGATTGAGCAGTTCGATGAATCGGAACAACACCCGGGCACGGCGCAGCGGCGGCGT
>JAUWLU010000104.1 GCA_030613545.1 Desulfuromonadales bacterium
GTGGCTGATGGGGAACTCGCCGGCCCTGCAAGACATCATGGCGGCCTATCGCACCGCTCTGCCTGCGGCCAGACCTTATACGCCCCTCTTCATGGTCCTGGCCGGCCGCCATGCTGAGCGACCGGCCGAGGGCTTCGGGGCCGCACATCCGGGCGGGTTCCTGGTGACCCGCCACCTCCGGACCTGGCCCCAGGGAAACTGCCGCAGCGAACACATTGTAATCGATTCACCGGCGCCCGGGGCCTTGATTTCCTCGCCCCTTATGGTCCGAGGCCGGGCCCGGGGCACCTGGTTCTTTGAGGGGGATTTCCCCCTTGTGCTGAAGGATGCCCGCGGCCGTGTGGTTGCCAGCGGGTTCGCCACCGCCCAAGGGGAATGGATGACCAGGGGCTTTGTTCCTTTTGCCGGCCGCCTGGAATTCGACCAGCCCCACGGCGGCGGCTGGGGAACCCTCATGCTGCAGAAAGACAATCCCACCGATTTGCCGCAGCACGACGATGCGACGGAGATACCGATCTTTTTCAAGTGAAGCAGGGCGACGCAGGTGTTTATCCCGTTTATCCATCTCAGTCGCCTGGAAAAATCGGGGCAAGGGGGATCCTGCGACGCCGTAACCCATTTTTTCAGAACCTGACCTTGAAAAGATCTAAAAAACAAGTTTAATAAACTCATGGGTAGGTATTGTAAACCAACAATGGAGAAGGAGGCGGATATGAACTTCAAGGGATGGGTCAGTTTCAGGATGGTCCGAATTTTGGCTTTTGTGGCGGTCTTTTGCCTGGGGAGTGTCAGCCTGGGGCAAGCGCAGGATCTAGATCTGACCGCCGGCGAGGAAGGCGCTGCCCGGGGCAGCCTCATCGGACTAGGGGTCGGCTACGCACCAGATTACGAAGGGTCGGAGGATTATGAACCGGTCCCCCTGCTCAGGGCCGCATATACCATGAAGAACGGCATGTCTTTTACGTTCTTTGGCAATACCCTTCGATTCAACCTGGTACCGGACGGCGCCTGGAATGCCGGGCTGATTGCCCGTTATCGGCCGGAACGGGACGACGTCGACAACGACAGGGTCGATCGGATGAAAAAGGTCGATGACGCTCTGGAACTCGGCGGCTTTGCTGCCTATAGAATCGACAGCTGGATGTTCTCTTTGGCTCTGCTGGGCGATGTTGCCGATGCGCACGACGGGTATCTTGTGGAACTCGGCACCAGCTATATTTATTCCCTCTCTGCCGACAGCAATATGACGTTGTTCGTCTCCGCCAATTATGCCGATGACGACTATATGGATACCTATTTCGGGGTAAGCGCGGCGGATTCGGTGCGCAGCGGTCTCCAAACCTTCAATGCGGACAGCGGATTTAAGGATGTCGGGTTGGGGCTGCTCTATGAAACCGAGTTTTCACGACACTGGAACCTGCTGGCCGGTTTCAAATACAGTCGACTGCTCGGCGATGCGGCAGACAGTCCCCTGGTCGATGACGAGGGGTCGGAAAATCAGCTGCTTGTCGGGGCGGTTGTCGGTTATCTCTTCTAACATTTGGTATGCCCGATCCAGGAGGCTGTTGATGGCTTAACGGGCCAACAGCCTCCTAGACAATGTTTGGGGAAACCGGTCTTTTCTGCCGGTTTCCCCTTAATTTCATCGGCGCCCGGGGCTTTGGTTCCTCTCCTTTCACGGTAGGGGGACGGGCCCGGGGCAAGGACCTGCTAACCTCAACGCAGGGTACAGACCTCCACGGCATAGCGCTTCAGGACCCCTTCCTGCACCGTCACCCCCAAGCCGGGATGGATAGGGAAGGGCGGCGGTCGCCCTCCCGGCCGGAACTGCAACAACGGTTCGGCGGGATCCTCCCCCAGCAGCAAACGCCCGAAGCAGCCTTCCGCATGGGTCACTTCGGCCACGGCGGCCACCAGAGTCAGATGTGCGGCGGACAACAGCGAAGATTCCCCGACCTGGCAGCCGATCTGGACAGTCAGGCCCGCCGCCAGGGCCTCGCGGCAGCGATTGTAGGAGGCCACCAGCCCGCCGCACTTCGACAGCCGCACGTTGACTGCGGTACAGGCTCCGCGGCGGATCAGCCGGTCGAGGGAATCGCGGTCATGCAGGCTTTCATCGACCATGATGCCCACGCCGGTTTCGCGTACCAGCCGGGCCAGCCCCTCCAGATCCAAGGCAGCCACCGGTTGTTCGCAGCTGGTGACCCCCAAGGCGGCGAGGGCGGGCAGTTCCTCCAGCGCCTCCTCCGCCGTCCACGCCATGTTGGCATCCACCCGCAAGTCGCACCTTTTGCCCAGGACCCTGCGCACGCGCTTGGTCTGGGCGGCGGCAAGACCTTTTTCGATTTTAATTTTCACCTGGGGAAAACGGAGCAGGCGGATCAGCAGCAGTTTTTTGAGGCTGGCGTCCGAAGAAATCACCGGGCTGTAGCGCAGCGGCGATGGCCACTGCCGCTGTTCATTAAGCCACACGTGCTCTTCAGAGGCCTTGCCGAAGGCATCCAGCAACGCCAGGTCGACTGCACACCAGGCGGCGGTCTGGGGCCGGTCCGGTCTGACCCAGTCGGGGGGCGCCTTGCCATCGCAGCTCTGAAGAAAGGCCCGCAGGTCTTCCAGACCGGCAAATTCCCGTCCCAGCAACCGTGGCAGGATCTCCTCTTTGAGCAGCTTGAAAGTCCCCTCCCGGGTTTCGCCGGTAACGTAGTCCCGCGGCAGGCATTCACCAAAGCCGGTGACCCCCGTATCGGTGGTGCACTTCAGAAAAAGGCTGTCGGAAGTGGCCCGTACCGCCGCCGCGTGCTTGAACGGCTGGCGGAAGGGGAGGTCGGTGGCATAGAGTGCGAACTCAGCAATGCGTGGCATGATAAACGCCTTCTTTCTCCTAAGTGAAGATCAATGCGGAACCGACCCCAGCAAGCAACCGGAATCCCTAGTTGGTGCCCTTCCGGAAACCTCGGAGGGGCACGAGGTCAGTTTCCATATGGGAAACGAGCGATTTTTTGCAAGGTCAAGGAAATCAAACGGTTGCGCGGAGGCGTAGCTGTCTACGCCGCACAAGCAAGTGTGCAGATTGACGCCGAGATTGCGGCAAAGGGCCGTTTCCGGATGGAAACTAGTTGCTTTCATGGCCTTGGTCACGGTAGCGGAACCATGCCGCCAGGTCCTCAAAAAACGCCTCACGCTCCCGGCTGAACTCCAGAATATGTTCCGCATCTTCATAGCTTTTCAGTAACTTGTCCTGAGCGGGCAGGTTGTCGAAAAATCGCCGATTCCCGGCGTTGTCACAGATGGGGTCCTTGTCCGCCAGGGCCATAAAAACCGGCATGGTCAGACGGTCGACATGGTTTTTGATATAGCGGCGGGCCCGGGGCACCTGCCAGTAAAATTGTGCGGTGGCCTGGGAGAGGGCCAGGTTATCCCCCCGAATGAATGCTTCATAGTCCGGCAGGTCGGTAAACATTTCTGCCTGCAGATGAATGGGAATGTAGCTCTGGCGACCCGTGACCCGGCCGATGAAAATGCGCAGTTTTTCCAGGAAGGAGACGTCTGTCCGGGTATGAATGGCGGCGGTCGGCAGGATCAGGCTGGCGACCAGCTCGGGGTAGCGACAGGCGAAGGCCGCCGCCGGAATCGCGCCGAAACAGTGACCCACCAGGTGCACCCGGGGCGAGCCGTGGCGCCGGGTCGCCATCTCTACCAGGATACGAATTTCCTCGATCCACTCCTCGTAACTGTTCGCATGGCCGCGTTTGGCCTCGCTGAGCCCCGAGCCTTTGCGGTCGAAGGCATAGACCGGCCGACCCAGGCGGGCGATAAAGTCGGCCGATTGCACGAACCAGCCGGAGTGACTCTGCAGCCCGTGCACCAGGATCACCGGCGGTCCCGCTTCGTCGCGGCCGAACACCCGTACGGGAATGGCGGGGGCCGCTGCCTGGGGGATAAAGTCGAGACGGCCGTGTTGCTGTGCACGAGCCATCTCAGATATGGCCGGCTCCCGGTCCACGAGCTGAACAGGCGGATATGGGCGGACGGCGCAGCCACTGGTGACCAGGACCAGCAGCCCGAGCAGGCCCAGCAGGCCCAGCAGGCGGCCGATGGAGTACAATTGCCGGCGCCACCTCATCGGGCCCCTCCCGTCACCCCCCGGGCGGAAGCACGCCCCAGTGCAGGCGATTGGAGGGTGAGCTCATCCCCCGGCTGCAGGAAGCGGAGGTGGGCCAGCCAGTCCTCCTGCGCCTGCTTCATGGAAAAACCGGCTCGCAGAAAATATTCTATTTTCTCCCACAAGTTGGGTACTTCGAACAGCACCCCCTCGGTGGTGCCGGTGGAGACCAGCAGCCACGGGGCTCCGGCATGGGCAGCCACGCGTTGCTCGGCCATCGCCTCGGGCTGCAGGAGGCATTCGCTGGCCCGCAGCTGTTGACGCAGTTCACCGTTCAGATACAAGTCCACGGCGAAGGTCTTCCAGGCCGCTGCGTTGCCGATCGCCAGCAGCGGTCCGACCCGCAGGGCCCCCTCGAAACTCTTGGCCAGAGCGAAACCAGGTGCCATATTGTCCGGGTCGAAGGTCCGGACCTGAATACCCCGGTCGGTGAGATCGTTGACGATGAGATAGCCGAATCGGTCTGGGTCGTTCCGGTGCAGCAGCACGCCAATTTCCGCCTCATAGTCAAGATGGTCTCGATAGACAATGTCCTGCTGGGTGCTTTGGGGCACGGCTTCCTTTGGAAAGGTGACCGAGTCCTCGAGGGATACTTCCCTTTGATGGCTGGGGTAGGTAAGGGCGTAGCCAAGACAGGGGATGTCTTTAGCGGGAAGAGGGAGCAGCAGCTCGTTCCACGTTCTTCGCTCCACCGGGCCGTGCGGGGTGAATTCCGCGTGCAGGTCGACCATCCAGACCTGGGCAAAGGTCAAGGATTCCCTAGTGATCTGCACGCCGGAGGCGTCCTGATCCAGAACCCGCCGCCAGTCGTTGTCGCCGGCCTGGCAAAACACCACCATGGCAGGCGGTGTCTCGTCCTCTGGCTGCCGGGCTGTGCGCTCCGGCAGGGTGCACCCAGCCGGGAGCAGGGTCGCGGCAGCCCACCAGGCCGACCAGACAAGAAGCAGGGCTTTGCAATGCAGCATCGGGCACCTCCCTATGAATCGAGATGGACTTCCGCTACCAGTTCGTCCGGCTCGGGCGTGTAGCCCAGCTTGGAGTCGAGCAGAATGGTCTTGGCCTGGAAAAGCCGCTTGCCTTCCGCGACGAGCTCCTCTTTTTTGCGCTGATACCAGCCGGTCCGCATCACTTGCAGGACCGGCGCCTGCAGGCGGCCGCTGGATCGCTTGGCCTGATACTCGATGTTCAGTTCGCCCAGAGCCTGGTCGATGGCCCGCAACAGATCCCCATGGCGCGCCGCCGGCAGTTGCCCGGCTTCGACCTTGAAGACGTAGAGGGATCTGGTAAAGTCCGGCTCGGCACGGTAGTGGTGGATGGCCGCTTCCACGGCCGCGTCGGCCCGGGCCATGGCCTCTATGAGCTGATTGACGCTCAGTTTTTCCCCGGTCATATTGGTCATGCCCCGGCCTTTGCGACGAAACTCGATGACCGGAGTCCTGTTGTAGCTGCCGACGACCTCGATGACATCGTTCATGTCATAGCGGTACAGGCCACCGGTGGTGGTGATGAATACGTAATATTCCTGTCCCACTTCGATCTCGTCCACGCCGAGAAAACCCCATTTTCCCTCTCCGTAGGGGTCTTCATCGATCTGGTCCACCGGCACGAACTCGAACAGATTGAGATGCACCGTCAGCACGCCGCCGGCGCCATGGTCGGATACCGGGATGCTCATGCGGGCTTCGGACGCCAGGTAGCCCATGTCGCGGATGGGCAGCATCCCTTTTCCCTCCGGATCATACCAGTCCCGCAAGCGTTCAATGTATGCGCCCACCGTGCCGCCTTTCCAGCATCCCAGCATCGCCAGCGCCGGCCAGTAGTCGGCGGGGAGCAGCTTTCCGTCCCGCCGGCGGCGGGCCGCCTCCAGCTCTTTCGCCCGGCGCGGATGGGGCCGCAGTCTCTTTTCAATGGCCTTGCGGATCTGTGGTTCCATGGCCATTTCGCCGCTCAGGGTGCCATCGTGCACATCGCGAATCAGGCTATCGGCGAAGTGGTTGGCCATCTCGGCCAGTTTCAAAATACTCGAGGGGTTGGCCGTGGCCACCAGGCTGATGTTCTCCTGCAGGCCGAGCCGCATGATGGTGTAGTACTTGGCGTTGTAATCGCCGATCTCGAAGGCATCGTACGGCACGGCATAGGCCGTCTGGATCAGTTTGGGCATCTCTTTGACGACCATGCCGCTTGTGGATCCGTAGGGCAGGCCCACTTCGGTGTAGCCCTCAATAGCCGGGGAGACGATGGTGAGCAGCTTCCCGGCAAAAACCTGCGGATGGTCCTGCCGGGCATAATGCATCCATACCTTCATTCCGCCGCCTTTTCGGCAGGTGGGAGTGACCGGGATGAACTTGGGATTGCCGGTGGTGCCCGATGTCTGGGCGAACAGGACCGGGTTTTCCGCGGTAAGCACGTTGGTTTCGCCCCGGGTGACGCGATCGATGTGGAAGCGGATGGCCTCGTATTCGACTACCGGGACGCTCCGTCGATAGTCGTCGAAGCTGCGGACCGAAGCGAACCCGTAGGTACGCCCATACTCCGTGTCCTTGTTTCTGGACATGATCTGACGGAGTAGTTGCTGCTGGGCGGCGACGGGATCCCGGCTCGCTTTTTCGAAGCGTATCCCGGCCCGTCGGGCCACCAGTGCGATAATCGATTGGGCCAGCAGAGCCATGTCAGCTTTCTCCTTCCATAAAATTTTTCTCGATTTCCATGCGTATGGCGGAATCCGCAGCCTGCTCCATAGCGTCCAGGCGCTTGCTCTCCGAGGGCGAAAGCCGGAGTTGCTGCGGGCCAGACTTCTGGCGTTTCCAGGCTTCATGAATCAGCGCCTTGGCGACGGCCGGTTCACCCATTTCCAATGACAGGCGAATGCCGCTCAGCAGGCGGCCTTTGACAGCCGCGACCGCCTCGGAACTCGCCCGGATAAAACGCATCCGGACCACCTCCTCCAGCAAAGAGAGCGCTTCGTGTTCGTTCAGGAAATGGCGGATCCTGAGTTCCAGCGCTTCGTGCTGCCGCCGGGCCAACCCCTCTGCGCCGGGTTCCAGCTGTTGCCCGGCAATGGCCCGCAGCTGCTCGCCGATGGCATCGTTTTCCGCATCCAACTGGGCGACCCTTTCGAAGGCCTTGTCGGCCAGCCGTTCGTCCAGCCAGAATTGCCCGCCGATGGTCAAAGTGGCCAGCAGCAGTGCCGTGCCGATTGCTGCCGCCAGCAGGGATCGACCCGGCTGGCGGCGGGCCCAGCCCTGCACCCGCTCGCGCAACGAGAGACGGGCCACCGAGACGTTTCGGCCTTCACGATAGGCCTGCAGGTCATCGGCGAGTTCACGGGCGCTGGCGTAGCGTTGTCCTTCACTTTTCTCCAGGGCCTTGCGGGCAATGGCCGCAAGCCGGGGCGAAACCCAGGGGTTCAGCCGGCGCGGGTCCTGTGGTTCCCGGTAGATGGCGCGCAGCAGCGACTCGCGGGGGCTTTTTCCCTCAAAGGGCTGCACGGTTGTCAGAATGCGGTAGAGGATGACGCCGAGGGCGAACACATCGGCCTGAGGGCCGGCTTTGGCAGAGTCGCCCCGGGCCTGCTCGGGCGCCATGTAACCCGGGGATCCCATCACGGCTCCTGCCCCGGTGCGGTTGCCGTTCGCGTAAGAACCTGTCACCGAATAGCGTCTTGC
>JAUWLU010000006.1 GCA_030613545.1 Desulfuromonadales bacterium
CATGAAATCCTGCAGCAGGGGCACACAGGCGTGGGCGAAGAGGTAGCAGCCGTATTCGGCGGTATCGGAGATCACCCGGTTCATTTCGTAGAGCTTCTTGCGGGCGATGGTATTGGCGATCAGCGGCGTTTCGTGCAGCGACTCGTAGTAGGCCGACTCGGGCTCGATACCGGAGGAGACCATGGCTTCGAAGGCCAGTTCGACGCCGGCCTTGACCATGGCCACCATCAGGATGGCCTTGTCGAAGTACTCCTGCTCGGAAATCTCGCCAGCCCCTTCGGTCTGTTCGAAGGCGGTCTTGCCGGTCGCCTCGCGCCAGGTGAGCAGATTGATGTCGTCGTTGGCCCAGTCTTCCATCATGGTGCGGGAGAACTCGCCGGACAGGATGTCGTCCATGTGCTTTTCGAACAGGGGACGCATAAGGTACTTGAGCTCAGCGGCCAGTTCGAAAGCAGCCAGCTTGGCGGGGTTGGAGAGGCGATCCATCATGTTGGTGATGCCGCCGTACTTGAGAGCCTCGGTTATGGTCTCCCAGCCGAACTGAATGAGCTTGACGGCATAGGGGGCGTCGATGCCGTTCTGGGTCATCTTGTCGAAGCAGAGCAGCGCCCCGACCTGCAACATGCCGCAGAGGATGGTCTGCTCGCCCATCAGGTCGGATTTGACCTCGGCGACAAAGGACGATTCGAGGACCCCGGCGCGGTCGCCGCCCTGAGCGGAGCAGAGGGCCTTGGCGATCTCCAGGCCGTCGCCGTTGGGATCGTTTTCGCCATGCACGGCGATCAGGGTCGGCACGCCGAAACCGCGCTTGTACTCTTCGCGCACCTCGGAACCGGGGCACTTGGGCGCGACCATGATGACCGTCAGGTCTTCGCGAATCACGGTGCCTTCCTCGACGATATTGAAGCCATGGGCATAGGAGAAGACCGCGCCCTGCTTCATCAGCGGCACCACGGTGTCGACCACGTCGGTATGCTGCTTGTCGGGGGCGAGGTTCATGACGATGTCGGCGGTCGGCAGCATCTCTTCGTAGGTGCCGACGGCAAAGCCGTTTTCGGTGGCGTTGAGATAGGACTGGCGCTTCTCTTCGATGGCCCCCTTACGCAGGGTGTACGAGACGTCGAGGCCGCTGTCGCGCATGTTGAGGCCCTGATTGAGCCCCTGGGCGCCGCAACCGACGATGACGATCTTCTTGCCCTTGACGTATTCGCAGCCGTTGGTGAATTCAGCGGCATCCATGAAGCGGCAAGTGCCGAGTTCCTGCAGCTGCCGGCGCAGCGGCAGCGAATTGAAGTAGTTCTGTCCCATGGCTGTTCTCCTTATGTGAGTTAATCGGGGAAATCTGAGTTTGGTGCACCATACCCGAAATTATCTATTGCGTAAATTGATTTGTTGTGAATATTGTATTGCAATACACGCAACACGGAGCACCTTATGGACATCCGTCATCTGGAGACTTTTCTCACCCTGGCCGAACTGCTCCACTTCGGCCGGGCCAGCCAGGCCTGCAACCTCAGCCCTTCGGCATTGACTCGAACCATCCAGCGCCTTGAAGAAGAACTGGGCCAGCCCCTGTTCATTCGCGACAACCGCCGAGTGGGCCTGTCGGCGGTCGGCGAACGGTTTCGCGCCTATGCCCGGCGAACGGTGCAGGAATGGCACGCCATGCGCAGCACCCTGCAAAGGGAAGGCGACCTCTCCGGCAGCCTCTCTATCTATGCCTCAGTGACCGCTGTCTACAGCCTGTTGCCACGACTGCTGGAGGCCTTTCGCAGCGCCTATCGCGAGGTTCAGCTGGAGTTGCGCACCGGGGTGGCCGAACGGGCCGTGGCTCTGGTGCAGAGCGGCGAGATCGATCTGGCGGTTGCCGCCTTGCCCGACCGTTATCGGGCCCAGCTGCAGTTTCTGCCCATCATCAACACGCCACTGCTGTTTATCGCACCCCTGCAGAGCGATGCTGCCGAACTGCCTCTGCGCGACGGTATCATCGACCTGTCTCGAGCTCCGCTGGTGGTGCCGCAACGCGGCCTGTCTCGGCGCCGCCTCGACCAGTGGCTGAAAGAGCGGCGCATCACCCCCAATATCACCTCCGAGGTCTCCGGCAACGAGGCGCTCATCGCCATGGTCCGTCTCGGCTGCGGTATCGGCATCGTACCGGAGCTGGTTCTGGACCGCAGCCCGTTTCGCGAAGAGGTGCGCATTCTCGATACCGCACCGGTCCTCGACCCTTATGTGGTCGGCCTCTGTTCCAGCAAGCGGAATCTGCAGCGGCCGGTGGTGCAGGCCTTCTGGCAACTGGCCGTGGAGCGCTCGGGGGTCAAGGTCGATTTTTGAAAACGGCCTGCGCTCGGCCAGGCACTTTTCTCAGGCTTATCACAATAGCTGCAAAAGCAGAAAAAACACGTAAACCCTTTACTCACGCCACGCCGCAACGACGCCACGCAATCAAAATCGTGTAGGTCAGTCCTCATTCCTCGGCATGTAACAAAGAACGGTTCCCGTTTAACAGACCGGTTTTACGTTGCGTTCGTTGCGGCGTGGCGTGAGACAAAAAGTCTGATTGTGGGCCCAGAGCGAAGGTGAAGCTACTCCGGAAACCCCGTCCCTGATTCATATTTCGTAGTTTGGAAATTGAATGATCTCGCCATCAGCGGTGCGCAGCCGCGCCTTGTCACCAAGTTCCAGCAAGTATTCGGGCAGCAGCGGAATCTTGCCCCTGCCCCCCGGCGCATCGATGACGTAATGGGGCAGGGCCATGCCGGACAGAGACCCGCGCAGCGTTTGCAAAATCTCCAACCCGGCCTCGATGCGAGTACGGAAATGACCGGTGCCGCGCACCAGATCCATATGGTGCAGATAGTAGGGCCGCACCCGCAGTTGCAGCAGACCGCGCCACAGGGTGGCCAGGGTGTCCGCCGAGTCGTTGACCCCGCGCAGCAACACCGTCTGATTGCCGAGCACGATACCGGCATCGGCTAGCCTGGCACAGGCGGCGGCCGCCTGCGGGGTCAGTTCCCGAGGATGATTGAAGTGGGTGTTGAGATAGAGGGGCGAGAAACGGCGCAGCAACTTGCACAGATTGTCGGTAATGCGCTCCGGCAGGGTCACCGGCAGCCCGCTGCCGATACGCACCATCTCCACATGGGGGATGGCGACCAGGCGCTGCAGAATCGCTTCCAGCTCGTCGTCCTCAAGAAGCAGGGGGTCGCCACCGGACAAAAGCACGTCCCGCACCTCGGAGCGGCTGGCGATATAGTCGATACCGGCGGCAAGGTCCGTCTCGCTGACCGTCATGGACGAACAACCGAGTTTGCGCTTGCGGGTACAAAACCGGCAGTAGGTGGCGCAATCTCCGCCGGCCAGCAACAGCACCCGATCGGGATAGCGATGCACCACCGCCGGGGTCGGTGACAGCCGTGCCTCATCGAGAGGATCGGGCGAAGGGGTCGGGTCGGAGAGCTCCCGCACATCGGGGACGCACTGGCGCCAGAGGGGATCGCCGGGCTCTTCGATGAGATTCAGATAATAAGGGCTGATGCGCATGGGATAGCGGCGGGCCACCTCTCGCAGTGGCGCCGAATCGATGCCGAACCGCTCCGCCAGTTCGGCGGGATCGACCATGGCCTGCCGCATACTCTGTTGCCAAGCTTGCATAACGAAATCTGCTCCATGAATCAGAAAGAGCGAAGAGGTACCGCAGGGAGCGCCATAAAGTCCATCGGCGCTTTAAGAGGCTGATGCTTTCGCAAAAACTCATAAGATGGCTAAGCAAAAATTTCGCCCTACAAGGCGTAGTGGTTTTTCAGGGGTGAAGGCATACATATGGTATGTCGAGGTCCTGAAAAAGCACTGCAACGCAGTAGGGTGGACTTTTTGCGACGCCATCAGAGGCTGCCAGATTGTAACAAAGCCAGGCCGGCTAGTTCTTGCCTCTGCCGCTACCCCTTTTGTGCATCGAAGAAAAACGCATGATCGGAGGTAAATAGCGGCGGAGTGCGGTTGACGATGGTCCGTATGGCCGACGAGGCAAGCAGCTTTTGCTGGATGAAGCGCCGCGCCTCGCTACGCCGCTGCTGCTCTGCGGCGCCGGTCAGATAAAGCCCCCGCGCACTCCCCTCACCTTCTGCTTCGACTGCTGCTGTCCGCCCGGCGGCCAATTCCGACTGATGAGGCAGATTCATGATCGCCAGGTTGAGAAAACCGATGGCGTCGGCATGCTCTTCAAGAAAGTGCAGGGTCGCACGGCGGTCCTCGTCCGTTTCGTCGGGGACACCGAACATGACGTAAACATAAGTGGCGATGCCGGCCCGCTGCAGGGCACGCAGCACCGCCGAGGCCGTCGCGACACGCGTGCCCTTGCCGAGACGGTCAAGAACCGTCTGGGAGCCGCTTTCCAGGCCGAGCTGCAGCATCCGGCAACCGGCAGCGGCCAAGTGATCGACCAGTTGAGGGTCGGCCAGCGCTGCTTCGAAACGAACGAAGCCGTACCAGGCCAGCCCGGCCAACTCGTCTCGCCGCGCCGCCAGTGCCTTTAGCACCGGCAATGGCAGGGCATTGTCGGTGAGATGAAAATGTCGCACCCGCCACCGGTGCGCCAGAGTCAGCAGCAGGTCGGGCACCTCGGCCGGCGCACAACTGCGATAGGGGTGGGTCGGAGCAACCGCTTCAGGACAGAACAGACAGCGTTGCCAGTAACAGCCCCGCGAGGCGGTCACCGGCAAGACCGGTTCGGGACTCAGATATGCCGCTGGCGTCAGACCGCTGAAGTCCGGTTCAAAGGCCAGGCAGGAGCTTCCTTCGAGAAAAAAATCGTCACCGGCCTCGCCCTGAGCCAGCTGCAACAAAGCCTCTTCCCCCGGGCCGAACACCAGATGATCGAAGGGAGCCAGGGCGCCAATGGCCTGTTCCAACACCCCCCGCCAGGAAGTCAGCATGCCACCGCCAGCCACCAGCTTCACGCCGGGCAGGGCGCGGCGTAGCAGTCCCGCCAGCTCGAAAGCCGGCAAAAGCTGGTGGCGATAGTTGATAGACAGGGCGATAAGGCGAGGCTTGCAGGCCGCAACCGCCGGCAACAGCTCCTCAGCAAAGTAGGCACCAAACAGCGTTGAGGCTTCGCCGGCGGCCAGCTGTTGCAGATCGTGCAGAGAGAATTCCGAACGCCCCCCGTGCCGATAGTCGCCGAGGGTCAGGCGCTCGTCGCCGCTCGTGCCGCGATAAACGCCCAGCGCGGTATTCAGATGCTGAACGGCGCTTTGATAGCGAGCAAAGGAGCGGCAGGCGGCAGGAGAAGCGAGCAGATTCCAGGACCGCGAAACGTGCTTCAGAGCCCGGTGCTGAGCCGTATTCAAAGGTGCCGGAGCCATCGCGGCCAACCGTTCAGGCTGCAGCAGATAACGGTAGGCGGCCAGATTGGCGTCGAGAGCCCGGGCCTCTATCCCCTGGCGGCGCAGGTGGCCGAGCAGCACGGCCAGGCCAAGGGGCGGGCTGGCCGGCTTGATCGCCGGCGGCTGCAGCAACAACACGGACAGGCCTTCAACCATTGCGACGGTCGGCGCAGAACCAGGTCACTAGGGCCAGCAGCATGATGCCGGCGTCCCGCAGCAGGGCCAGCTGAGCGCTGGTATGCCCTTCGCCGCCGGGCCGAAAACAGCCGCAGTCGATATCGAGGCCACGCAGGATAACGGAAAACAGGGCGACTATAAACACCCCGTTCATCCCGGCTACCAGCAACACGGCCGGTCGCACCTGAAGCCCGGCCAGCAACAGCAGGCCGGCGGCCAGCTCGACATAAGGCAACAGGCCAGCGACCAGAAAATTGAGCTGATAGGGCAGCAGCTGATAGTTGGCCACACTACCGGCGAAGGCCACCACATCCAGAGCCTTGACCAGTCCGGCATAACAGAAAAGGGCGCCGAGCAGCAGCCGGCTGCCGTGATAGAGCATGCTGCGCAAGCTTGTCATGGCTGCGCCCCCTCTACCGGCAGCCCGGCGTCCCGCCATTCGGGAAAGCCGCCTTCAAAGATCCGCACCTGCCGGTAGCCTGCGGCGATCAATCCCTCGGCCAGCACAAAAGAGTCATTGCAGTCGTAACCGCTGCAGTAAACGATGAGTGGCGTGCTCAAGGGCACCTCAGCCTGCAGAGCGCCCACCCCTGCAACTTCTTCACCCCGGGGCAGGGAACGGGCAGCGGGCAGATGGCCTTCGGCGAAAGCCGTCCGGCTGCGGGCATCGATGAACAGGGTAGTAGAACCCTGAAGTTCGCGCACCTCGGCCAGTTCCACCGGCAGGGGCAGGGTCGTTTCAGCCGGTCCGTCGACGGTAGCCGGCACGGCGTTCAGGGTCCGGCCGGACAACACCCGCCAAAGCAGCTGACTGTTGACCGCCAGGCCGACCGCAGCAGCCAGCAGAGCGATGAGCAGCGCCTGCTGCAAATCGCGCCACAGCTTTCTTTTGTTGAACTCCTTACTCATCGGGAGATTCCGCCAACTCGGGGGCAAAGGACTTCACCATCTCCCGCAGGCGGCCGTTATCCTTTTCCAGCCGGGCAATGCGCTGGTTGCATTCGGTGACCACCTCGTTCAGGTCCTCGATGAGACGAGCCTGATGGGTATAGCGGATTTCAAGTTCAGTCAGACGTTCATCGCATTGCGACATGGTCTTTTCCTTCGGCAGAATGTCTATTCATGGGGCTGATTGCAGCAGTCCTTTTGTTGCAAACTTGATGCCGTCGCAAAAAGTCCGTCCTACTGCGTTGCAGTGTTTTTTCAAGACTTCGACATACCATATGTATGCCTTCACCCCTGAAAAAGCACTACGCCTTGTAGGTCGAAATTTTTACTTAGCCATCTCATGGCTTTTTGCGAACCCATCAAACTTGGCTGCCATGCTAGCAGAACCGTGGAGTCCCGGCAACAAGGACAGTCCATCGGCAAGGAGGCTTTGCATAATGAACTGTTTTGCGTATAATTTCATGAGTTGATTCATCCGTTTAGCACCCTTCCGCCCAATCGATCGAGGCCTCGATGATCTGCAACGTCTCATTTGCGCGGCAAACCTTGCTCAAAAACAGCCGCCTGTCCTTGCTGACGCTACTGGCCTTGGCCGGCCTGCTCTGCCTGCTAGCGACCAGGGCCGGCGCAACTCAGTCAGCCGCTGAATCAGACATGACCGGCACGGCCCCTATGCAGCACCACGGTCAGCAGACCGAACAACAGGCCCCGCAACACCGGCATGAACATTCAGCACAGGCGATGCCGAACAATCAGGTCGGCATCGATGAGAAGCTCGGCGCTTTCATCCCCCTTGACCTGACCTTTCGGGATGAAGAGGGCCAGTCGGTGGCCTTGCGCGAACTCATTACCGGCCCAACCATCATCGTCCCCATCTACTACAGCTGTCCCAACGTCTGCGCTTTTTTGCAGGCCGACCTGGCCCGCAACCTGCCGCTGGTCAAGATGCAGCCGGCGCAGGACTATCGGGTGCTGTCCATCAGTTTCGATGAGCTCGATACCCCGGCGGCGGCCCGGGCGGCGCGCAAGACCTACCTGACCGCCATGGGCCAACCCTTTCCGGAGCAAGGCTGGCGTTTTCTGACCGGTGAGGCCGACGCCAGCCGGGCTCTGACCGAAGCGGCCGGCTACCGCTACCTGCGCCAGGGCAATGACTTTCTCCATCCGGTGGTGATCTTCGTCGTCACCGGCGAGGGCCGCATCGTCCGCTACCTGCACGGCACCCGTATGCTGCCCATGGACCTGACCCTGGCTCTTACCGAGGCCAGCGAGGGGCGCCTCGGCAGTACCATCCGCAAGGTGGTGCGCTTCTGCTTCAGCTACGACTCGCAACAAAAGCACTATGTGTTCAACCTGCTGCGCATCGCCGCCACGGTGATCCTGGTCACGGCCGGCGGTTTTCTGCTGTTTCTGTTTATTTCTGGTCGCAAACGCTGACCCCGCTGCCGACAGGCCCGTGGCCGGGCCTCTATGCAGCCTGTTAACCAAGCACGGAAAGCTGTCATCCTATGGCCAAGCAAAATGACCGCGGTTTTCTTCAGGCTTCCGACCGGCAGCCACTGCTCTTCGACTGGATCTTCTCCGTCGACCACAAGCGCATCGGCCTGCTCTATCTCTATTCGGTCGGCGCTTTTTTCCTCGCCGGGGTGGCGCTGGGCGTGCTGCTGCGCCTGGAACTCATCGCTCCCGGACCGACCATCGCCACGGCTCAGACCTACAACGCCCTCTTTACCCTGCACGGCGTGGTAATGATCTTTCTGTTTATCATCCCCGGCATCCCCGGCGC
Organism: Desulfuromonadales bacterium; assembly: GCA_030613545.1. GTDB lineage: Bacteria > Desulfobacterota > Desulfuromonadia > Desulfuromonadales > Syntrophotaleaceae > Syntrophotalea_A. The sequence continues at coordinate 8,296 of JAUWLU010000006.1, forward strand.
CTTCGGCAACCTCATGCTGCCGCTGCAGATCGGCGCCCGGGATGTGGCCTTTCCGCGCCTCAACCTGCTCTCCTGGTGGCTCTATATCCTTGGCGCCTTCATGGCCCTGACCTCCCTGTTCAGCGGCGGCGGGCCGCCGGATACCGGCTGGACCTTCTACGTGCCCTTCAGTTCCGAAACCCCGACCAACGTCTCGCTGGCCCTGCTGGCGGTGTTCATCATCGGCTTTTCCTCGATTCTGACCGGGGTCAACTTCGTCACCACGATCCATCGCCTGCGGGCGCCGGGCATGCACTGGGGGCGGCTGCCGCTCTTCGTCTGGTCCCTCTACGCCACCGCCTGGGTGCAGATTCTCGCCACTCCGGTGCTCGGCATCACCATGGTGCTGCTGATGGTCGAACGGCTGATCGGCCTCGGCCTGTTCGATCCGGGCCGCGGCGGCGATCCGATCCTCTACCAGCACCTGTTCTGGATCTACTCCCACCCGGCGGTCTACATCATGATATTGCCGGCCATGGGGGTGGTGTCGGAGATCATTCCGGTCTTCGCCCGCAAACCGACCTTCGGCTACAAGGCCATCGCCGCATCGAGCGTCGCCATCGCCGCCGCCGGCTCCCTGGTCTGGGGCCACCACATGTTCGTCAGCGGCATGAGCGACACCGCCATCCTGGTCTTTTCCCTGCTGACCTTTCTGGTCGCCATCCCGTCGGCGGTCAAGGTCTTCAACTGGGTCGCCACCCTCTACCGTGGCTCCATCTCCCTTGAGCCACCGATGCTCTTTGCCCTGGCCTTCGTCTTCCTCTTTTCTATCGGCGGCCTGACCGGCCTGATTCTCGGCTCGGCGGCCACCGACGTGCACGTCCACGACACCCACTTCGTAGTCGGCCACTTCCACTACGTCATGTTCGGGGGCACCGGCTTCGCCTTCTTTGCCGCCCTGCATTACTGGCTGCCGAAGGTTTTCGGCCGAATGTACAATATGAAAGCCGCCACCATCGCCTGGGCCATCATCTTCGTCGGCTTCAATCTGCTCTATTTCCCGATGATGCTGGTGGGCCTGCACGGCATGCCCCGTCGCTACTACGATTATCTGCCGCAATTCCAACAGCTCAATGTGATCGCTACCGCCGGTTCCTGGGTGCTGGCCGCCGGCCTGCTGCTGATGTTCGTCAATCTCTATCGCGGCATGCGGCGCGGCGCGGCAGCCGGCAGCAACCCCTGGCAGGCCGCGACCCTCGAATGGGTGCTGACCTCACCGCCGCCGGCAGAAAGCTTTTCACAGCCGCCCCAGGTAACCCACGGACCCTACGATCTGCAACAGGCGGGGAAACCATGACCATGCAACGGGATGCGACCGCAGCCCGCCTCGGCATGTGGCTGTTTCTGTTTTCGGAACTGCTGCTGTTTGGCGGTCTGTTTCTACTCTACGCCGTCTACCTGGCCCGCTATCCGGCCGATTTCGTCGCCGGCGGCCGACAGCTCGACCTGCTGCTCGGCACCGGCAATACGATACTGCTGATCACCAGCAGCCTGACCGTGGCCCTGGCCCTGAGTGCCTTGCAACAGGGGCGGCGGCGCCTCTGCCTGGGGCTGCTCTGTGCCACCGTGCTGGCGTCGCTGCTGTTTCTGGTCAACAAGGGCGTCGAATGGCAGGCCAAGTTCGACCACGGCCTCTTTCCCGGCGGCGCCCGGCTGGAAGAGACGGCGCCGGGACAGAAGGTCTTTTTCGGCCTCTATTTCGTGACCACCGGCCTGCACGGCCTACACGTGCTGATCGGTGCGGCGCTGCTGCTGTGGATTCTCGGCCTGGTGGGCAGCGGCCGCGTTACCGAACAGGATCCGGTCATGCTGGAAAACGGCGCCCTCTACTGGCACCTGGTCGATTTGATCTGGATCTTCATCTTCCCCCTGTACTATCTGCTGCTGTAACGAGGGATTCATGAACCGATATTCGCATCCGGCTCTCAGTTTTCGCTGTCTGACCACCGTCTGGGCTTTGCTGCTGGTTCTAACCGGGATAACCGTATTCGTTTCCCGTCTCGATCTCGGCGCCCTCAACATCTGGGCGGCCCTCGGCATCGCCACCTTGAAGGCGAGCCTGGTGGTCCTCTACTTCATGCACCTGAAACACGAGCCCCGACTGCTCAAGCTCTGTCTGTTCATCGCCCTGTTGACCCTGGCCAGCTTTATCGGCCTGACTTTTTTCGACGTCCTCTACCGTTGAGACCGACCGTGACCGATCTGCCCTTTACTACCATCGAAGCTGTCGACGCCGTCTTTCTCTACATCTTCGGCATCGCCGCCCTGCTGCTGGTCGGCATTACCGCGACCATGGTGGTCTTCGTGGTCCGCTACCACCGCCGCCGCCATCCACAGCCGCAGCCGAGCCCCAGTTCCAAGCTCTGGCTGGAACTGGTCTGGACCCTGATCCCGACCCTGATCGTGCTGAGCATGTTCTGGTACAGCTGGGAGGGTTATCTGAAATTGATCGACGTGCCGCCCGATGCGCTCAAGGTGCAGGCCGAGGGCCGCAAGTGGTCCTGGAATTTCAGCTACGAAAACGGTCGCAGCAGCGACCGCCTCTATGTGCCGGTGGGCAGGGCGGTACGGGTGGCGATCGTATCGCGTGATGTGTTGCACAGCCTCTATATCCCGGCCTTTCGGGTCAAAAAGGACGCCGTGCCCGGCATCACCACCTACGTCTGGTTCCGGGCCCCGGAAGTGGGCTCCTACGACCTCTTTTGCGCCGAATATTGCGGCGTCAGCCATTCGTCCATGGTCACCACCGTGGAGGCCTTGCCGGAAGCGCAATTCAGCGCCTGGCTGGAAAAAAGCAAAAAGCCGTCTGCCGCCGGCGGCCCGGCCCTGCTGAGCCGCCACGGCTGCACCGGCTGCCACTCGCTGGATGGCAGCCGGCGGGTCGGACCGAGTTTTCTTGGCCTGTTCGGCCGCCAGACGCAGGTGCTGAGCGACGGCCGGGAACGGACCCTGACCGCCAACCAGGACTATGTGCGGCGCTCCATCCTGCAGCCCCAGGCCGATCTGGTGCAGGGTTATCCGCCGGTCATGCCCTCCTACCAGGGGCAGATTCCACCGGACGAATTGCAAACTCTGGTCGATTATCTGTGCAGCGAGCCGTTGTCGGCCGCACCGGCTGGACCATGATAACCAGCCTGCTGCGCATTCGCCTCTGCGGCGCGGTGGCCGCGGCCGCCCTGACCGGGCTGCTGCTCTGTCCCGGCGCCCACCTGGCCGCTGCCCTGCCTTTGGCCTGCGGCACCTGGCTGCTGGCCGCCTGCGGTACCATGCTCAATCAAATCCAGGAGCGACACAGCGATGCCCGCATGATCCGCACCCGCAACCGGCCTTTGGCGGCTGGCCGCCTACGGCCGCCTGCGGTGCTGGTCGCCGCAACGGTTTCCGGCAGCCTCGGCTTGGTGCTGCTGGCTCTGTGCAACTGGCGCAGCGCTATGGCCGGGGCTGCGGCCTTGCTCTGCTACAACGGCCTCTACACTCCGCTGAAAAAGCACACCGCGCTGGCCTTGCTGCCTGGCGCTTGCTGCGGCAGCCTGGCCCCCTGCCTCGGCTGGCTGGCCGGCGGCGGCCGGCCCGGTGACCACCGCATGGTCCTGCTGGGCGGCCTGCTGCTGCTCTGGCAGCTGCCTCATTTCTGGTCGTTCGCCCTGCGCCACTGGGCCGACCTGCAGCGGGCCGGACTCTTTCCGGACCTGCCCCTGCAGCCGGCTGGCCCCCTGCGCGGGCTGATTTTTCTCTGGACCTTCGCCCTGACTGTCGCTACCCTGCTACTGCCGACTCTGGGTGTCCTGCCCCGCTGGCCAACCGCCCTGCTCTGCCTAGTTTTCTGGATCGGGCCGTTGAGGCGATGGTGGTCACTACGAGCGGCCTCAGCTGCCCCTGAAACCATTACCCCTGCAACAGCCATAGACCTCTAGCTGAAGAAAAGACACCCATGTTTTCCCGCACCGAAAAGACCCGTCTGTTCGTCTATCTGACCATTTTCATATTAGTGATGCTGACCGGAACCTGCGGTTTCATGCTTGTCGAACAGCTCTCTCTGGCCGATGCCGCCTATTTCACCATTGTCACCATCGCCACCGTCGGCTACGGCGACATCTCACCGGCCACCGCTGCAGGCAAGGGGCTAGCCATCGTCCTGATCATTGCCGGGGTCGGCACCTTCGTCAGCTTGCTGGCCAATGCCACGGAAATCTTTCTCGACCGGCGCAACAACGAAATCCGCCTGCAAAAACTGCAAATGGTGATCGGACTTTTTTTCAGTGAAGCGGGGACCGGGCTGATACGTTTCTTTGCGGCGGCAGATTGCCACGGCAACGAACTGGCTCAGATCCTCACCCTGGACAATAACTGGTCCGCCCGCGACTACCAACAGGCCCTCAAAGAACTCGAAGGCCATCTTTATAAGGTCGATGTCGAGTGCATCGACCTCGACCGCCTGCGCGCCTTTCTCGGCGAGCAGTCACCTTTGCTGATACGGCTGCTGGAAAGCCCCTACATACTGGAGCACGAGTCCTTTACCGATCTGCTCATCGCCGTCATGCACCTCAAGGAAGAACTGCAGCACCGCGAAACCCTCGACGGCCTGCCGGAGAGCGACACCGACCACCTGTGCGGCGACATCCGCCGCGCCTACGCGCAGCTGGTGCGGCAGTGGCTGCTCTACGTACAGCAATTGCAACGCAACTACCCGTTCCTCTATTCCCTGGCCCTAAGAACCAACCCCTTCGACAGCGGCGCTTCGGTGGTCATTCAAGCGCCCTGAAGGCATCAGTAGTCCCGATCCTTTCGGCCGCGTTTCAGTTCCGAACGTTGCCGTTTCTGCTGCAGCCGCCGTTCGCGGGCAGCACGACCGGGACGGGTCGCAATCCGCCGTGCAGGACGCTGACGCAGTGCCCGTAGCCGCTCTTCGAGGCGCTCCAGAGCCCGATCCAGATTGCGCTGCTGGGAGCGCTCCTCGGTGGCGGTAACCATGATCCCGGTCGGCAGATGTTTGATGCGCACCGCCGTCTCGGTCTTGTTCTTTTTCTGACCGCCGGGACCGGAAGCCTTAAAGAAGGTAATAGCTAGATCGTGTCGTTTCAACAATGTCCTGTCTCCTGCAAAAAGATGGCTTTTTCTGCGATGGTATTTTTCTACCAGGCATGTTAGAAGAATTGCATCGATAATGCAAAACATTGCCCCTTCAACCCACCTCAGCAGGAGGCCGCCATGAGCCATTTTGCACTGACCGTCATCGGCCGCGACCATCCGGGCATCGTCGCCCAGGTCACTGAAACTCTCTACCGCCTCGGCTGTAATATCGCCGATTCGAGCTGCACCATCCTCGGTGGCCAGTTCGCCATGATCCTGATCATCTCCCATCCGCAATACGATTCTCTGGAAAGCTTCGGCGAGGCCTTCGATTCCCTGGAAGAGAGCGGCCTGTCGGTCTTTGTCCGGGTCCTGCAGCCCGGCGGCGAAGCTTCGCCGCAGCTGCACGGTGAATTCTGTCTGATCTCGGTCTACGGCTCGGACAAACCGGGCATCGTCTATCCGGTGGTCAAAGAACTGGGCGACCGGCAGATCAATATCACCGACCTCAACACCAAGCTGGTCGGCCCGCCGGAACGCCCGGTCTACGTCATGATGATCGAAGCGATTCTACCCCCCAACATCTCCCTGGAACAGTTGACCGAAGTGATGGCCGAGCTGAAGGCCAAGCTGCAAGTCGACATTTCGGTGCGGGACATCACCCCGGTGGAGCTGTAAGCGATGGCGGTTCGGGAAATTCTGTACTACCCCGATGCGCGGCTAAAAACGGCCTGTGCACCGATCGCCAAGCTCGATGAAGAAACCGGTGTCCTGATCCAGGATCTGCTCGACACCATGATCGACTCCGGCCACTCGGTCGGAGTGGCGGCGCCGCAAATCGGCGTCTCCCGGCGGGCGGTGGTGGTCGATGTCTCGGGCAGCAAACTCGGGCGGGACAACAACCACGGCCAACTGGTGATGATCAATCCGGAAATCCTCGAGCAATCAGGACAGAAGATCATGCGCGAAGGCTGCATGAGCGTTCCCGACTACACCGGCAACGTGGCCCGGGCCGAGGAAATCCTTGTGCAATTTCTTGATCGCTGCGGCGACCGCCGGGTCATTCGCGCCACCGGCTTCGAAGCAGTGGCCATCCAGCACGAACTCGACCATCTCGACGGCTTGCTCTTTCTCGACCGGATCTCCAGCCTCAAAACCAATCTGTTCCGCCGCAAAAAACGTTAAGGGCCACCGGAAGCAACTTAGGCGGCCACCTTTTCCTGCTATACTTTTTTTGCGTTTATTGTCTGTTTGATGATGCTCATGCCATGCCCCCCTGGAGCGGCCCCATGAACGAACCGTCCACTGTTTTGCCATCCAGCGAAAACAACCAAACCCTGATTGACAATGTTCACCCGGCCGGTTGGGAGAATCCGCAACCGGCCCCCCGTTACAACCTGGTGGTACTCGGCGGGGGGCCTGCCGGTCTAGTAACGGCCGCCGGTGCAGCCGGCCTCGGTGCCAAGGTGGCTTTGGTAGAGAACGCCCTGCTGGGCGGTGACTGTCTCAACAACGGCTGTGTCCCCTCCAAAAGCGTGGTTCGCTCCGGCCGGGCGCTGCATAACGCCCGCAATACCGGGCTGCTCGGCGCTCTTGACGGAGCGAACCTCCGAGCAAACTTTGCCGGCGTCATGGCGCGCATGGAAAAGATCCGGGCCGGATTGAGCGACCACGACTCGGCGCAGCGGTTCAGCCGGGAACTCGGGGTCGATGTCTTCTTCGGCCATGGCCGCTTTGCCGGCCCCGACCGGCTGCAGGTCGGCGACAAGATCCTGCGTTTCAAAAAAGCTGCCATCTGCACTGGCGCCCGGGCCGCTGTTCCACCGCTAGCGGGGCTGGAGGAGAGCGGTTACCTGACCAACGAAACGGTCTTTGCCCTAACCGAGCTACCGGAGCGGCTGGCGGTGTTCGGAGCCGGCCCCATCGGCTGCGAACTGGCCCAGGCCTTTGCCCGTCTCGGCAGTGAGGTGACCATCTTCGAATACGGCCCCCGGCTGCTGCCACGGGAAGATCGGGACGCTGCCGAGATCGTACGTAAGGCTTTTACCGCAGAAGGAATCCGTCTCTGTTTCAACGTCCGCACCCAGCATGTCGAGCGTCGGGGCTCAGAGCGAATCATCACCTATGTAGACGACGGCCACAGTGACACACTGGCCGTCGACCAGATCCTGATCGGCATCGGCCGGGCGCCAAATGTCGACGGTCTCGACCTGGAAAAAGCCGGCATCGACTACCACCCCAAGTCGGGGATAAAGGTCAATGACCGCCTGCAGACCAGTAATCCGCGCATTTTCGCCGCCGGAGATGTCTGTTCCCGCTACAAGTTCACCCACACCGCTGACGCCCAGGCGCGGATCGTCATCGCCAACGCTCTGTTCATGGGCAGACAGCGCAATTCACGGCTGGTCATTCCCTGGGCGACCTATACCTCTCCCGAGATTGCTCACGTCGGTATGTATGAAAAAGAAGCACGCGACCGCGGTTACCAAGTCACCACCCTGACCGTGCCTCTGGACGATACCGACCGGGCCCGGATCGACGGGGAAACGGAAGGGTTTGCCCGGGTCCATCTGAAAAAGGGCAGCGACAAAATCCTCGGTGCCACAATCGTCGCCCAGCATGCCGGCGAGATGATCGGCGAACTGGCGCTGGCCGTCACCAACGGACTCGGCCTGACGGCCATCGGTCGGACGCTGCACCCTTACCCGACCCAGGCCGAAGCGATCAAAAAACTGGCCGACGCCTACAACCGTAGCCGCCTGACCCCGGGGCTGAAAAAAGTGCTAGACCTCTGGCTGCGCTGGCAGCGCCGCTGAATGAGGCCCCGGAAGGGAGCTGAGTATTCGCAATGAAAAAACTGACCCCAGCACAAAAATTGGCCCTGGAGGATGCGGCCCACCAGGCTTGCCAGCATAGTTACGCTCCCTACAGCACATTTCCGGTCGGGGCGGCGGTGCTGACCGACAGCGGTCGCATCCTGGCCGGTTGTAACGTTGAAAATGCCTCCCTGGGGCTGACCTGCTGTGCCGAGCGGGTTGCGCTGTTCAATGCCGTCTCCCAGGGGGAGCGACGGATCGTCGCCGTTGCCATCTACACTCCGACTGCGGCCCCGACCGCGCCCTGTGGCGCCTGCCGCCAGGTACTGCAGGAGTTCGGCGCCGAGCTAACGGTGATCGCCATCTGCGAGGGCCGTGAACGACTGGAGACCTCTCTCGCCTCCCTGCTGCCGGCCCCCTTTGCCCATCCCGGCAACGAAGGTAAGTCCCATGAACCATGAGCCCCTCTACCATATCGGTTTCGGCCGCCAGGATCTGGGCGACCCTGCCCCGGTCATGGCGCTGCTGTGCGGAGACCCCGAACGCAGCCGCCAGATCGCCGAGCAGACGCCGGGGGTGACGCTGCTCAAAACCCTGTCCCGACAGCGTGGTCTTAACAGCTATCTGGTTAACCTGGTAAATGGTCGCCCCCTGCTGATCGCCACCAGCGGCATGGGCGGACCGTCGCTGAGCATCGTAGTCAACGAACTCTATCAGGTCGGCATTCGCCAGATTATTCGAGTCGGCACCTGCGGTGCCATCGCTGACAACATAACAACCGGCAGCGTGGTGATCAGTAAAGCGGCCCTCTGCCGCCAGGGGGCTGCCGAGGATATCGCCCCCCTCGAATATCCGGCGGCAGCCGATCCCTTTCTCACCGTCGCTCTGGTCGAAGCAGCCCGTACACTCGATGTGCCCTGGCATCTCGGCATCACCGCTTCCGTCGACACGTTCTACGAAGGTCAGGAACGGACCCAATCGTCAGCCAACCCTCACCTGCTGCGGCGTCTGCAGGGCATCACCGACGAATACCGACGGCTCAACATTTCCAACTACGAAATGGAGGCCGGCACCCTATTCAAGATGGCTGGGGTCTACGGCTTTGCCGCGGCCTGCATCTGCGCAGTGCTGGCGGATCGCAATCGAAGTGAGAACGTGGAAAGGGCAAAGAAAGAGCAGGCGGTACAAGGGGCTATTCAAGTGGCCTTGCATGCGGCACTTCACCAGCAGCAGACCGCCGGAACCACATCGGCCAAAGCCTGATGCTTTCGCAAAAAGTCATGAGATGGCTAAGCAAAAATTTCGACCTACAAGCAGTTAGAGATGGGGCTGGTCGTTGGAAGAAGAGGAACCGAAACAGGAGAAAAAGACCGCTTCCGGTTCCCGGCTGGCAATGATGATCTGGTTTCTGCCTCGAGCCTTGGCTTCGTACAGAGCCTGATCGGCGCGGCGCACCAGATTCTCCGCCGGTTCGCCCGGCAGATGCTCCGCCACGCCGATGCTCATGGTTATCCGGCCGGCATTCTGTCCTTCAGATCCGAACCGGTGGGCTTCCAGTTCGCCGTTAATCCTTTCGTAGATTTCCACGGCCGTCGAATTCTGCCCGCCCGGCAAGATAATGGTGAACTCCTCGCCACCATACCGGCAGGCCACATCCTTGCCCCTGACGCAGGAAAGCATGACCCTTCCCAGCGTGGCCAGTACTCGGTCTCCTTCCTGGTGGCCGTAGCGATCGTTGAACGCCTTGAAATTATCCACATCCAGCATCATCAGGGTCAGTTTTTGACCGAGCCGGTCTACCCCTTCGATCTCGAGATCGATCTGCGTTTCGAAATAGCGACGATTGTAGAGCTCGGTCAGCACATCGGTTACGGCCAACTCCTTGTGGCGCCGTTCGCTGTGGCTCAGTTCTTCGCGTTCCAGGCGCAGCAGGTTGATCCGGTCGGCCAGGGCAAAAGAGAGCAGAATCGCCTCCAGGGCGGAGCCGATCTGAAAACTGTGAAAGCTGAAATAGTTGAAGGGCACCCAGCCTTGAAAGGTTAACGCGTAAATCAAGCCGCAGAAACCGTAAAGGGCCCACGATAAAACCAGAAACCGTGCCGGGCGATAACCACTTCGCCAACAGGCCCAGGCCGCCGCGATGACCACAAAGGGAACAAGACCTCCGACCACCAAATACCACTGGATAAGAAAGGCAATGGGGGCAAAGGGAACCAGCAACAGGGCCGCCACCAAGGCAACCAGAAGCCCTTGAATCACGCGATCCATCCGCGGCGCCCGCTCCCAGGTCCGCAAAAAAGAACGGGCGAACAACACCATGGCAATCAGACTGACGGCCAGAGCTACTAAACTGAGGCGCAAGACCGTGGTCGGCGGATAGTCGAAGAGGAATTCGAAGGTCAGCCGGTCGACCCCCAAAAAGTAGGCCCCGATCGCCGCGATGGAAGTCACATACCAGAGATAGCTGTGATCGCGCAGGCAGAAATAGAGAAACAGGTTATAGAGCAGCAGCGCCAGCAGAATGCCGAAATAGAGACCGAACCAGAGCATCCGCAGAGTCGAGGCTTCGAAATAGCTTTTGACGGTACAGACCACCGGATGAAGAAAAAAGACACCGTCAGGGCGCAAGCGCAGATAAATCGTCTGTTCGGCGGCGGAGAGTTTTGGCAACCGGGCCAGCAGCCCCTGATTTTCCGAGAATCTGCCGCCAATGGGGCGGTAAACATCGAAAAAACGGAACGGCACGATCTCCGCTTGGACACCTGCCGCCCCGCCGCTGACCAGATAGGCGTCGGCACTGGCAAAAAAGGGCCAGCCGATATCGAGCAGCCAGGAAACTTTACGGGACCAGGCAGAGACGCTACCCGGCAACGGGCAGAGAGAAAACCTTACCCAATAGGTGGAAGAGCTGACACCGCGATTGACGGTAGAGGAATGGACCGGAGAGAAAGCTGCGTTGAAAGCGGGTTTGGCGACATCGTCGATGGCCCACTGCCCCTTGGCATCTTCCAGTATTTCCAGATGGGGACCGACCTCGTAACGTTCCGCGCCGTCACCGAGGCGTAGCAGTGACGTCGCTCCCTCGGCCAGCCCACTGCCTGCGAGAAGGCTGCCAAACAGGCAGCCCCCCATCAGAAACAACCAAAGGCGTGAAATCCTTTGCTCTGTTAGACCTGAGAAGCTCATCTCCCTCCCTGACAACCTGGCGCAGAATGGAGCTTGTCGGCAGGCAGGAAGTACGGCTCAAGGCCGTTGACCGGTGGAGGTAGCCCGACAGTTGGCACGATTAGCTTTTCCTTATACCACGACTCAGCTACTTCTTGACAACAAAAAAGTGCCGGCAGCCCCTGGGGACCCTCGAACGCTGTCGTGGCCCCTTGACAAGCAGGAGGTAAGTGGTTAGATTGGCGACGATAAAAAACCTGGAGGTAGCCCCATGCCGATGTACGAGTACCAATGCGAAGAGTGCGGTCTGGTTTTTGAAACCAGGCAAAAGTTTTCCGACGATCCGCTGACCGAATGCCAAGCCTGTGACGGCCCGGTCAACAAACTGATCTCCCAAACGGCCTTTGCCCTCAAGGGCAGCGGCTGGTACCAGCAGGGTTATTCAAAGTCCGCCGCCAAGCCGGTCTGCTCGTCCGCAGCAGCTGGCAAGGGTTGCGGCGGCTGCCCAAAAGCGGCCAACGAATAACAGTTATTGAAAATCCCCGGCTTATAGCCGGGGATTTTTGCGTCCGCCTTACGGACCAAGGTTTGCGCTTTCGCTTCAGGAGAACAGGCTGAACCTCAAAAGACTGATCAGAACCTTACCGGTAATGGCAGGCCTGATGGTATTGGCCGGCTGCGGTCAGCTCGGCTATTATGCCCACTGCACCCTGGGACATCTGGCTCTGCTAAACGGCAGAACCCCCATCTCCAAGCTCCTCTCCGATCCTGCCACACCCGACGAACTGGCTGAACAACTGCGAGAATTTTCCCGCATCCGAGATTTTGCCAGCACCGAGCTACAGCTTCCCGACAACGGCAGCTACCGAAGCTACAGCGATTTGCAACGTCCCTACGCCACCTGGAACGTGGTCGCCGCCAAAGAGTTCGCTCTGCAACCGCTGCGCTGGTGCTTTCCCGTCGCCGGCTGCCTCCCCTATCAAGGTTTTTTTGAACGCCAGCGCGCTGAATCCTTTGCCGCAGAACTGCACCGCCAGGGACATGACACTTATCTTTACGGGGTTTCCGCCTACTCCACCCTGGGCTGGTTCGACGATCCGGTGCTGAACACCTTTCTGAGCAGATCGCCTGCCGATCGGGCAGGAATCATCTTTCACGAACTGGCCCATCAACAACTATTCCTCCAAAATGACCCGGCTTTCAGCGAAGGCTTTGCCATGGCCGTTGAACAACTGGGGGTCGAACAATGGCTGGCCCACAACGGTTCTCCTGGGGCGGCAGCCGTTTATCGACAGCAGTTACAGCGGGAAGAGGACTTCACCCAACTGCTGGGCAGCCTTCGCCAGCAACTTGCGGATCTCTATCACCAACCCCTGTGCCCCGCTTGCAAGCGGCAGGCAAAAGCCAGACTGCTCGCATCCTTTATCGCCGATTATGATCGATGGAAAAAAGACCGGGGCAACGATTGCGGTTACGATCGCTGGGTAACAGACCAGCTCAACAACGCCAAACTGGCTTCGGTCAACACCTATCGCCAATTGGTGCCAAGTTTTCGTGCCCTGTTTGCCCTGCAGGGCAATGATTTTGAGAGGTTTTACCAGGCGGCCAGGCAGATCAGCGAGCTGCCGGAAAATGAACGGATCAACCGGTTACAGCGCCTTGAGCAGAACCTCCATAGCACCCCCCTCTGAAGACCTGGCTTTCCGGCTTTACAGGACCTGAGCCTTCTCGTATAGTTTTTTCAGGTCAGCGGACAACAAGACGCAGGCAGCGTTGCGCAGTGCCAAATAAAGTTCTACTTGAAATCAGGTTTTGGAGGAAAGAATGGAAATACCTGAGGAATTGCTTTATACGGAGAAACACCTCTGGCTGCGGGTGGAAGGAGATACCGCCACCATCGGCGTGACAGAATATCTGCAGGAAGATTTGGAAGAACTAACGTCTATCGAGCTTCCCGAACCGGGCGATCTGCTGGAACTTGGCAGCCCCATGGCAACAGCCAAGTCGGTGAACACGCTGCTTGACCTTTATGCCCCTTTGACCGGGGAGGTCCTGGAGACCAACGACGCCTTGGCGGACTCACCGGAATGGCTGCATCATTCGCCTTATGAAGACGGCTGGCTGCTGCGGATCAAAATCGCGGTTTCGGCGGAGCTAGAGGATCTGCTCGAAAGCGACGACTACCAGGACTTCGTCGAAGGAGTTTAGAAGCGCCCCTTACCGGGCACCGAAGATGTCACCGCCGCGCTGACCGCTGAGAGACAGCCGATACTGGAAAAAGGCCATAATTTTCAGCTTGTCGTCCGTATAGGCGCTGGGCAACGCCCCATAGGACGCGCCACGATAGACCGCTGCCACGGCTTCCCGGTCGAGAGTCGGAAAGCCGGAGCTTTCCAAAGGCTTAACGGCTTCAACACTGCCGTCGCGATTAATGATGATCTCCAGCAGGCAAACCCCCTGTTCTCTGCGCTTCGCCGCCTGTGGCGGATAATTCCAGACATTGTAGATATTGCGCCGAAAGCGATCGAAAAAAGACAATAGAATGTCCTTTTCCGTATCGAGCCAGACAGCATCCCCAGCTTCGACATCCTTGCGATATTTACGCCGCCATTCTTCTTGATAGCGCGACCGGGTGTTCTGCGCCAGGTTAAGGTCGATGGCGGCGGGATCGGGCAAAGAGGCCGCAGCTGGCGCCTTGGTGGTCGGCGACGGTTGGCGGGGCTTCGACTGCACCGGCGGTTTGGGAACCGGCAATCGGTCCTCGGGCGCGTCACCCTTGGGAGCAATCTCCTTCGGCACCGTGCGGTTGCTCGGACCGAGGCGCTTTGCCGGCGTTTTACGAGGCTCCGGTTGATCCGGTTGAGGCGGCAGATCGAGTTCCCGGTCGCGGTCCTGCGGCGGCCGCACCTCGACGACTACCGGCGCCTTCTGCCGCGGGCCGATCAAAGAACGGGCGGGAAGAAAATGCAGCAGCAAAAAGTGCAACAACAGTGAACAGAGAATGAATCCTGCGAGAATGGCATCATGCCGGCCATGAATGTTCATTGGGGGTAGCAGGCTCCAGCTATGGTCTTTAGCATAGAAGGCATTATACAGTAAGCTCGGAACAGGATGCCAGCAATGATTCGTTCGGCCTCGATCAACAGCGGATTAGAGGGGACAAAATAGGTTGACCCTCGGTATTCCATAAAGTATAAAAGGGACCGCTAACGTATACCCATTCCCTGCTGCCACGAAGGAGGAAGCAATGCATTTAGTAGATCAGATCAAGGCAAAAGCCCGTCAGAGCCTGCAGACGGTCGTACTGCCCGAAGGCTACGACGACCGCATGATTCAGGCTGCCGGCCCGATCGTAAAAGACAGTCTCGCCAATGTCGTACTGCTGGGCGCGCCCGCTGCCCTGCAGGCCAAAGCTGCCGAACTTGGTGTTTCCCTCGAGGGCGTCACCCTGCTCGACCCCAAAAGCGCGCCTCAACTCGACGCCTACGCAGACGAACTGGTCGAAATTCGCAAGAAAAAGGGCCTGTCCCGTGAAGATGCCCTGAAGCTGCTGACCGCCGAGGACAATCTGTTCTTCGGTGCCATGATGGTACGCAAGGGCGATGCAGGCGGCTGTGTCGCCGGAGCCTATAATACCACCGGCAATGTGCTGCGCGCCGCGTTTCAGGTGATCGGCCCCGCACCCGGCATGAAAACCGTATCGTCCTGCTTTATCATGGTAACCAACACCCCCGAATACGGTGAAAATGGCTCCATGTTGTTTGCCGACTGTGCCGTCAACCCCAATCCCGACGCACGCGCCCTGGCTGAAATCGCCGTCTCCACCGCCCGCAGCTGCAAAAGCTTCCTCGGTGTCGATGCGCGGGTGGCCATGCTGTCCTTCTCCACCAAAGGCAGCGCCAAGCACGAAGACTCGGATAAGGTCATCGAAGCCCTGGCCATCGCCAAGGAGATGGCACCCGAGCTGCAGATCGACGGCGAACTGCAGGCCGATGCAGCCCTGGTGCCCAAGGTCGGCGTCAGCAAAGCTCCCGGTTCGACAGTGGCAGGCAAGGCCAACACCCTGGTATTCCCCGACCTGGATGCCGGCAACATCGGCTACAAGCTGGTTCAGCGCCTGGCCGGTGCCGAAGCCGTCGGCCCCATCATTCAGGGTCTGGGCAAACCGGTCAACGACCTGTCCCGCGGCTGCTCGGTGGACGACATCATCAGCGTCACCGCCATCACCGCCGTTCAGGCTCAGGGCTGATCACAGACCTGAAAGCAATCAAACAACAAAAAAAGGCCGGTGGAGCAATTCCACCGGCCTTTTTTTATGGAACGTTTCGAATCGACTTACTTGCGTTCGTAGTCCTTCGACTTGAAGGTATAGTCGAAGTCCATGTGATCGCAGTAGGTCTTTTCCAGAATACCGACCACGTCTTCGGTGAAGACCAGCTCTTCGTCGGTGGGGATAACAAACACCTTGACCGGTGAATCGGGGGTGGAGATTTCCACTTCGGCCTTTTTGGTGCGGGTCTTGAGGTTCTTTTCCTTGTCGACCTTGACCCCCAGGGCCTCGAGCCCTTCGAGAGCCTGCTGGCGAATTTCGGAACCCATTTCACCGACACCGGCGGTGAAGACGATGGCGTCGACCTTGCCCAGCACCGCCATGTAGGAACCGATATATTTCTTGATGCGATAGGCTTCGATGTCATTGGCCAGCTGGCAGCGCTTGTCGCCGGCCTTGATCCCTTCACCGATATCGCGGCGATCGGTGTACTTACCGGTGATGCCGAGCAGACCGGACTTCTTGTTCAGGATGCTGTCCATCTCCTTGGCGGAGTAGCCCTCACACTCCATCATGAAAGTAGGGATCGCAGGGTCGATATCGCCACAGCGGGTACCCATAACGGCCCCCTCCAGAGGGGTCATTCCCATGCTGGTATCGACGCAGACACCGCCGCGGATAGCCGCGTGGGAGGCACCGTTACCGATGTGCAGGGTAATGATGTTGCACTCCTTGGGATCCTTGTCGAGCAGTACGGCGGCCCGCTTGGACACGTAGAGATGGGAGGTGCCGTGGAAACCGTAACGACGCACGCTGTGCTTTTCGTACCACTCGTAAGGCAGCGGATAAATAAAGGCTTCTTCGGGCATGCTCTGATGGAAAGCGGTGTCGAAGATCGCAATATGGGGAACGTTGGGCAGCACCTTTTGGGCCGCTTCGATACCCATGATGTTGGGCGGATTATGCAGGGGGGCCAGGTGCTGCACGTCCTTGATGCCTTGGAGTACGGCATCGTCGATCATGACCGAGCTGGCAAATTTTTCCCCGCCGTGAACCACGCGATGGCCGACCGCGGAGATTTCGTCCATGGTCTTGACGACGCCGACTTCCTTGTCGGTCAGGGTCTTGATGATCAGACCGATGGCAACGGTATGGTCGGGACAGTCATGGGAACTTTTGTAGTCGTCGCGACCGGGCACTTCATGGGAGATAAAGGATTCGCCGATGCCGACCCTTTCAACCACGCCCTTGGCGATGACTTCCTTTTTGTCCCAGTTGTAAAGCTGGTACTTTACCGATGAGCTGCCACAATTTAGTGCAAGAATATCCATAAGCCTTCTCCCTCGCTTTTTGGTTTGGCAGACCGTCGACAGGCTGCCTAACTCCTGAACAATAAAACGCTTTTTTATAAAAACAGCGCCTTCCTTATCCGATACAAACCTGGAAATACTAAAGCACAGCCCTGGGAATTGCAAGGGCTTTTATGGAGAGGATCACCAATAGGCTGCTTTAGGGTGGACAAGGAAACTGAAGCTGTTGTATATATACCGCAATGGCATCCAGCCATGGATCCTATCTTAAAGAAAAGGAGGTGAATCCCTTGGCCTATACCATCACTGACGAATGTATCAACTGTGGTGCCTGCGACGATTCCTGTCCGCTCGGCGCTATCTCCGAAAAGGGTGATGTCCGCGTTATCGACGCCGATGCTTGCACCGATTGCGGCGCTTGCGTTGACTGCTGTCCCGTGGACTGCATCAAAGCTCCCTGACAACAAAGCGGAGAGGAGCGCCACTAAGGCGCTCCTCTCTTCTTTTGCCACGGTCCAAAGAGGAACGCATGGGGATCCCCGGCACTTTTGAATTAATCCTGATCCTGGCCGTTGTCGTGCTGATTTTCGGCGGCCGCAAACTGCCCGAAATCGGTGCTGCCCTCGGCAAAGGCATTAACAATTTTCGCAAGAGCGTCCAGGGGAAGGACGAAATCGACGTCACCCCGAGCGATCAAAAAGACGATGAGCCCAAACCCTGACCGGCCACCAAAACCGGCAATTCACCAGAAATGAAAAAAAGCCGCCCTTCAAGGCGGCTTTTTCATTTTTAGTCTGGCGCCGATACCGGCTACTTGATGACCGGCTCACTGGCCTCCACGATCACCTCGTATTCCACCACCTCACCCGGCAGGTCCTTGAACACCAGGGTAAAAGGAATGGCCCTTTGCGGTTCCAGATTGAGATTGGCCAGCATTTCGCCAAACTGGTTCTGCATCCGCTCGGCCATGCGCATCATCGGCCAGACGCGAAGCTGCTCCTTGCCCATGGGATTGCCGCAAAAGGCACTCTGCTGAGCCAGCCGTGCGCCGCTACGATCATAGACGCTACCCTGCACGATGATAGCCGCCCGCGGTTCGGTTGCTTCATTCAGCACCTGTCCCTGAATAATGAACAACCGGCCTTCCCGC
Organism: Desulfuromonadales bacterium; assembly: GCA_030613545.1. Taxonomy (GTDB): domain Bacteria; phylum Desulfobacterota; class Desulfuromonadia; order Desulfuromonadales; family Syntrophotaleaceae; genus Syntrophotalea_A. The sequence goes on from JAUWLU010000006.1 coordinate 26,116, forward strand.
CGATTGGTTATAAAATACCCAGCCAGTTTTACCGGCTTCAGCCCCTTGCCTTCGGCCGGTGGAGCCGGAATCAGCTGCCAGTCGATCAACAGCTTCTGCCAGGAAGCCGTCAACTGCTGACGAGCATGATAGACATAGCCGCCGCCGGCCAGCAACAACAACAGCATCAGCAACCACACCCATCCCCAGGGAAATTGTTTGCGGCGCTCCGCCGGTGGGCGCGGAGCGGGCAAGGACGCGCGGGACGAAGCTTCGTCAAAAAAGAACTCCTCTTCGGGCAGACCCGAAACCGCATCGCCGATCGCCGGCCCATCCTCCTCCGCAAGAAGCAGAGAAACCTCCACCGGCGCCTCTTGCGCCGTCGGCTCTGCAGCGTGAGGAGCCTCGAGCTCCCCGCCAAGAAGGTCCGCGGCAAAAGGCAATTCACCTGCCTGTTCCGGCTCCGGGACTAAAGGGGACGGATCCGAATCATCGGACCAGCCCAAATCGTTTTGCTCCTCGGAATCTGTATCGCCCGCCGCGAAAAAGTCGCCGTCATCGTCTGCAAAGGTCGTCTCGCCGAGCGAGAACTCGTCCCCTTCATCGCCATCGGAGAAAAAATCGGCATTATCGAAGTCCTTGCCGAACTCCTCGGCAAAACCGGACTCGCTCTCCCCACCAAAATCCTTTGCGGTGGCATCAGCGTTTGTGGGTCCTGACGGAGCGCCGCCCTGGGGCGGAGTGACCATAAAGATGATCTTGCACTTGGTGCACCGCACCTTGGTACCGCCCGGTTTTAGCTTATTCTGCGGCAGCTTGAAACAGGCCTGGCAATGGGGGCATTGAATCACCATGAAAGAGCCCCCCCTAAACCGACCGAGCCGGATCGAACAGATAGATATCGGCAAGGTTTCGATAGTCTTCCTGATAATCGAGACCATAACCGACGACGAACCCGCTATCGAAACGGATGCCGACATAGTCGGCCTCAAAGGCCGCTTGCCGAGCATGTCGTTTATCGAGCAACACGCAGGTTTTGAGACTCGCCGGCTGGCGGCCGGCAAGGTGCTGATAGAGCGCTTCCAGCGTATAGCCGCTATCGAGAATGTCGTCGACAATCAGCACATGGCGATCGGTAACGGACATTTCCAGATCTTTACGTAATTCCACCAATCCCGTGGTCTGGGTATGGGGGCCGTAACTGGCCACCCGCACAAAATCAACGTTCACCGGCAGGGAAATAGCCCGTACCAGGTCGGCAAAAAACAGAAACACCCCCTTCAACACACCGACCAACAATAGTTCCCGGCCCGCATAGTCGCGGCTGATTTCCGCACCGAGGCGCTGAACCTGCCGAGCAATATGCTCCCGGCTGTAAAGTTTTTCCAATCCCTGTGACGGCATAAGTCTCCGATATATTGTAAGTCAAAAACGATGTTATTCTATAGCAGATCGCTAAAGAGGGTGTCAATTTATTCACCAGACACCGGGCCTCTGGCAGTGAAGCCTTGTTCTATGCTATATAGTTAATGTGCATCCGAAAACTCCGGATGAACACTGGCGAGTTTCTGATTTGGAAACGAGCAATTTTTCGTAAGGTCTAGGAAAGCAAGGCTGTAGATTGACGCAGAGATTACGGAAAAGGGCCGTTTCCGGACAGAAACTAGTTAATGCAGGTTCGCCAACCTACCCATCTATCGACAGGACAGTCACAATGATGAGATACCTTCTGCTGTTACTGACAATCCTGGTTTTGCCTAGCACAGTCCTGGCCGCTCCGCGCCTGCAGGCGGAAGCTCCGGCGTTCAACTTCGGCCGGATTGCAGAAGGCAGCAAAACCGAACACACCTTTCGCTTTCAAAACACCGGCGACGCCCCGCTGATCATCAGTAAGGTTCGCAGTTCCTGCGGCTGCACGGCGGCCCTGCTGTCCGCCGAGCGACTGGCACCCGGCGAATGGGGTGAATTGAAAACCACTTTTAATTCCAAGGGATTCCAGGGAGCGGTCAGCAAGACGGTCTATGTCTATTCCAACGATCCCGTTCAACAGAAGACCCGATTTCGCCTGCAGGGAGAGGTGCAAAGGGAACTTCTGGTGATGCCCGGACGCCTGAAGTTCAGCGCCAGAAAAGATAAAGCGCCCTTCACAGCAGCCATCAACCTGCGTAACGACGGCACCACGGAGCTTTTCCTCTCTGACCTCAAAACCACCAGCAAGGAACTGCAGGCCGAGCTCTCCGCCTCGCGTCTGGCGCCGGGACAAAGTGTACAGATCGCTATCCGCCTGGCCCCCAACACGGACAAGAGCCGTTTTGCGGGCTATGTGACCCTGCGCACCAGCAGTCCTCGAACGCCTACGGTGCGAATTCCCGTGACTGCCGTTCTGGTCACCGGTAAGTAGCAGAGCCGTCCCGACCGGACGTAAGGAGCAAAAAGCGTTGTAAAGCATGGGATTTATGTTTAAATGGCCAAGGAGCCTGCCTGCCCGAGACCGATGATTGCAATGCACGGCTGCCAATAGTTGATGCCGTCGCAAAAAGTCCGTCCTACTGCGTTGCAGTGCTTTTTCAGGACTTCGACATACCATGTGTATGCCTTCACCCCTGAAAAAGCACTACGCCTTGTAGATCGAACTTTTTGCTTAGCCATCTCATGGCTTTTTGCGAACCCATCAATCGTTGTGCGATCCATTTTTCTCCCACGCCCCAGGGTACCCGAATGCTACCGGTCATCCAGGAACAACTGTTGCTCATCAAAGCGATGCAGGGCGTTTGCCAGACCCTGCTCTGCCTGTCCCTCGGCTACCTGGCGGGCGAGGTTCTGCTCACCCTGCCCGGCAAAGCACTCTTTACGCCCAGCGCTCCACAGCCTCCCTCGACCGACACCGCCCAAGGCCCCAAAGTGCTTACCGGCAGACGCGCCGGCCTGTTGATCGCCCTGATCATGGCCTGCAACCTGCTGCTGATGAAAATCGCCTATCGCGCCGCACTCTTCACCGGCCCCTTCTGGGGGGGACTGACGGTCCTGTTCATTATCGGCCTGGCCCTCATTCTGACGGCCCGGCAGCACCTCAAGGGCGCTCACCCGGCCGGGCGCCTTTCCCTCGCTGCGGCGGTGATCGGCGACTTACTGCTGTTGTCGATCTGCTATTTTCTGCTCAACGCCGAAAGCCTGCTACTAACCCCTGAGGCCTGGCCATTTCTCGCCACCCGGCCACCGTTACTGCTATCCTGGCACGGCACCGTCCGTTTTGCCCAGTTCACCCTGCTGGCTCTGATGCTGGCCGGACTCGACCGACGACGCAACCGCCAGGTGCTGATTTTCGGTGCAGCGCTACTCTGGCCGCTCGGTCAGATTCTGGAGTTGCTGCTGGGCCCGGAACTGGCCCGCTCCCCATGGCTCTACCTGGCGGCAGCCCTGGCCCTGATGACAAGTGCCGCCCTGGCCCTGATGACGACCGGGCCCCTGCTGCAAAAACGGCCGCTGCCTCTAACCCCTCCCCTGGCCGGTATCATCGTGCTGGCCATGCTCTGGGTGCTGGGAGCTCAAACCGCTCGGGAGAACACCCTCACCGGCGTCGCCCTGGCCGGCCTGCAGCTCCCCCCGGTGGCAGGCCAGACACCGGCAATCCCGTCCGCACCACAGACTGCAGCAAAGCCGCAAGCGGCACCGGCAATCGACGGCGGCCAACTGTTCCAACAAAAGTGCAGCGTCTGCCATCGCTTCGACCAACGCCTGGTGGGTCCGCCGCTGAACACCGTGCTCGGAAAATATCGTCCGGATAAAAACAAACTGGCGGGCTTTCTGCGCAATCCGCAAAAAGTCGATCCAGGCTATCCGACGATGCCCAACCTCAACTTGACGGAGCAGGAAGCCGACGCGGTAGCCGGCTATCTGCTCGATCGCGAGACTGCTCAACCAGCGCCGCGCTAGATGGTTGCAGGGCTTAAGGGGCCGGTCAAACAATTTTGCCGCCGGTTCCCTGGCAAGCTCCTTCAACCTGCGGCTCGGCCCAAAGAGGCTTCGCAATGCCCAAGTGGTTGCCCCATATCCTGTTATGCGCCTACTTTGGCGGCTTTTTACTGCTCATAGCAGTGCTTGCCTGGTTCAGGCCCGCAGCGCATCGGGACAACAGTCAGCCCATCGCTTTTCCTCATACGGTGCATGCTGGCCGCCTTGGCCTGGCCTGCAACTTCTGTCACGAATCGGTTGCTCACGGCCCGCAAGCCGGCATGCCGGCCGTGGCCAAATGCGTTTCCTGCCATCAGGCGATCGCCACGGAGCGACCGGAAATCCAGAAGCTGCTGAGCTATCAGAAAAAGGGCGAACCGATCCGCTGGCGACGAATCCACCAGTTACCCGACTTCATCTACTTTTCTCACAAACGCCATGTCAGCAGCGGCCTGGATTGTAGCGCCTGCCACGGCGCCATCGCAGAGATGAAGGAGGTGCGCCGGGTCCGCTCCCTGCAGATGGGCTGGTGCCTGAGCTGCCATCGCAGCCGTGGCGCTTCCTTCGACTGCGCCACCTGTCATAAGTGATTGCGTCGCAAAAAGTCCGCCCTATTGCGTTGCAGCGCTTTTTCAGGACTTCGACATACCATATGTATGCCTTCACCCCTGAAAAACCACTACGCCTTGTAGGTCGAAATTTTTGCTTAGCCATCTCATGCCTTTTTGCGAGTCCATCATAAGTAACGGAGAGAACCGAGCATGGATCGACGGCAGTTCCTACAGATGCTCGGCCTGGTTTCCGGAGCCGCAGCACTCTCATCCTGCGGCTCCGATAAGGGCCAGAAGGAGCTCGTTTCGCTACTGGTGCCCACCGAAGACGGCATCGTTCCCGGAACCGAAGCCTGGCGGCCGTCGACCTGCTGTGAATGCCCGGCCCACTGCGGCCTGCTGACCCGCATACGCGAAAACCGCCCGGTCAAACTTGAAGGCAACCCTCGGCACCCTGTCAACCGCGGCGGCCTGTGCCTGCGCGGCCAGGCCTCGCTGTGGCGGCTGTATCACCCTCAGCGCCTGCAGTCCCCCCTCAAACGGCAAGCCGACGGACGCTTGCAGACCATCCCCTGGTCTCAAGCGTTGGCTGAAATTGCCGAAGCCCTGCAGCACAGCCGCCGGCAAAGCCGGCAAAATGCCTGGCTGGCCGGTCGCACCAGCGGCACCCTGAATGCCCTTCTCGAAGAGTTCTGCAGCTCCCTGGGCATCGAACGGCTGGCGGAATTTGAACCCTTTTCCCACGCCGCCCTGAGGCAAAGCTATGGTCTACTCTTTGATCGTGCCGACCTGCCCCGCTATCGCGGCGATCAAGCCGACCTGCTGATCACCGTCGGTGCCGATTTGCTGGAGACATTCCTCAGCCCCGTCGATTACACGACCCAAGCCAGCGCCCTGGCGGCCGATCAAAAACGCCACTGGCTGCACCTGGAGCCGCACTATTCCCTGACCGGCGCCAACGCCGACGACCGATTGGTCCTGACACCCGGCAGCGAAGGGTCGCTGTTGCTCTGGCTGCTGCAGTCCCTGGCTTCCCAGAGACGTTACCGGGGCCGCTGGCCACAAGCGCTGCAGGATTTGCTTCCCGCCAGCGATCTCGCCGCAACGGCCGCCGCCACCGGCTTGCGATCCCAACAACTGCAGCAATTGGCCTCGCGCTTTGCGCGGGCTGAAAAACCGCTGCTGATCGTAGGCGGGGTTGCCACCGGCCATCGCAACGGCCAGCCGGTCGCCCTGCTCGGTGCTCTGCTGCAGTGGCTGACCGCCCTGCCCTGGGGCGGCATGGATTTTTCCGCCGGAGAAAACTATTCGCGGGTCGGCTCCCTGCTGGACCTGGAAGAATTGAGCCAGCGCCTCGCCGCCGACCGCATCGGCGTGCTGTTCGTCAGTCGCTGCGACCCGGTTCGCCACAGCCCCGCCGCCCTGGGCTTACAAGGCACCCTGGCCAAGGCGCGGTTGCGGGTCGGTCTGGCGGACCTGGCCGATGACACCACCGACCAGATGGATCTGATCCTGCCTCTGGCCCACGGCCTCGAAACCTGGGGCGACACCGAGCCCCGCCGGGGCGTTATCGGCCTGCTACAGCCATTACGAACCCCGCAGCAGCAAGCCCTGAGCGAGGGCGATCTGCTGCTTAAACTGCTGCGACAGGCCACCGGCAAAAGCCCGGCTGCCGACTGGGAGACCTATCTGCAAAGGAACTGGCAGAACCGCTTTAGCCGCGTTCAACTGGGCCAGCTGATGGACGATGGCTACCTGACCGAACCCCAGCCGCAGCTCTCCATCCGCCTCGACCTGGCCCGCGCGGCGAAGGCTCTGCAAGGCCTGCATCTGCAGGCTCCCCTGACCCTGCCGGCAGCGGTCATCGCGCCGTCGATCCGCTCCTTTGACGGCCGCAGCCGCAGCCTGGAACTGCTCTCGGAGATTCCCGACCCCCTCACCACCATCTCTTACGGCAGCTGGGTTGCCATCGCCCCGCAGACCGCCGCCCGCCTGCGCCTGCAGGACGGCGACGAGCTGCAGATGAAAACCGCTGCCTGGCAGAGCAAGCAACCGGTTCGCATCCAGCCCGGCCAGGCAGCCAAAGTCCTGACCCTGCCCATGGACAGCCTGCCGGCCCCGGCAACAGGCATCGATCCCCTTACCGGCGAGGCGCTGCGCTATTGCGAAGCCCTGCACTTAAAGCCCACCGGGAAGCGCCATCGCTTGCCGATTCTGGCCGGCTCGCCCTCACAGCAGGGGCGCGGCCTGATTCCCACGCCGGTGCATCGCCAGCAGAAGCATGACCAGCAAAATCACGGCCCCCGGGCCTCCTTCTATCCGGAGCCGCATTACGAAAACTACCGCTGGGCCATGGCCATCGATCTGCAGCGCTGTATCGGCTGCAGCGCCTGTGTAGCCGCCTGTTATGTGGAAAACAATGTGCCGGTGGTCGGCGCAGCCGACCATCTGGCCGGACGGGAGATGTCCTGGCTGCGCATCGAACCCTTTTACGATGAACAGGGGCGGGTCGATTTTCTGCCCATGCTCTGCCAGCACTGCAACTACGCCCCCTGCGAGGCGGTCTGCCCGGTCTATGCCGCCTACCACAATCCCGAGGGGCTCAATGTGCAGGTCTACAACCGCTGTGTCGGCACCCGCTACTGCAGCAACAACTGCCCCTACAAGGTGCGACGTTTCAACTGGTGGCAGCACAAGCGCACTCCGCCCCTCGACCTGCTGCGTAACCCCGACCTGCCTCTGCGCAGCAAGGGGATGATGGAAAAATGCACCTTTTGCCTGCAGCGGATTCGCATCGCCAAGGATCGCGCCAAGGACCAAAAACGCCTGGTGCAAGACGGCGAAGCAACCCCGGCCTGCGCCCAGAGCTGCCCGGCCGGCGCCATCGCCTTCGGCAACCTGCTCGATAAAGAGTCGGGAATCTACCGCTTGGTGCACAGCCAGCGCGCTTACCGGGTCCTGGCCGAACTGGGCACCGAACCGGCAGTCCACTATTTGCGCCCCGAATAACCGGACGCAGCCGCCAACGACCTTTATTCACACGACTGAGGGACCATGCAGAATTCAGCTTCCGCTCAGCAGATCGAACAGGACGTTCTCGCGGCCATGAGCAGGCCGAGTCGCTGCTACCTGGCCTGCATCCTGCTGGCCGGGCTGCTGTTCCTCGGCGGCATGGCCCTGTGGGGCCGGCAGATCGCCCTCGGCATGGGCGTGGCCGGCATCAGCCACCCGGTCGGCTGGGGGGTCTACATTACCGACTTTGTCTTCTGGGTCGGCATCGCCCATTCCGGCACCCTGATTTCGGCGGTGCTCTATATCTTCCGCGCCCGCTTTCGCACCAGCTTCAACCGGGCCGCCGAAGCGATGACCCTCTTCGCCCTGATGGTGGCGGGACTGTTTCCCCTGATCCACCTCGGCCGCGTCTGGCTCGCCTATTTTCTGTTTCCTTACCCCAACCAGCGCCAGCTGTGGGTCAACTTCCGTTCGCCGCTGGTGTGGGACGTGTTCGCCGTTTCGACCTACATGCTGGTCAGCCTGGTCTTTTTCTACATCGGCCTGCTCCCCGACCTGGCCATCGTCGCCCGCCGCCGCCCAGGTCCCGTAGGCAAAATCTATCGCCTGCTGACCCTCGGCTGGGTCGGCAGCTCGCAGCAGTGGCGCCACTATGCCAAGCTCTACTTCCTTCTCGCCGCCTTTGCCACCCCGCTGGTCGCTTCGGTCCACTCCATCGTCTCCTGGGACTTCGCGGTCAGCATCGTTCCCGGCTGGCATACCACCATCTTTGCCCCCTATTTCGTGGCCGGGGCAATCCTCTCCGGCACCGCCATGGTCATCACCCTGGTGATCCCCATGCGCCGCCTGCTGCGCCTGGAAGCCTATATCCCCGTCACGCATATCGAAGCGATCGCCAAGATTCTGTTGCTGACCTCCTTGATCGTCAGCTTCGCTTATATTGTCGAACAGGGCCTGGCCTTCTACAGCGGCAACCTGTTTGAGATGGAGCAGTTCCGCTTTCGCGCCCTCGGCGACTACCGGCTGCTGTTCTGGATTATGATCAGCTGCAACTCGCTCCTGCCCATGACCCTGTTCGTCGGCCGCCTGCGGCGCAACCTGGCCTACCTGTTCGTCCTCTCCCTGCTGGTCAATGTCGGCATGTGGCTGGAGCGGTTCGTCATCGTGGTCACGTCCCTGGCACGGGACTTCGACCCCTATGCCTGGGGGAACTACACCCCTTCCCTGACCGAAATCGGCATTACCGCCGGCTCCTTCGGTCTGTTTTTTCTGCTCTTTTTGCTCTTCATCAAGGTTCTGCCTGTGTTGTCGATCACCGAACTGAAGGAGCGCTGATATGGCCCGGCAGCTTATCTTTGACGATCAACAGACCTTTCTGCAGCAACTGGAACAATTGCTGGCCGACGGCATTGCCGGTGAACATCTGGAGGTGCGCACCCCCTACCACCTCAGCGAGGTTGAAGCCTTGCTTGGCCAGCAGCCGAGCAAACTGCCGTTTTTTGCCCTGGGAGGAGCTCTGGCCGGTTTCGGCGGCGGCTTCCTGCTGGCGGCGCTAACCTCCCTCGACTGGCCTATCATCACCGGTGGCAAACCGATCGTGGCGGTGCCGCCCTTTCTGCTTATCGGCTATCTGATGACCATCCTGATCGGATCGCTGGCCTCCTTTGGCGGCTTTCTGCTCTTGGCCAGGCTGCCCCGAATCGATGCCCTGGTCGAAGAACAGGATTTCGACGCCCATTTTATCATCACCATTGCGGACGAGGTTGCGCCATGCACGACTCCAAGCTGAGCGCCGGCGGCTGCTATAGCCTGCTGCTGATTCTGGCCGCCACCATCGGCCTCATAGAATACGGCGGCCTCATCGATCAGCAAGGATCGTTGCTGATCACCCTGACCTTCTGGAGTGCCGTCATTCAGGGAGCGGTCGCCGTAGCGGCGCTAACCGCCCTGGTGCGGGCCCAATGGATCGCGTCCTTGCGCCGCGAGCTGCTGGCCCTCTATCCGCTGCTGTTGCTGTTGGCGCTGCTGTTTGCCCTGCTCTGGCCCCAGCTCGACCTTTTCCCCTGGAGCGACCAGCCAACCATCTGGCTCAACCGCCCCTTCTTCATGGGACGCAATCTGACCAGTTTGCTGCTGACCTTCCTTGCCGGCCGACAACTGGCACTGCATAGCACCAGCGGCGCTCCCTTCAAGGACCGCTACGCCGTGGTCTACCTGCTGACCTTCGTCCTCTCTCAGAGCCTGGTCGGTTTCGACTGGCTCATGTCGGCCGCCTACCCCTGGATCAGCACCATGTTCGGCCTCTATTTCTTCACCGAAGCCCTCTATGCCGGCATCGCCGTTGCCGGCCTGGCCATGCTGCTATACTTCCGCCCCCGGCAGCAGATCGCACCGAAGCAAACCGCCCGGCATCTGCGGGATGTCGGCCTGCTGCTGTTCGGCTTCAGCATCCTCTGGGCCGGGCTGTTTTTCGCCCAGTTCCTGCTCATCTGGTACGCTAACCTGCCCGAGGAGGTTCACTTCGTCACCGAACGTCTGGCCAGTTCCCCTGAAAGGGAGCTGTGCTGGCTGTTTCTGCTCGGCCTGTTTCTGACCCCCTTTGTCACCCTGCTCGGCAGCGAGGCAAAGGGCGACCTGCGCTTTGTTTCGGCCGTTTCGCTGCTGGTGCTCACCGGTCTCTTCGCCGAGCGACTGTTCATTCTGTTGCCGGCCATCCCCCATCATGGCGGCGCCCTGTTGCTTTACAACGGCCTGCTGTTCATCATGCTGCTGCTGGTCCTGCACAGCAGCGAGCGGCTGCTGCCACAAGCTTCGTCGGAAAGAGACGATACGCCGTAGCATGCTGGCCACTGCAGTCTAATACCGGTCCACGACAAGCCATACCTCACGCGGAGCCGCGGGGAACGCGGAGCAACCATGATGATTGTCTTCATTGCAATTGACAAACCGCACATATGCCCGAGCTGTTACGGAATACCTGTGAGGTGATTTTTCACAGATTGCCGCCGCGTCTCCGCGGCTCCGCGTGCCGGCCAATTATCCATTGCAATTCCGCCGCGAATGGGTTATACCATCAGGTCCAAGCGCGATTAGCTCAGCTGGATAGAGCGCTGCCCTCCGGAGGCAGAGGTCGCAGGTTCGAATCCTGCATCGCGCGCCAAGTAAAATCAAAGGGTTGCGGAATCTCCGCAACCCTTTTTCTTTCTGTTATGTTGTTGTGACGAACTTGTGTCACCTCCTCGCCGAAACCGGACCCTCTGCTACCCCTGGGCTCTCATCCCGAATCTTTTCCATCTTCTGCCGCGCGCCGGCCCGACACCCCTCGGTACGATCATGCGCCAGCCATACCGTCGCCTTTAACCGCCGCCAGCTGGTCCGGCCACCTGTTTCAGAATCACTACAAGTCCATCGCTCGCCAGGAAGCCCCCCACCTCTGTGCTTTTCGACATATAGATTGTTTTTAAAACATTTTTCGACAAAAACAACTGGAATTCGACCAGCCATCGCGCTAGAATGGCATTCGACACAGATTCCAAAAAATCATAGCTTTTCGACCCCCATGAATCGGTTTTCGACTTATGAAGCTTGAGATTTTTGACGTCCGCCTGATCCAGGACAGCCTTGTGCCTAACGGCTGCCGCCCTGCCGGCTGGACTGCACTGGGCGCGGCCCTTGCAGTTGATGCGCCGCTGCGACACTTGTCCTGCATCGCTGACCGGCACATCCGTGGCAGCCGCAGAACCGAGGGCGATTGGCAGGTTTTCGACAAGCGCTACTGGCCGGGGGAGACCTTTTCCGATCATCTCACCTTTGCGCTGCGTCACGAACCCATTGACCTGCTGTTCCTGATACGCATCCTGAAAGCGGTTCCAGCCTCTACTATCGAAGACTATGTCCGAAGGGCGCCTACCGGTCAGCCGAACCGCCGGATCTGGTTTCTTTTTGAGCACCTCACGGGACAGCAGCTCGATCTTCCCGACGCTGAACAGGTGGCGGCGATTGACCTTCTCGATCCGGAGGATTACGTCACCGGCAAGTCACACCTCTCGAAGCGTCACCGCGTACGCAACAACCTGGTTGGCGTGGCGGGTTATTGTCCCGTTATCCGCCGGACCATCCGACTAAAAGAGCTCATGTCCGCCGGCCTCCAAGATCAGGCAAGACAGACGGTGGGCCGAACCGGGGGCCATCTGCTGTCCCGGGCAGCGAGTTTTCTGCTGTTGGCTGACAGCCGGGCGAGTTTTGCGATTGAGGGGGAGCGCCCGCCGCGCTCGCGCCTTGAGCGATGGGGGCGGGCCATCATGCAGGCGGGCAGACATCCGCTCTCCCTCGACGAGATTCTGCGCCTGCACGGCATTCTGATCGAAGATACGCGCTTTATCCGTGCCGGGCTCAGGAAAGACGGCGTCTTCGTTGGCGAGCGGGACCACATCGGAGACCCACTGCCGGAATTCATCGGCGCACGACCGGAGGACCTAGTGGACCTCATGCGTTCCCTGATCGAAGCCAACGCTCGGATGCGCTCTGACGGACTTGATCCGGTTCTGCAGGCTGCGGCCATCGCTTTCGGGTTCGTCTATATCCATCCCTTTCAGGACGGCAACGGCCGCGTTCACCGCTGTCTTATCCATCATGTGCTCGCCGAGCGGGGCTTTACGCCGCCTGGCATGGTTTTCCCCGTGTCGGCCGTCATGCTGGACCGGATCGGCACCTACCGCAAAGCCCTGCAAAACCACTCGGCACCGCTCATGCCATTTATTGATTGGCGACCTGCCCCGGACCGAAATGTTGTGGTGATAAACGAAACGGTGGATCTTTACCGATACCTTGATTGCACGGAAGCCGCCGAGTTTCTCTATGCCTGTGTTCAGCGCACGGTGGAGCAGGACCTGCCGCGCGAAATCGACTATTTGCAGCGGCATGATGAGGCCCTGCGCCGGATCATGGCCACAGTCGAGATGCCGGATAGCCTGGCCGGAGACCTGATGATCCTGATTCGCCAGAACAACGG
>JAUWLU010000029.1 GCA_030613545.1 Desulfuromonadales bacterium
GACATTCGTGGTCTGGTGCTGACCCATGGTCACGAGGATCACGTCGGCGCGGTGCCCTTTTTGCTTGAGCGGCTCGGCACTCCCCCCCGCTTCGGTCCCGCTCTGACCCTCGGCCTGCTGGCCAACAAGCTGGAAGAACACGATCTGAAGAGCGGCGCCCGTCTGCACCAGGTGCGGCCGCGGCAGCGGGTCACCCTGGGGCCCTTCGAAGTCGAGTTCTTTCGTGCTGCTCATTCCATCGTCGACGGAGTCGGCCTGGCCATTCGCACGGCGGCCGGGCTGGTCGTGCATACCGGCGATTTCAAGATCGACCAGACACCGGTGGACAACCAGCCGACCGATCTGGCCCGGCTCGCCGCCTACGGCGACGAAGGGGTTTTGCTGCTGCTGTCCGATTCGACCAATGTCGAACGCAAAGGCTATACCCTGTCGGAACGGGAGGTTGGCGAGGCCCTCGCCGAGATCCTGCCAACTTGCACCGGTCTGGTGGTGGTGGCCACTTTTTCCTCCAACATCCACCGCATCCAGCAGGTGATCAATGCGGCCGTGGCTTGCGGCCGCAAGGTACTGGTCAATGGCCGCAGCATGGTGGCCAACACCGCCGTTGCCCGTCAGCTCGGCTATTTGCAGATTCCTCCGGAGACCCTTGTCGAGCTGCGGGAACTGCGCGATCTGCCCCGCAGCGAGGTGGTGGTGATCACCACCGGCAGCCAGGGCGAACCGCTGAGCGTGCTGTCGCGCATGGCCATGGATGACTATCGGAAGCTGGTCCTGGAGCCGGGCGATACGGTTATTTTGTCCTCCAAATTCATTCCCGGCAACGAAAAGGCCATCAGCCGTCTGATCAATCTGCTCTATCGACGCGGCGCCGAGGTCTTTTACGAAAAGACCAGCGAGGTGCATGTTTCCGGCCACGCCAGTCAAGAGGAGCTGAAGCTGGTGCTGTCCCTGACCCGGCCGCACTGTTTCGTGCCGATTCATGGCGAATACCGCCACCTGGTCAAGCATGCCCAGTTGGCCAAAAGCATGGGGGTGTCCGCCGATCGGGTGCAGGTGCTGGAAAACGGCCAGCCCCTGCTGGTTTCCAGCAACGGCCTGCGGCTCGAGGAGCGGGTCGCCACGGGTCGGGTCTTTATCGACGGCAAGGGGGTCGGCGACGTCGGCATGATGGAGCTGCGGGACCGGCGCCACCTGGCCAACCACGGCCTGGTCATGGTGTTGCTCGGGATCAATCAGAGCGACGGTTCCATTCTCTATGGTCCCGAACTCGTTACCCGCGGTTTTGTCGTCGAGGAGGAACACGGCACCTTACTCGACGAGGCTCGGCAGCAGGTTTGCCAGTTGCTGCAGGAACACAGTCTGGAAGCCCTGTCGGACTGGGAAGAGATGCAGGCCGAGGTGCGCAAGACCCTGCGCCGCTTTTTCAATCGTCACATCGACCGGCGGCCGTTGATTCTGCCGGTGATATTTGAACAATGATGGCGTTGCATAAAGTTTGCTTAGCCATCTCATGACCTTTTGCGAAAGCATCAATAATAATTCCGCCGACTGCGGCGGACCAGGAGTGCTCGTAAGTGAATCTGCTCGATGCCTTACTGCTCGGCCTGCTGCAGGGGGTGACGGAATTTCTGCCCGTCTCTTCTTCTGGCCATCTGGCCATTGCCCAGCACTTTTTGGCTGACTTCAGTCAACCCGGGGTACTCTTTGATGTGCTGCTGCATGTCGCCACCATGGGCGCGGTGATACTCTACTTTCGCCGCGAATGCGCGTTGTTGGCCATCGCCCCCTTTCGCCGGGATGACGAGGCGGCTCTCTATCGGCGGCTGTTGCTGCTGCTGGTGGTGGGCAGTGTGCCGACGGCGGTGATCGGCCTGCTGTTCAAGGACTTTTTCGAAGGTCTGTTTCACAACCTGACGGTGGTGGCGCTGATGCTGCTGGTGACCGGCACAGTACTGTTTCTGTCCGAACGCTTTCGGCGCGGAACTCGCAAGGAACATCAGTTGACCTGGCGCGACGCCCTGCTGGTCGGCACGGTGCAGGGCGGGGCCATTATTCCGGGGATCTCCCGTTCCGGTTCGACCATTGCCGCGTTGCTGCTTAAGGGGGTCGACGGAGAAACGGCGGCCCGCTTCTCTTTTCTGCTCGCTGTGCCGGCCATCTTTGGCGCCGGCCTGCTGTCTGTCGGCGATATGGCGGCTGTTGCCGCAGCCGATCTGCCCAGCTATATGGCCGGCATGCTGGCTGCTTTCGGCGCCGGATTGCTGTCCATCCACCTGCTGTTGGCAGTGGTGCGGCGCAAGCGGCTGTTCGCTTTCGCTCTTTACTGCTGGCTGGCCGGCGGGCTTTTTTTGTTCCTTTCCCGATAAAGGGCGCGCGAGCTCCCTAAAATAGAGGCACGGATATGACCGATCTAGCCCAACCGCTGCTGCGCGAACATCTCAAGAAGGAGATTTTCGGGGTCTTCTGGCTTGCTGTGGGCTTTTACCTGCTGCTGGCCCTGCTGTCCTTCAGCAATGCCGACCCTTCCTTCAACAATAATCTCCACCCCGACACCATCCGTAACTTCGGCGGCACGGTCGGCGCTCACTTGGCCGACCTGATGTATCAGGTCTTCGGCCTGCCGTCGCTGCTCTTTCCCGGCGGCTGCCTATTGCTTGCCTGGCGGCT
Organism: Desulfuromonadales bacterium; assembly: GCA_030613545.1. Taxonomy (GTDB): domain Bacteria; phylum Desulfobacterota; class Desulfuromonadia; order Desulfuromonadales; family Syntrophotaleaceae; genus Syntrophotalea_A. Next base: position 2,668 of record JAUWLU010000029.1, read on the forward strand.
GCTCAAGTTTCGCGATCTGCGCCTGCGCTGGTATCGGGGCGGCGCCTTTTTCGGCCTGGTGCTGTCCCTGGCCGGACTGCTGGCCCTGCGCTTTCAGGCTCTGAACCTGTTCGGCGAACAGATCCAGGAGGCTGGAGGCGCCACCGGGCGTTTGCTGGCATCCCAGCTGAGCGGGCTGTTTAATGTGACCGGTGCGGCGATCTTCCTCGGCGTCAGTCTGCTGGTGGCGTTGATGCTGGCGGCCCGCTTCTCCATGGTGCTGTTTCTCGAAGGTCTGCTGAGCCGCCTGGGCGGTTATCTCGACCGCCGCCGTGAGTTGCGTAAGGCGCGTCGTGCGGATAAACGCAGTGCCGCTCAGCAACGTACTGAAGCGGGTCCGATCATCGTACCCAGCACGGTGCCGACAGCGCCGGGCAAAGCTAAAAAAGGGAAGAAAAAGGCCCGGGAGGAAGCACAGCGCCAGCAGGAGGCCTTCGACTTTCTGGAGCCGAGCGGCACCTACCACATACCATCCCTGTCTCTGCTTGACCATGAAGATGAGGGGCCGCCCGCCGTCGATCGCGAAGCGCTGACCATGAACGCCCGCATTCTGGAGAAGAAACTGGCCGATTTTGGTGTCGAGGGCGAGGTGACCGAAGTTAAGCCAGGTCCGGTGGTAACCATGTACGAATTCTCGCCGGCGCCGGGGGTCAAGGTCAACAAGATCGCCGGCCTGTCCGATGATTTGGCCATGGCCCTGCAGGCCATAGCCATCCGTATCGTGGCACCCATTCCTGGCTGCGGAGTGGTCGGCATCGAAATCCCCAACCGCGAGCGCCAGACCGTTTACCTCAAGGAAATCTTAGAGTCCGACGAGTTCCAGCGCTCCGGCAGCCGGTTGCCGATGGCCCTTGGCCAGGATATCTTCGGCCGCACGGTGGTCTCCGACCTGGCCAAGATGCCTCACTTGCTGGTGGCCGGCTCCACCGGCAGCGGCAAGTCGGTGTCGATTAACACCATGATCCTGTCTCTGCTCTACCGGGCCGCTCCCGAGGATGTGCGTATCATCCTCATCGACCCAAAGATGCTCGAGCTGTCTATTTACGAGGGCATTCCCCATTTGCTGCTGCCGGTGGTGACCAACCCCAAAAAGGCTGCCCTGGCCCTGAACTGGGCGGTGCGTGAGATGGAACGGCGCTATCGGCTGATGGCCGACAAGGGAGTGCGCAACATCGACGGTTACAACAAGAAGCTGCACAAGGAGCTACAGGAAGAGGAGCAACTGCGGGCCAAGGGACAGATGCTGGTTGAGGCGGTCGAAGAGGGCGACGAAGAACTGCCGCTGGTGGAGGCCAATCCAGAGGAAGAGCTCGAGCATGGCCATCTGTCGCGCATCGTGGTCATTGTCGATGAGCTGGCCGATCTGATGATGATCGCCGGCCGCGAACTCGAAGAATCGATCACCCGCCTGGCGCAGATGGCTCGGGCTGCCGGCATTCACCTGATTCTGGCTACCCAGCGGCCGAGTGTGGATGTTATCACCGGTCTGATCAAAGCCAACTTTCCGACCCGCATCTCCTTCAAGGTCTTCTCCCGCATCGACTCCCGCACCATTCTCGACACCATGGGCGCGGAAACCCTGCTTGGCATGGGCGATATGCTCTTTCTGCCCCCCGGAACCGGGGCCCTGCAGCGGGTTCACGGTGCCTTTGTCTCCGAACTGGAGGTGAAAAGGGTGGTCGACTTTTTAGAAAAACAGGGTTCCCCCGAGTACGACCAGTCGATCCTCACTGCGCCGCCTGCGACCGAAGCCGGCGCCGACGGTGACGATGAATACGACGAGAAGTGGGACGAAGCCCTGGCCCTGGTGGCGGAAACCCGCCAGGCCTCCATCTCCATGTTGCAGCGTCGCCTGCGAGTCGGTTACAACCGGTCGGCGCGGATGGTCGAAAAGATGGAGCAGGAAGGGATCATCGGCCCGTCAGACGGCACCAGTCGGCCGCGGGAGGTGTTCATCAATCGGGCGGAGCCGTGACTGGTTAGTCAGGTTTCAGGCTCCTGGTTTAGAATGTCGGGGGCCTGATACCCGTAACCTGGTCCCTGATCCACAAAAGGAGTTGGTGATGACGTTTTCTGTGCAATGCTGGCATTGGCTGGCCTTGGGGCTGTTGCTGGTCGGAGCCGAATTGATCGTGCCGTCCTTTACCCTCTTCTGGTTCGGCCTTGGCGCTGGTCTCACCGGTCTGTTGCTGTTGCTCTTTCCGGGGCTGACCCTGACCGCTCAATTGGCCCTGTTTGCCCTGTTTTCGGCGTCCTGCACAATCTTTTGGTTTCGTGTTCTGAAGCCGCGCATGGCCGACCGCAGCACCGCCGGCATGGCTCGTGAGGCTATCGTCGGTGAACTGGCCCTTGTCATCAAAGGCACGACCCGCCCTCAGGACAAGGGACGGGCGCGTTTCACTGTGCCTCTGTTGGGTAGCGAGGAATGGCCCTGCATCTGCACCGAATCGCTGCAGGCGGGTGATCAGGTGCGGGTGACCGGCATCGAGGGTCATGTGCTGACGGTGGAAAAACAGTAATTCAACCTATTGCAAAAGGGGGGTACGGTTTATGGCAGGTTTGATTCTCATCGTCATTTTGCTGGCGCTGGTCCTGGTGACTATCTTTCTCGGCGTGCGCATCGTGCCTCAGGGCTACAAGCACGTGGTGCAGCGCCTCGGCAAGTACCACAAGACCCTCAATCCGGGCCTCAACTTCGTCATTCCCTATCTCGACACCATCCCCTACAAGGTGCTGACCAAGGACATCTCCCTCGATATTCCCAGCCAGGAGGTCATCACCAAGGACAATGCCGTCATCACTGTCAACGCCATCGCCTTTATCAATATCATCGATCCGCCCAAGGCGGTGTTCGGCATCGATAACTATCTGCTCGCCATCCGCAATCTGGTACAGACCTCGCTACGCAGCATCATCGGCGAGATGAACCTCGACGACGCCCTCTCTTCCCGGGAACTGATCAAGACCAAACTCAAGGAGTCGATCTCCGATGATGTGGCGGCCTGGGGGATCGTGGTCAAGACGGTGGAAATCCAGGATATCCAACCCTCCAACACCATGCAGGTGGCCATGGAGCAGCAGGCGGCCGCCGAGCGCACCCGCCGCGCCGCCATCACCGAAGCCGAAGGCAAGAAGGCCGCCGCCATCCTCAATGCCGAAGGGGCCAAGGAGGCGGCTATCCGTGAGGCCGAAGGCAACCTTGAAGCTTCCAAACGGGACGCCGAGGCGAAAAAGATTCTCGCCGCCGCTACCCGCGAGGCGATCAGCCAGGTAACCGAAGCGATCGGCGATAATCAGCTGCCAGCCACCTATCTGCTCGGCGAGCAGTATGTGGGTGCGGTCAAGGAGATGGCCGGTTCGCCGAACTCCAAGCTGGTGTTGTTGCCGGCCGATGTGCTCGGTGCGGTGCGGGGGTTGCTGGGTAAGTAGCGGATATGAAATATGCGGAAAGGGAAGGGCGGCGCAAGCCGCCTTTTTCTATGGGGCGGGAAAGGCACAACTGTTCTCTCGCGGAGGCGCGGAGGCGCAGAGAGAAACCCCTCGTTAACCACATCTTTTCTTGTCGATTGATGCAAGCCGAGGACAGTGCCTCAGCCTGGGGTGCAACCTCTGAACCCCGGCAACCTTTTTGGCGAAAACCGATATCATTTCGAGTTTTAGAGCTTCAGGGACTGGCTCCGCAGATGCTTGTCCCCCTCAGGTATCTCTATGGGGCGTAAGGCGTAAGGGGGGAGGGGTGAAGGGGGATGGGGGAAAAGATCCCCTGTGACGACGCCGGGGCGCGCTTTTCTGCTTACTCTTTCGGGGCTATAATCAAAACAAAGGTGATCAGTTTTAAGTCACTGAAAATACAGCCTTTTAGAAAGTCTTACGCTACATGCAGTCACGGTTTATTTTCAGCTGAAACTGGCTGGAAACGGAAAGATACAACCAGCAACTTCAACTTCGCCGGTCCAAAGAAAGCCCGCAACGACTACCTGAAGTTCAATGTGTAACCTATGTATCTGAACTTTTGTGTTACCTATGTCCTTGACTCGTACACGTGGCTGTCGCCGGACTTCTGCCGCGGGGGTCCGGCGGATCGATCTTCCCTTGCTGCGATATGAGCTGCGCAGTCGCTTCGTCGTCGGCCCCCTGTAATTGGCGCGGGTTGCCCGGCCAGAAACCGGTCAGGTGGCAAAACCGGCTTGGTTGCATGGCCTGTTATTGGGTTTACCCCAGCAACACATAGGCCCCAACTGCGCAAGGGACGCGACCCGCCGTTTTGTTGGCCTAGGAGGCTGTCTGACTTTGGGAGCCAACCTTTTTCTGGGTTATAGGTCCGTACTCTTTTGCCGCGCAGCAAAAGAGTACGGCGTCGCGCGGGGGCGCAACGCCGCGGTCCAATCCTCGATATGGTCAGAGAGGGTTCACTCGATACACGGAAGAACTTCCGTAAGAACAAGCGCAGATCAGCGCTTGAGCTGATAACGGCGCACCGCCGCGTTGTGTTCGCGCAGGGTGTTGGAAAACTTGTGGCTGCCGTCGCCGCGGGCGACGAAGTAGAGGTAGTTCACCGCCACCGGATTGGCGGCCGCCTGCAGAGCGGCGCGACCGGGGCTGGCGATGGGGCCCGGCGGCAGGCCGGCGACTCGATAGGTGTTGTAGGGGGTGACCTCCCGCAGGTGGCGGCGGGTGAGGTTACCGTCGAAATCCTTGATGCCATAGATGACCGGCGGGTCGGCCTGCAGGGCGATGCCCCGCCGCAGGCGGTTGTGAAACACCGCCGAGATGAGGGGCATCTCGCTGTTGTTGCCGGCCTCTTTTTGAATGATGGAGGCCAGGGTCAGCAGCTGATGGCGATTGAGGTTGTGCTGTTTGGCCTGGGTCAGCAGGGCCGGGGTCAGTTCGGCCTGACCCTGGGCGACCATGGCCTTGATCAGTTGCTGGCTGCTGGTATGGGCGTCGTAGGTGTAGGTTTCGGGAAACAGATAGCCTTCCAGGCTGGCAGCCTCGATACCGAGCGAGCGAATGAATTCGGCGTCGGTGGTCAGGGACAGAAAGGTCGCGGCGCCTGGAAAGTCGCTTTCTTTGAGGCGCTGGGCGATTTCCGCCCGGGAGAAGCCTTCGGGGATGGTCAGCTGGAGCCGCTCGATATCGCCGGCCACCAGCCGGTCGAGGATCTGGCCGGGAGTGGCCGCAGCGGCAAAGCGATAGTCGCCGGCCTGGATCGCTTCGGCATCGCCGCGCAGCCGCGCCAGCAGCTTGAAGCCGGCAGCGCTGGAAACGACCCCGGCCCTTTGCAGTCTGCGGGCCACGGCACCGAAGGAAGTGCCCGTGGGCACGCTGATGGTGACCGCGCTGGGCGGGGCGGTGGCCCGGAGGACGAAGAAGGCGTAGCGGCCGCCGCCGACCAGCACAGGCAGCAGCGCCAGTACGGCGATGAGGATGATCAGGCGGCGCTTCATCAGGTCTTGAACTTATTCTCGGAGCCCCGCAACAGGCGCTGGATGTTGGTGCGATGCCGCAGGATGACGATGCAGCTGATCACCAGGGTGGCCAGCAGCAGCGGCAGCGAACCTTCGAACAGCCAGACCAGCAGCGGGATGGCGGCGGCGGCGCTGATGGAGCCGAGGGAGATGTAGCGCCACTTCCAGACCAGGCCGACAAAGACCAGAAAAGCGCCGAGCATCGCCGGGGGGGACAGGACCAGGTAGATGCCGAGGGCGGTGGCCACCCCTTTGCCGCCTTTGAAGCCGAGGTAGACCGGGAAACAATGGCCGAGAAAGGCCGCTACGGCTACTGCGCCGGTGTGACTATGATCGTAGCCGAGGACGGTAACGGCCAGCAGCACCGGCAAGGCCCCTTTGGCGGCGTCGCCGACCAGGGTCAAAGCTCCGAGTTTGCGGCCGACGGTGCGGTAGACGTTGGTGGCGCCGATGTTGCCGCTGCCGGTATTGCGGATGTCGCCACCGCCGGCCAGACGGGTCAGCAGCAGGCCGGTCGGAATGGCGCCGATCAGATAGGCGGCCAGCAACACAATTATAAAGGTCATCATTTTATCCTCGCTAAAAACACAAAAGCGGCCCGAGGGCCGCTTTTGTGTAGGAAAATGGTCGGGATGACTGGATTCGAACCAGCGGCCCCCTGCTCCCGAAGCAGGTGCGCTACCAGGCTGCGCTACATCCCGACGCTTCCGACAGAGGCAGATTTCTATCATGGGTGCCAGGAAAATGCAACAGGATATTTGCCAAAACCCGCCTGGCAGGTTCCGAGGCAGCTCCCAATGAGCTGTTTCTGGCTTCTCAAGGATTAGTCTTCAATATCGAGTATGGAACCCCGCTCAGATATCTGCGTCCTGCTCCCGCCGTCAGCCTGCATTTCATGATTGCCTGACCGATTCGAATTGAACGCTGTCATGAAAAGTTGAGTCGCGCTCTGGCCGTCAACTATCGATATCCGCCACCTGAGCCGAGGCCTGGCCCTTGTATGGCAGAGAGGTCTTGCGTTCGGCCATGAATGGTTCAGAAAGAGACTCGCACCATGGCCCCACCAGGAAAAGGAAGCAGCTGCCAGCGGCGAGCATTTTGGGCCTGCATCCCGACAAACCGACCCTGATAATCCCGCAGGTCGGTGCTCGGCTGGGTCGGCTGCGTCCAGATATTCGCTTCCCCCACGGCGATACCCATCGCGGTGGAAAGCAGGGCATCGCCTCCGTCACCGAAAGCCAGGATCACCGCGCCCCCAATCAGGTTGACACCCAGAACCTTGAGGTGGGGTTTCCAGGTGGTTTTCTCTTGCGCACGTCGTGCGGTGGTTTGCAGCAGGTCTTCCGCCCGGCCCAGCTTATCGAAGGAGCAACCTTCCAGACCTCTGATTTCGCCGGCCCCATATCGACCCGGCATCGGGCGCAGCAGGATGTCGATCAAGCCGCCGGTCGACTTGAGGGCCCCGACTATGTAGTTGATGCTGTCATCATTGTTGTCAGCATCAAGCCAAAATACGGTCTGTGCCAGAGCGCTGGCCGCATAAAAGCCGGTCCAGCCGTTCTGCCAGTATTGGGCATGTTGCTTCCCGGCATCGAGTCGCTCTTCGATAAAGCCGAGCCGCAAATCGATCTCTTCTTCGGCAGTAACCGATGGGGGGCCTATGTCGGCCCCCTGCACGACAAATGGAAAATATAGCAATAAACCGCAGAACAGCGTTGCCAGTATTCTTGTTAACGGCATGGAGAGTTCCTCCTGGAAAAGTGTGGTTGCAGGTGCGGTACCTCAGCCATCGCCAGGTACTGGGACAGGCTAAAATGGCAGAGCGTTTTGCGTCGTAACTGTTTGTTCTCTGGTCCCAGTCGCAACTGCTTTTAAAACTGCTTTTAATAAAAGCAGAAATATTGGGTTTTACCAGTGTGCCTCGGGAAAAATGCATTAACAAGGGCCGTAAAGCATAGCCACCGGGGGGCGGCTTCGGCAGGTTGAAAAGACCCGGTCCGATGCTACAATGGCGGTAGGTTGGTGCTTGCCCGATTTTTCATTAATGCGAAAGGAGAACAACATGACGACCATGGTGAATGTAGGCGGTAGGTGGCGTAGCTTTCTGCTGATGCTGGGGGCAATAGGCATGATCTTGGTTTTGGGCGGTTGCGCCTCGTCCGGCAGCAAATCGGCCGAACCGCAGATCGGCTCCCTGGTTCGAACCTTTACCCTCATGGACGAGCAGGGCCTCAAGGCCGGCACACTGGTTATCAACCCCCTCGGCGGCGCGGAACTGCGGGATGCCAACGGTAACCTCATCGGCACGCTCGTGCCGCAATCCCCCGCTTCGAGCGGCACCATGCCGCAGCCGGAAGGGGAGAAATAGGCAGCGAACGCAGAGCCTTTGCTAAAGGGTTGCTGCTGACTCCTTTCAAACGACTAAAATATAGGACGCGCTACAAAAAAATGCCGCCGGACCGCACAGGGTCCGGCGGCATTTTTTTAGTCCTTATGTCCGCCAGGTCAAGTATCGGCCGTTGACTGTTTTTGCTATAGTTCATTGGGTTGCGGCCACTTATGGCCCATCGATAGATCTATTTCGCCATCGCTCATCCTTTCCTAACATTTAAGAGATAATAGCTCTGAGACACTAACCTTAAGGCAGGGAGAGTAGCTGCCCATGACAGACAATCAGCCGCTGCCGCAAGGGCATGCAAAGACCCAAAAGCATATTCTAGTCGTTGAGGACGAGGAAGATATCCTGGCCCTGATCCATTACAACCTGACCCGGGAAGGGTTTCGCTCGACCTGCGCCACCAGTGGCGAAGAAGCCCTTCGAATGGTGCAGAAAGATCCGCCCGACCTGGTCGTGCTCGACCTGATGCTGCCGGGCATCGATGGCCTGGAGGTGTGCCGCACCCTCAAGGGACAAGCCGAGACCCGTTCTATCGCGGTGCTTATGGTGACCGCCAAGGGGGAAGAGGCTGACGTGGTGGCCGGACTGGAAATGGGTGCCGACGATTATGTTACCAAGCCCTTCAGCCCGCGAATTCTTATCGCCCGCGCTCGAGCGGTACTGCGGCGCAAAGAAGGGGGCGATGGGTCCGCGGAGCAGCCCGAGGTGATCGAGATCGGCGGTCTGCTCATTCATCCGGGACGCAACGAGGTTCTGGTCGATGGCCAGCCTGTCGATCTGACCTATACCGAGTTTCGCGTGCTGCACTTTCTGGCCAGCCGCCCCGGCTGGGTCTTCACCCGTTACCAGATCGTCAACGCCGTGCGCGGCGACGACTATTCGGTGACCGATCGGGCCGTCGATGTGCAGATCGTCGGTTTGCGTAAAAAGCTCGGTGCCTACGGCAAATACATTGAGACCGTGCGGGGCGTCGGCTACCGCTTCAAGGACTGAAATCGATGAGAAATATCCGTTTGCTCTGGCAGATTTTCCCCTCCTACGTGATCATCATTATGGCGGTCCTGTTCGGGGTCGGCTGGCACCTGACCGGCGCCATCGAGGAGTTTTTTCTCAGACAGACCGCCGCCGATCTGGAGGCCCGTGCCCGCCTGGTGACACCGCAGGTTGCCGCCGCTCTTGAGGCCGAGGACTTTGCCGGGCTCGACCGACTGTGCAAGGGCTTCGGTGCGGCGGCCGATGCCCGCTTTACCGTCGTATTGCCGTCGGGGGCAGTGGTCGGCGACTCCGTCGAGGATCCGGCTCGTATGGAAAATCACGCCAGCCGGGTTGAGGTCGCTGCCGGCCTGGCCGGCCGAGTGGCCCATTCGACCCGTTATAGCCGTACCCTGCAGCAGGACATGATGTATGTGGCGGTGCCGGTCGCCAGCGACGCCAGGATCGTCGGCACGGTGCGCTCCGCCCGGGCCCTGACCGCCATCGACAGTGCATTGGAAACTCTCTATCGCCAGGTGCCCATCGGCGGCTTGGTGGCGCTGGTACTGGCGGCCCTGGTCAGTTTCTGGGTTTCCCGTCGCATCAGCCGGCCGCTGGAGGCCATGCGCCACGGCGCGGTGCGTTTTGCACAGGGCCGCTTCGATCGCAAGCTGACCGTGGCCGGCTCCATGGAGGTCTGCGCTCTGGCCCGGGCCATGAACCTCATGGCCGAGCAGCTCGATGATCGCATCAGGACCATCATGGAACAGCGCAACGAACAGCAGGCGGTGCTGGCGAGCATGGTCGAAGGGGTGCTGGCGCTGGATATGGAAGAGCGCGTGCTTCATTTCAATCGGGCCGCGGTCGAACTGCTGCATATCGATCCCGTCGAGGTGCAGGGGCAGCGCATCCAGGAAGTAGCCCGCAAGGCCGACCTGCAGCGCTTCGTGGCCCGCACCCTGGCCAGCCCCGACCCGGTGGAGGGCGAGATCGTGTTGCGCGATGGCCGGGAGCGCTATCTGCAGGCCCATGGCACGGTGTTGCGTGACGGCGAACAGCAGGACATCGGGGTGCTGATCGTGCTGCACGATGTTACCCGTCTGCGGCGGCTGGAAAACATCCGACGCGATTTCGTGGCCAACGTGTCCCACGAGCTGAAAACGCCTATTACCGCCATCAAGGCTTCAGCCGAGACCCTTATCGACGGTGCCATGACCCCGCCCGGTGATGCCCGCGGCTTTTTGGACATCATCGCCAAACAGGCGGAGCGCCTTAATGCCATCATCGATGACCTGCTGGCCCTGTCCCGTATCGAGCAGGGGGGCGATGTCAACGGCATGGTCATGGAACTGCAGCCCCTGGAGCCGTCGTTGCGCTCGGCAGTATGGTCCTGTGAAATGGCCGCCGCCGACAAGGAAATCCAACTGCAGGTGGCCTGCGCCGAGGGCCTGCAGGCCAGGATCAACGCACCGCTCCTCGAACAGGCGATCATCAACCTGGTCGATAATGCCATCAAGTACAGCGAGCCGCGCAGCAGTGTGCAGATCGAAGCTGAGCCGGCCCGCGACGCGGTGCTGATCCGGGTGCGCGATAGCGGTTGCGGCATCGCCCAAGAGCACCTGCCGCGCCTCTTCGAGCGTTTTTATCGGGTCGATAAGGCCCGCAGCCGCCGCCAGGGGGGCACAGGGCTCGGTCTGGCCATCGTCAAGCATATCATCCAGACTCACGGTGGCAGCGTAACCGTAGAGAGCGAGCCGGGCCGCGGCAGCGTCTTTATTATCCAACTTCCCGGCGCTTGCAATTAACTCATGGCACGCTAACAATTGACTAATACATCCTGGGCAGATTGAACGCCAGATAGATACAGGGAGTGACGACCCGGCACGGGCACTTCCGCTAAGGCGACAATCCAACATCAACCAGGAAGGAGTACCATTGATGAAGTTCATGACAGCTAAGGGAATCAAGGGTGTGGCCATGGTGATCCTGGCCGTGCTGCTGGCGGTGCCGATGACGGTGGTCGGCAGCCAAGCGGGGCCGATCGAGGTCGACAGCAAGCTGAAGGACTACCAGAAGGTCAAGGGGGTTTCCGGCAACCTGAACAGCATCGGTTCCGATACCCTGAACAACCTCATGACCCTGTGGGCCGAAGGCTTCCGCAAGAAGTATCCCAACATCAAAATCCAGATCGAAGGCAAGGGCTCCAGCACCGCTCCCCCGGCCCTGGTCGAAGGGGTGGCCCAGATCGGCCCCATGTCCCGCAGCATGAAGCGCAGCGAAATCGAAGCGTTCGAAAAGAAATACGGCTTCAAGCCGACCAGGGTCGGCGTGGCCCTCGACTCCCTGGCGGTTTACGTCAACAAGGACAACCCCATCGACAGCCTGTCCCTGCCGCAGGTCGACGCCATCTTCTCCAGGACCCGCACGGGCGGTGTCGCTGAGGATATCATCACCTGGGGTCAGGTCGGCCTCAGCGGCAGCTGGGCCAACCTGCCGGTCAGCCTCTACGGCCGTAACAGCGCTTCCGGCACCTACGGCTACTTCAAGAAGAAAGCCCTGTTCAAAGGGGACTACAAGGACATCGTCAAGGAACAGCCCGGCTCCGCTTCGGTGGTGCTGTCGGTGACCGAGGACCGCGGCGGTATCGGTTACTCCGGCATCGGCTACCGGACCTCCGGCGTCAAGGCCATCGCCCTGGCCAAGAAGGATGGCGAGCAGGCCTATGTGCCCAGCTACGAGAACGTCCTGCAGAAGAAATACCCCCTCGGCCGCATGCTCTACCTCTACGTGGTGAAGGCGCCCAACCAGCCGCTGCCGAAGATGACCGAGGAGTTCCTCAAGTATGTCTTGTCCAGGGAAGGCCAGGAGGTAGTAGTGAAAGACGGTTATCTGCCACTGCCGGCACCGGTCGCCGCGCAGCAGCTGGCCGGCGTCAAGTAGACTCTATTTCTCTCAGCAAACAACAATGTCCGGCACAAATCCTGCCCGCCGAGCCACCGTATGGCGGGCAGGATCTTGTGCTGGCGGGTCGCGGACAAGAGACATGGACCACAAGTATCTCAAGCGGGTCAGACGCAATGATCGCTTCGCCCGGTACATCATCACCGTGGGTGGCCTGGCGGTCATTTTCAGTGTCATCCTGATTCTGTTTCTGATCGCGCGGGTGACCTTTCCGCTCTTTCAGCAACCATCCGTTCGGCAGGTGGCGCAGTTCAATCTAGCCAATCCCGCAGCCTCCCGGGTGCTGGCGACGGGGGTCGACGAGTACCTCGAAAACCTGTTCCTGGTTGGGGGGGACGGTTCGTTCGTCTTTTACGATCCCCGCAGCGGGCAAACGGTGGAACGGCTCGCGGCCGCCCCCCCGGCAGAAGGTCTGCGGGTGGTCGACGCCGAGCAGTTTGGCGCGGCGCGCTACAACCTGTTGTGGAACGACGGTTCTCTGACCATGGAGCAGGTGCGCTTCCGGGCCCGCTTCGATGCCGAGGGGCGGCGCAGTTTCGAGCGCAGCCTGGTGCGTCTGGGCAGTCTCGGCCCCTTGCCCGAGGGACTGCCCCAGCGCACCCTGGCGCGCGGCTCCGCGGAGGGTGGTCTGGTACGGGTCACCCTGCAGGCCGACCAGCGGCTGCGGGTCGATCAGCATCTGGTCAGCGAGGACCTGTTCGGCGACCAGACCACGGAACATTACGACTTCTATCTCGAGACGGTGGCGCCCGGGGAAAAGATCACGGCGCTGACCATGGACGAGCAGGGCACAGCCCTCTATGCCGGCACCGATCAGGGCTCTTTGCTGCGATGGGACCTGTCCGAGCCGGGCGAAGGGGTGCTCAAGGACCGGCTGCCGGCCTTCACCGACCGGCGGGCCATTACCGCTCTGGGCCTGGTTTACGGCGATATTTCCTTGGCCGTCGGCGACGCCCTGGGCGGGGTCAGCACCTGGTTTCCGGTCGCCTCTGCCGCCTCGGGCGGCGAGAAGCGTCTGCAGCGCATCCATACCCTGATCGGCCACGGCAGTGCCATTCAATCCCTGGTGCCGTCGCGGCGTGACAAGAGCCTGCTCAGCATCGATGCCGACGGCATCGTCCACCTCGACCACATGACCAGCGAGCGCCATCTGCTGCGCCTCGGCCAGGATAGGCCCTTGCGGCACCTCGCCATCTCCATCCGCGGCGATGGACTGTTTGCCATCGACGGCCAGGGGCGGGCGCTGGTCTGGCGGGTGAACAACCCCCATCCGGAGGTGAGCTGGCGCACCCTGTTCGGCAAGGTCTGGTACGAAAATTACAATGAACCGGTCTACGCCTGGCAGTCGTCGTCGGCCAGCGACGATTTCGAGCCCAAGCTCAGCTTGACGCCGCTGATTTTCGGCACCATCAAGGGCACCCTCTATGCCATGCTGTTCGCGGTGCCCCTGGCGCTGTTCGGGGCCATCTACACCAGCCAGTTCGGCAATGATCGGCTGCGGGGTATTATTAAGCCGGCGGTGGAGATCATGGCGGCCATCCCCTCGGTCATCATCGGTTTTCTGGCGGCGCTGTGGTTTGCACCCCTGCTGGATAAATCGGTCCCGGCCCTGTTTCTGACCTTGCTGCTGATTCCGGCCTTTTTGCTGGCGGCCGTCGTCGTCTGGCAGATGCTGCGCAAACGGCCCTTCTTCAAGCGCATCGAAAAGGGCCACGAATTCCTGCTGCTGATCCCGGTGCTGCTGGCCGCAGTGGTCGCCGCCTGGCAGCTCGGCCCGGTTCTGGAAGCCTGGCTGTTCGGCGGCAACTTCAATCTCTGGCTGTTCAGTGAAGCGGGCAGCCGCTACGATTCGCGCAACAACATCGTCATCGCCTTTGCCCTCGGTTTTGCCGTGATTCCGATCATTTTCACCATCGCCGAGGATGCCCTTTCCAATGTTCCGCACAGCCTCAAGGCTGCCTCTCTGGCCCTGGGGGCCAGCCGCTGGCAGACGGTGTGGCGGGTCATTCTGCCCTCGGCCAGCCCCGGCATCTTCGCCGGCACCATGATCGGCTTTGGTCGGGCCATCGGCGAAACCATGATCGTCCTCATGGCCACCGGCAACACCGCCATCATGGACTGGAGCATCTTCAACGGCATGCGGCCGCTGTCGTCCAATATCGCCGTGGAGATCCCCGAGGCACCGGTGGCCGGGACCCTTTACCGGGTACTGTTTTTGTCGGCGGTGTTCCTTTTTATCATGACCTTCGTGCTCAATACCGTGGCGGAAGTGGTAAGACAGCGGCTGCGCAAGAAGTACGGTCGTTTTTAAAGAGGATGTCGGACTTGTTATGAACCGACTGCAAAATCGTCTGATCGGCCCATATTCCCGATAATTTTCGCCAAATAGCCCTGCTTTTCGCACTCAAATTCTCGAAAATCTGGCCTCGAACAGCCAATTTTTCGTTTCGGTCCGACAAGGCCGACAGCCTCTTGGGAAGAATCTATGAACAACTATTGGCGCAAGGGTGAACCGTTCATCTGGGGGACCGCTGCGGCCCTGTCCCTGACCCTGCTGCTGGCCGCGGTGCTGATCATCGTGGTCATGGTCAACGGCCTGGGGGTGTTCTGGCCCTCGAAGGTGGCGCTGGCCAGCCTCAAGGATGGCCAGCAGGTGCTTGGGGAAATCGTCCGCCGGGAACCGGTCTACGAAGGGGTCGGCGAGCGGTTGCAGTTCAAGGTCGGAAACCGCGATCTCTACGGCCTCGACTTCCGTTGGGTGGATGAAGCGGCCATCGCGAGTATCAGCTATCCGCAGCAGGCCACGGTCGTTGAACGGCAGGAGTACGGCAATTTCATCGGCCTGCTGCAAAGTGTCCAGGCCGAGGGGCTGCCGACTGCGGCCACCCCCTGGGAACGGCTGCAGGCCGCCCGGCGGCTGGTGGTCGAGCAGCAAGAGGGGGCCGAGGAACAGAATGCGGAGTTGGCCGGACTCAATATCCGCATGGAGCGGGTGCGGCGGAAACTGCAGAAACTCGCCTATGCGGGCAAAACGGCCGACGATGAGGAGATGGCGCGCCTGGAGCAGCGCCGCAGGGAGATCGATGGCGCCTTTGAGCAACTGGTGGACCGCCAGGCGAGCCGCATCGAGGAGCTGCATCGCACCACGGCCACTTTCGCCGCCATCGACGGCAGCGAGCGGGTCATCCGGGTGGCGGACATGGTCCGCTGTTTCCGGCCCAATGCCATGTCGCCGGGGCAGAAGGCGTTCTTTTACCTGGGCAAGCTGTGGGAGCTGATCTTCGGCGAGCCGCGCGAGTCCAACACCGAGGGGGGGCTGTTCCCGGCCATCTTCGGCACCGTCATGTTGATCTTCGTCATGAGCCTCTTTACCTTCCCCTTCGGCGTGCTGGCGGCCATCTATCTGCGGGAGTACGCCAAGGAGGGGCCGCTGGTGCGCATGGTACGCATCGCCGTGAACAACCTGGCCGGCATCCCCTCCATCGTCTACGGCATCTTCGGCCTGGCCTTCTTCGTCTATGGTATCGGCGGTAGTCTCGACCGGCTGTTCTTTCCCGAGCGGCTGCCGATCCCGACCTTCGGTACCGGCGGCATCCTCTGGGCCAGCATGACCCTGGCTCTGCTCACCGTGCCGGTGGTGATCGTCACCACCGAAGAGGCCTTGGGGGCCATTCCCTCCGGGGTGCGCGAGGGCTCCCTGGCTCTGGGGGCGACCAAGTTTCAGACCCTGTACCGTATTCTGCTGCCCATGGCGTCGCCGGGCATCATGACCGGCCTGATTCTGGCCATGGCCCGGGCCGCCGGCGAGGTGGCGCCGCTGATGATCACAGGCGTGGTCAAGCTGGCGCCGGCGCTGCCCATCGACGGCACCTTTCCCTTTGTTCATCTCGACCGCAAATTCATGCACCTGGGGTTTCATATCTATGACATCGGTTTCCAGTCCCCCAACGTCGAGGCGGCCAAGCCGATGGTCTTCGTTACCACCCTGCTGCTGGTGCTGATCGTGCTGGTCATGAGCAGCGTTGCCATCCATTTGCGGAACAAGATGAAAAAACGCTACGCTTACCGTACCTTCTGAAAGAGGCTGTAAATATGATCGAAACCCACTCAGTTACCGCTCCGAATCCCATCGTCCAGGTAAGGGACCTCGACTTCTATTACGGTTCCGCCCAGGCGCTGCATGGGCTCAACCTGGACTTTCCGCGTAACATGGTCACCGCCCTGATCGGTCCGTCCGGTTGCGGCAAGTCGACCTTCTTGCGCTGTCTGAATCGCATGAACGATCTGGTCGACGGGGCCCGGGTGGTGGGGAGCATCTGCCTCGACGGCACCGAGGTCAATACCGCCGACACGGATATCATCGAGCTGCGGCGCCGGGTCGGCATGGTGTTCCAGAAGTCCAACCCGTTTCCCAAGTCGATCTACGAAAACGCCATTTACGGTCTGCGCATTGCCGGGATCAAGGAGCGGGCGGTGCTGGACGAAACCGTCGAAAAGAGTCTCAAGGGCGCGGCCCTGTGGGACGAGGTCAAGGATCGCCTGCACCAGTCGGCCCTCGGCCTGTCGGGCGGCCAGATGCAGCGCCTGTGCATTGCCCGCGCCATCTCCGTCAACCCCGAGGTGATCCTCATGGACGAGCCCTGCTCGGCCCTCGACCCCAAGTCGACGGCCCGGATCGAAGGGTTGATCGGCGAGCTGCGTGAGGAGTACACCATCATCATCGTCACCCATAACATGCAGCAGGCGGCGCGGGTTTCCGACTATACGGCGTTTCTCTACGAGGGGGTTCTGGTGGAATTCGGCCTGACCAAGGACCTGTTCGTGAAGCCGAAGAGCAAGCAGACCGAAGACTATATCACCGGCCGGTTCGGTTGAAAGGGGGCAAAAGCTAATGGCACATCATATCGCACAGGAGATAGAAAAACTGAAACGGCGGCTGTTGACCCTGAGCGCCGATGTCGAGGAAATGTATGTGCTGGCGGTGCAGTCCCTGGAAAAGAGGGACGCCGGGCTGGCCAAGAAGATCGCTGCCTCCGACGATCGCATCGACCGGATGGAAGTCGATCTGGAAGAGGAGTGTCTCAAGATCCTCGCTCTGCACCAGCCGGTGGCCAACGATCTGCGCTTCATCGTTTCTGTGCTGAAGATCAACAACGATCTGGAGCGCATCGCCGATCTGGCGGTTAATATCGCCGAACGGGCCCTTGACCTGATGAAGTACGAGCAGCTGCCGGTGCCCTTCGAATTTGCGCCCATGTCCAAGAAGGTCTACGCCATGGTCAAGAAGAGCCTCGATGCCCTGGTCAATCTCGATCAGCATCTGGCCCGCGAGGTGATCGCGCTGGATGACGAAGTCGATGCTCTCCACCACAAGAGTTATGGCATGGTCATCGAGCGGATTCAGCACAGGCCGGCGCAGATTGAGGCCCTGATCTGCTATCTGGTTGTTTCCCGCTACCTGGAGCGCATCGCCGATCTGGCGACCAATATCGCCGAGGACGTCATCTATCTCATCGAAGGCGAAATTGTCCGCCACACCTTTTGACCGCCCTCGAAAATAGTAGCTACCGAAAAGCCCCGCTAGCAAGGCGGGGCTTTTTCTTTGTCCGGTCAGGGGTGGCTGGCTACGATTCAGCGGTTGTGGGTAGCGTTGTAAATCGGGCCGCCGCCTTGCCGATACTCCTGCAGCACCTGGCGCGCCTCTGGACGACAGACGTCGCGATAGACACGGATGCCGCGTCGCGCGAGGACGGTCGGCCAGTCCGCAGGCTTGACCCCTTCGTCGAAGCCGATTTT
>JAUWLU010000258.1 GCA_030613545.1 Desulfuromonadales bacterium
GCCGCCGAAGGCTCGCCGACCCGCGCCGAGATCCTCGCCGGTCTCCAGGTCGCCGCACCCGCAGCCCTGGCTGGAGTCGAAGGCGCAGAGGGCGACAAACCGACCTTCGACCCGGCCGTGGCCGCGCACCAGAAGGCGCACGACTGCACCCGCGGCGCGGCCATCAGCGCCGTGGCCAAGGCCCAGCCGGAGCTGCACGCGCAGTACCTGGAAGGCCTGCGCGAGAAAAAACAATAACCCTCACCTGAGAAGGAGCACGACATGCCTTACGCAGAAGGAATTTTGACTTTCCGGGCGGGGGAAGACCTCGAAGCCTACCGCCGGGTCAAGATCGACACCTCCGGCAGCCAGAGCCCCATCGACGTGATCTATGCCGATGCCGGCGAGGCGGCCATCGGCGTCACCAGGTACGCTGCCGATGACACCGAACTGGTGGCCATCAAGCTGCTCAACTATCCCGGCAGCGTCGAAGTCGAAGCCGCCGGCGCCCTGACCGTCGGGCAGACCGCCTACGGCGCCGCCGACGGCAAAATCGCCAGCACCTCTTCCGGCAGCGCCCTGGGCGTGGTCAAAAAAGCCGTCGCCGGCTCCGGCGAGATCGCCGAACTGGTGCCGTATCCCTTCGTCTCGACCACCGCCGCCACCACCAGCGTCGCAGACACTGGCGAGTTCACCGAGGCCGCCACCGTCGAGGCCGCCTTGGCCGAGATCTACCAGCACCTGCTCAGCGCCCAGGTCACCATCCCTGTGCCGCTCGGCGCCATCACCATGGAAGACGGCACGGTGCTCACCAAGCAGGCCACCACCGTGACCGGGATCGCCCAGCTCGCCGACAAGGAGCAGGTCATCAGCATTCCGGTGGACTGCACCTCCGGCGAAGCCCTCGGGTTCAGCGTGCCGGTACCGCAGGATCTCGACGACTCGGCGGACATCACCGTGCACGTGCTGGCCGGCAAGGCCGCCAATCTCGACGTCCTCACCCTCGATTGCGAGGTCTTCCCCTGCGGCGTCGGCGACACGGCCAACGCTGATATCCAGGACACCGCCGCTCAGACCATCACCGAGGCCGCCAGCGAGCTGGTCTTTACCTGCGGCGCCGACGGCGTTCTGGCTGCGCCCGGAACCTTGAGCGTGGTGCTGGCTCTCGGCGGTACCAACGATGGCGACGCCGTCTATATCTACGGCGCCTGGATCGAATACACCCGCAAAGCCCTGGCCGCCTGACATTAACGATTGAGCCGCCCTTCGGGGCGGCCTTTTAAGAAAGGACCTAAGAGATGCCCAGACCGACCAGCTCCACCACCATCCAGCGGCCCGACCTCGGGCAGCTGGCTTACGAATACGCCCTGGCGGCGTCGCAGCGGGGATTTATCGGCCAGCGGATCCTGCCGATCTTCCCCGTCACGGAACAGTCCGCCGATTATCCCGTCATCCCCAAAGAGGCGCTGCTCAAGTTGCCGGATACCAACCGTGGCCCCAAAGGCAACTATAACCGCGGCGACTACCAGTTCGAGACCGGCACCTATGCCTGCGAAGAGCACGGCTGGGAGCAGCCCCTCGATGATGTCGAAGCCAAGCTTTACCAGCGGTTTTTCGATGGCGAAGAAGTGGCCGTCAACCGCGCCATGGACATTCTGCTGCGCTCCCAGGAAAAGCGCGCCGCCGACATGCTGTTCAACGCCAGCAACTTTTCGGTCGCTAACGTCACCACCGAGTGGAGCACCGCTGCGACCTGCACCCCGAAATCCGATGTGACCACCGGCGCGGAGACCGTGCGCAAGGCCACCGGCCTCACCCCCAACGCTTTGGTTCTGGGCAAGACCGCCTTCAACAACCTGCTGGTCTGCGCCGAGATCAAGGACTATCTGCAATACACCAACCCTATGCTGATCGAGGGGCTGGAAGCGCAGAAGCGGATCCTGGCGCAGTATTTCGGGGTCGGCGAGATTCTGGTGGGCGATGCCATCTACGACAGCACCGGCAAAGGCACGGCCACCACGTCTGCCGACATCTGGGATGACGAATACGCCCTGCTGGCCGTCATCGCCCGCAACCCGCTGTCTCTGCGCGAACCCTGCCTCGGCCGCACCTTTCTTTGGACCGAAGACAGCCCGGAAAATCTGGTGGTCGAGGAATACCGCGAAGAGCCGATCCGGTCGAACATCTACCGGGTGCGCCACCACGTCGACGAATGCTTCGTGTTCGCCGGCGCCGGCTACCTGCTCGGCAACATCACCGCCTGATGACGGTTCTGGAATGACCTGACAACCTCTGACCCGCGCGGGGCCTCCATCCCAGGCCAGGGCCCCGCGCACCCGTGGATACCCATGCCCGACACTGTCTGTAAACAGGAGCCCCAGTTGCGCTACCTCAACGAGCGCTGGATCATCCTGGACAAAAAGATGGACAAGATGGTCGAGGCCCTCGAGGCGTTGGCCGCGCAGCGGGTGTAGATCTAGCATTTGACCCTAAAAAAAAAAAAAGATCGGGAACGGCTCAAGGGCCTCGAAATACGAGTCCAGGGTGCCGAGCTGGCCCCAGGTAGCGCCGCCAGCAAGTTTTTGTGGGTCCTGGTCGGCGCTTCGGTCACCGTCGCGCCGGGCCTAGCAACCACCATGCTCATCTACTGGATGAAGGGAGCGCCATGACCACCCAGACCTACGACCCAGTCATCCGCATGACCGTCGAGGAACATTTCCCCGAGCTGCTCACCGACCTCGGCTCGCCAGCCTGGCTGTGGATCAAAGCCCAGATCTGGCAGGAGAGCCGCTTCGACCCTGTGGCCGTATCAAAGGTCGGGGCCATGGGCCTGATGCAGATCATGCCGACCACCGCCGCCGAGCTCGGCCTGTCGAATCCCTTTAGCCCGGTGCAGTCGATCGGCGGCGGCGTGCGCTACCTGGCCCAGCAATACCGCAAACTCGGTGAGATCCCCGTGCACCTGGAGCGGCTGCGCTTCGCCCAAGCCAGCTACAACGGGGGCCGGGGCTACCCGAACGTGGCCTTGGCTTTGGCCCGGCAAAGCGAGGGTCTGCCGTTTGGGTTTCGGCCATGGGTACGGGCAGGCAGGCCTCCCGGCCCTTGGCAGACCTGGGCCTATACTGCGCCGTTCCTGGCC
>JAUWLU010000023.1 GCA_030613545.1 Desulfuromonadales bacterium
TAACAGACCTCGGTTGAGAAGCAAGCCACGAGCGTTAATTATGATGCTTTCGCAAAAAATCATGAGATGGCTAAGCAAAAATTTCGAGCTACAAGGCGTAGTGGTTTTTCAGGGGTGAAGGCATACATATAGTATGTCGAAGTCCTGAAAAAGCGCTGCAACGCTGTAGGGCGGACTTTTTGCGACGCCATCTTAATTATACAGCCCCGTTCCAGCCAGAGGGGCCAGCGGCAACGGGGCCATTGCAGGCAAGCCTCCTCGCCGCATCGTTATTCCAGAAAGAAAATAGCGACCCTCATTAAAACTTTGGCAGCGGATTACACTCGATTCCCACCTTCCCTGTCAAGTACTTTCTCCGCCATTTATTATTGCTTTTGGCGGACTACCTCTGCTAAACAGAAGGGATGAACAGAACCTGGCTTGAAATCATTATCCCGGCCCCCGCCTTTGCGGTGGACCTCATCTGTCACGAAATGGTTGAACTCGGCTCGCAAGGGGTCACCATAGAGGAGCGGCAGCTCGACACCTTTGTCATGCCGGATCCCGACAAGGACTCTCCGGACCACTTTCGGCTGAAGGCCTACTTCCCCAATGCCGACGCTGCCGAACAGCTTCTGCAGCAAGTGGCGGAACGGCTGCAAGCATTGAGGGAGATGCTGCCGAACCTGCCCGCAATCGAGGTCGAACTGCACCCCATCCGCCAGCAGGACTGGGCCGAAGACTGGAAACAGCACTTCGGTGTGACCCGCATCGGACGCCGGCTGGTGATCAAGCCGACCTGGGAGAGCTTTGCTGCCCAACCCGCAGACGCGGTGGTCACCCTCGACCCCGGCATGGCCTTCGGCACCGGCACCCACGACACCACCCGGCTTTGCCTCGAAGCCCTGGCCCAGCTCTTTGACGAACAGCCGCTGCAGCGGGTGCTCGATGTCGGCACCGGCTCGGGCATTCTGGCCATCGCCGCCGCCGCCCTCGGCGCGCAGCAGGTTGTGGCCTGCGATATCGAGCCACAGTCCTGCCTGGTGGCCGCCGAAAATGCTCGCCTGAACCGGGTCGACAGCAGGGTACAGATCACCGGCCGAGCGCTGGAGGAACTGGAGGACAACTTTCAACTGGTGCTGGCCAACATCCTCGCCGAAGAAAATATCCGTCTGGCTCCGCAACTGGTGAGTCGACTGGCGCCCGGCGGCAGTCTGGTTTTGTCAGGCATTCTGGTGGAAAAGGAGCAACTGGTAGTCGACGCCCTGCGGGCCTTTGCCCTGAGCGGGCCGAATATTGTCCGGACGGCGGAATGGTCCTGCCTGATCTATCGAAAAGAAGCCTGAATGTACCGTTTTTTCGTGCCAGCGGCGGTTCTGGAAGAACCCGTGGTTCCTCTCGCGGGAGAAGTGCTCCACCACCTGGCGGTGGTGCTGAGGCTGTCCGTTGGCGACGAGATCCTCTTGCTGGACGGGCTCGGAACCCTCTGTCGGTGTCACATCACCGCTCTGCAGAAAAAGGCCGGCCAGGCGACGGTATTGGAGCGCTGGCAGGAACAGGACACGGCGTTCCCGATCCATCTGCTGCAGGCCCTGCCGAAGGGCGACAAGATGGATCTGATTCTGCAAAAAGGCACGGAACTCGGCATCGGCCGATTCTCGCCCCTGTTCAGTCGTCGCAGCGTTCCCAAACTGGCGCCGGACCGGGTCGAACAGCGTTGCCAGCGCTGGCAGCGCATCGTCTGTGAGGCCGCGCGGCAGAGCCGCCGTCCGCTGCTTCCGCAGGTGACTGCACCACGGCCACTGGCCGACGCCTTGACCGATTGCACCGAAGAACTGCGGCTGATGCTCTGGGAAGAAGGCAGCCGACCGCTGACTGAGGCCCTGCCGGCCAAGGCTCCCGGCTCGCTGGCACTGCTGGTGGGACCAGAAGGTGGCTTTACTGCCGAAGAAGCCCAGTGCGCCGCACAGGCCGATTTCCAGCCGGTACACCTCGGCCCCCGTATCCTGCGCAGCGAAACGGCCGGCTTTGCGGTAACGGCCATTCTGCAATATCGCTATGGAGACCTTGGACCTACAGCAACCTGACAGAAGGCTGACAAGGCCCAATCAGAGCCCTTTCAGCACCGGGTAAAAAACAGGCCCGTCCTCCAACTTAATCGGTCGGAAAAATTTTCTGACCCTTTTTGAGAACCAGTCCACTGGCCGTCAAGGCTGTTTTGCAACGATCTGCCGAAAACGACCGCGACGGGAGGTAAGCGATGAAGTGCCCCAAGTGTGGCTACCAAAGCTTCAACAACCTGACAGCCTGCAAGAAATGCGGCCGCGACCTGGCCGAAGTGCGGGCAAGGCTCAACTTTGACAATCCGGTCATGGCGCCCCTTCCGGTGCAACCGAATGCAGCCCCCCCCCTTGCAAGTGGAGAAGAACCGACCGCTCCATCGGCGGGCGCCCTTCAGGAAAAAAATCCGCAGGAAGACGAACACCTTCTGGAGGATTTTTTCCAGTCCATCGACAGCCTGGACCATGACCAGGTACCGTCATCCATCCCCCTGGAAAAACAGCCGCCAGCAAATACCAAAGAGCACTCAACAGCTAAACGGCAAGCCTCGGCAGAATTTCCGCAATGGAGTCAGGAATCTCCTCAGGGGGACTTCCCTTTTGATGAGCTTGATTCCGACCTCGATGCCCTGCGGCTATCACGAGCGGCAGAACCGGTGGCCGACGGAGCATCGCCCTTCGATGATGTCGATACCTTCGAGATCAATTGGCAGCTGCCCATGGATGAGGAGGCAACCGCCAAAACGGAACCGGCAACCGCCGACAGGACAGCCGGCGAACCGCAATTGACCGAGAAAGAAAAGACTCAGAGGGAACTGCCGGCGACAAGGGAACCGGTCGCGAAGCAACCTGAAACCGCTCCTGCCGAGCGGGTCGCCGAATCGAAACCGGCAGCGGCAGAGGCGGAACGGCCCACTACCACCCCGGCTATCGAACAACAGACCGCCGACGAGGAATGGCCGCTACCGGAACTGCCGGCTGACCATCAGGCCGAAAAAACCTTTACCCTGGAAGAACCCTGCGAGGCAGAAAAGCCAGCAGCCGAAGCGGCACCTAGCACCGAAGACCCTGCACCGCAGCCTTTCGAGGTGCAGGAGGAACTGCCCCTGGCCGCCAGGGAGATCGAGGCTCCTGCTAAGCAGGCTAATATCGCCGCGATCTTTCTGCCCGACGCAGAACAGGGCCGCATCGCCAGCGGGGCTCGTCTGCTGACCCGGCGCGCCCAAGCCTATCTGGCTGACCTAGGCCTGCTGACGGCGATCTTCGCCCTGTTCATCTGTGCCGGTGAGGTCGCCCGCTCCCCTGGGGCAGGGGATCGGTTTCGATTCACCAGCGATGTGCTGCTGGATCTGGCCACCCCCTATTTTCTGGTCTTTTTCGCCCTCTGCTTCGGCTACTTCACCCTCTTTCACTACCTGAGCGGTCAGACCCCGGGAAAAATGCTGTTCGACGTAAGGGTCGAGGGTGACGACCATGCCGGCATCACCCTGGCCCAGGCTTTTTTGCGCTGCGTTGGCGGTCTGATCGCCCTGCTGCCGGCTGGGCTCGGTTTTCTGTCGATCGTGCTCGATGGGGAACAACGGGGCTGGAATGACCGCCTGGCGGGCTGCCGAGTGGTCATGCTGGAAGAACTGGAAGGGGACTGAGAGCGACCGCCAGTGTCCAGTGCGGGCTCTAGAGTTGATGCTTTTGCAAAAAACCATGAGACGGCTAAGCAAAAATTTCGACCTACAAGGCGTAGTGGTTTTTCAGGGGTGAAGGCGCATACATAGGGTATGTCGAAGTCCTGAAAAAGCGCTGCAACGCAGTAGAGCGGACTTTTTTGCGACGCCATCAGAGTTGCAGTAGTCTGTTTTTGAGAATCAGGATGCGAAAGGCCAGGCCGGCCATTTCCTGCAGCCGCTGCAGAGCCCCGACCTGGGCAACCAGCTGCCCCGGACCGCCATCCCCATAGAGAAGATTCACCACTCGGCCGTCAAGAATCAGCGGCACCAGCAGGGCGGCCTCCGGCTTGTCGCCGCCCAGGCCGCGCAGCAGTTCTTCGTTGAGTCCTTCATTGGCGATGGGACCGAGGTAGAAGCTCTTGCCTTCCACCACCGTCTTCAGCACCGAGGGAAAACCAAGGGGGATGCTGAGCAGCTCGAAGTCTGTAATCTCCTGCTGCCGGCAAACCGCCTTCCAGCCACTGATTTCGTTCTCGCGCACCAGAAAAACCGCCGCCCGCTCAAACTCCTGCCCCATATGCCGAATGAGAATCTGCACCACTTCCTGCCGATCGCGAACCTCACTTAAAGCCACGGACAGTTCGCTCATACGCAGTTCCGGGTCGTCGCCGAGATCATCGTCCTCGATAACCTCGGCTTCCTCCAGTTCCGCCTCCTCCACCACTTCGAAGGGCACGGTCGGCAAGGGGGTCTCCTTGACTTCGCACAGGTCGAGCAGTCGTTGATCACGGGGATTGAGAGCGATACGGTAGTACTCTTGCAGGGCCTGGAGCAAACGCACTTCAGGAGCGGCCAGTGGCTTGATGGCGCAACCGACCAGGTTGGCAAGATCTTCCATGGCCTCGGCATCGGAGGGATCGGCCATGGCCAGGGACAGACCCTGGCGGTCACGGCTCAAGGGCAGCACGCGATATTTGATGGCCATTTCCGAAGAGATGAGAGCCAGCACCTCGGGGGGAATGGAGGTCAAAGGCAGCGGATCGAAGAAAGGAATACTCAGGCGACGACTGAGGAACCGGGCCAGCTGATCTTCCTTGACCAGGTCGATCTCCAGCAGGCTGGTGCTGACCTGGCCGCCGGACAACATACAGTTGCGCAGCGCCTCTTCAAAGTGCTCGGCGTTGATCAGACCGGCCTCGACCAGCATATCCAACAGGTTAGTGCCCATCCTCTTCCCTCCTTGTCAAAACATGCGGCAGGCCGTCAGCCCATGCGCAAACGCAGGAACGACTCGAGATCCTCGCAGCGCAAAAACGGGTTGTGCTGTCGCTCATAGGCGATGGTCGAAACGGGCTGCGGACCGTAATCGTGACCGGGATAGACCAGGGTTTCGCCGGGAAAATCCGCCAGCCGCCGCAGGCTGTGGTACAGGGCTGCGGGATCGCTGCCGGCCAGATCGGCGCGACCGACCCGGGTGACGAACAGGGTGTCGCCGGTCAGCAGGGCACCGGGCAGATGCAGGCAGACGTGGCCGGGATGGTGCCCAGGGGTATAGAGCACTTCGATAGCCGTGTCGCCGAGGGTCACGATGGTGCCCTCGTCGAGCAGCAGGTCCGCTTCGGCCACCGCCTGCGGATGCGCGGCCAGACGCGCGCCGGTAGCGGCCAGCACCGCCTGGTTACCGGCCAGATGATCGTTGTGTCCGTGGGTATTGAGCACCATCTTGAGATTGACTTCGCGCCGTTCGACTTCGGCCAGCAGGGCTGCGGCTCCGAAGGAAGGATCGACGGCCAGCGCATCGCCGGTATTCGGACAGCAGATCAGATAGGCGAAGTTCTTCATCTCCCCCGCCGGAATCTGCACGACCTCCAAGCCTGTTTCTTTCACCATAGGGGCTCCTCAACGGGACGATGGCCGATGCGGCGGATTTCGCCGTCGACGATGCCAAATAGATCGCCCGTCTCCCGCACTTGCCATTCGTCGCCGTCTTCGGGCGGCAGGGGAAACTCCCGCCGGCCCAGATAGACGTCCTCATTGTCGATCAGCCCCCACCATTCGAGGGCTCCGGTCTGCCAGATTTTGGTCTTCAGATAAAAGGCCAAAGCCGTCGATCCCTTTCGTTTGTCCAATGTTGCCAAACGGCCGATGCAACTCCGCATCGGGGCAGGGCCCATCGGCTAGCAGCTGATTATATGCCCTGCATGATACGCCAGAGCGAGCAAAGGGTCAATTGCCGGGCATTGCCCCTTGTCGCAGCCGGGGCACATCCGATATAATCCCTCGATTGAGATATTCAGGAGCCTGTCGAACTTAGGAATGAATCTACTGCGAAAAGGGTAAATCGGTCCTCGATTTCCCATTTCCTCGTGACGATCCCCCAAATCCGACAGACTCCTTGCAACCCGTCATTCGGAAAGGATAGCCCCTGTCATGAAATTTGCCAAGATGCACGGTGCCGGCAACGATTACGTCTATGTTAATTGCTTCGAAGAAACCATCGATGACCCCGCGGCCCTGGCCCGCCAGGTCAGCAACCGCAACTTCGGCATCGGTTCCGACGGGCTGATCCTGATCATGCCTTCCGAGGTGGCCGACGTGTGCATGCGCATGTTCAATTCCGACGGCAGCGAATCGGAGATGTGCGGCAACGGCATCCGCTGCGTCGCC
The DNA here is from genome assembly GCA_030613545.1 of Desulfuromonadales bacterium. Classification (GTDB taxonomy): domain Bacteria; phylum Desulfobacterota; class Desulfuromonadia; order Desulfuromonadales; family Syntrophotaleaceae; genus Syntrophotalea_A. Next base: position 6,371 of record JAUWLU010000023.1, read on the forward strand.
AAATATGCCTATGATCATCGAATTGTGGCCAAGCAGGAGATCACCGCGGAAACCGGCGCCGGCATCCTGACCCTGCAGCTCTTTACCAACGATAGCGGCAAGGTCGACCGGGTACGGGTCAACATGGGCCAGCCCCGCCTGACCCGCGGCCAGATTCCCATGACCGGCAGCGCCGACCAGCGGGTGGTCAATCAGGAGCTCAAGGTCCTCGATCGCACCTTCCATATCACCTGCGTCTCCATGGGCAACCCCCACTGCGTGATCTTCGTCGACAACGTCGACGAATTCCCCCTGGAGAAATACGGCCCGGCCATCGAGAATCATGAGCTGTTTCCCAACCGCACCAACGTCGAATTCGTCGAGATCGTTTCGCCCTCCGAAGTCAAGCAGCGCACCTGGGAGCGGGGCGCCGGCGAGACCCTGGCCTGCGGCACCGGCGCTTCGGCGGTGGCCGTGGCCGGGGTGCTCAACAAGCGCACCGAACGGACCATCCTCAACCACCTGCTCGGCGGCGACCTGGAACTGGAATGGACCGGGGAAGGCAGCGTCTTCATGACCGGACCGGCGGTACAGGTCTTCGAAGGGACTTTTGATCCCCAATGAAATGTCCCATGTGCCGCCGCTGGACGGACCATCCGGAGCTGCGCATTGCCGAACTGGAGCACTGCTACCTGACCCTCAACCGCGACCAGTTTTTCCCCGGTTATTGCCTGCTCTTCACCAAGGACCACGTGACCGAACTGTTCCATCTGGCGCCCGAGATGCGCCAGGGGGTGATGGAGGAGGTCAACCGGGTGGCCGCAGCGCTGTTCGAGCTCTATCAGCCGACCAAGATCAACTATGAGCTGCTCGGCAACATGGTGCCGCACATGCACTGGCACCTGGTGCCCCGCCGCAGCGACGACCCCCTCTGGCCGCGGCCGATCTGGAGCGAACCGCACCGGGAAAAGTCTTTGACGGAAGAGGGCTACCGCCGCGCCGCCGCAGCGATCCGACGAACCCTGGGCCTTACGGAGACAACCGCAGAAGGAAATTCATGAACTGCATCCTGTTTGATCTTGACAACACCCTCTACTCCCCGGACCGGCAGCTCTTCGCCCTGATGGACAAGCGCATCAACAGTTACATGCACGAGGTGGCGGGCATTCCCCTGGACCAGGTCGACGAGTTACGGCGCAGCTACTGGCAGCGCTACGGGGTCACCATGCAGGGCCTGATGCGCCACCACCAGGTCGACCCGGAAGACTATCTGCGCTACGTGCACGATATCGACGTGCCCAGCCGCCTTGCACCCGATCCGCTGTTGCGCCAGGCACTGCAGGCGCTGCCGCAGCGGCGGGTGGTGTTCACCAACAGCTCCGTCTGCCACAGCGAACGGGTGTTGCAAGCCCTGGGGCTGAGCGATCTGTTCGAGAAAATCTACGACATTCGCATCGCCGGCTACCTGCCCAAACCCTATCCCGATCCTTATCGGGCGGTACTCGATCACCTGGGGACCGAAGCCGGTGATTGCATCATGGTCGAGGACACCCCGGAAAATTTGCTGACCGCCAAACAGTTCGGTATGGGCACCGTACTGGTCGGCCCGCCCCATGCCGCAGACTTTGTCGACGTTCAAATCGACCACGCCGCCCAGATGCCCGAGGCTATGGCCTTCTGGAGCGGCGCCTGATGCTATTACTCGGAGCCCATCTATCCATCGCCGGCGGCGTCAGCCAGGCCTTCGCCCGCGCCGCGGAGCTTGGCTGCACCGCGATGCAGATCTTCACCAAGAATGCCAGCCAGTGGCGGTCCAAACCGCTGCCGGCCACGGAAATCGAGGCCTTTGCCGCCGCCTGGCAAAAGAGCCAGGTCGCCTCGGTCACCGCCCACGACAGCTATCTGATCAACCTGGCCACTCCCGAAGGCGACAAGCGCAGTCGCTCCCTGGCGGCTTTTGTCGATGAAATGGAGCGCTGCGCCGCCCTCGGCATCCCCGGTCTGGTCATGCACCCCGGCGCTCACCTGGGGGCCGGCGAGGAGATCGGCCTGCAGCGCATCGCCGAGGCCCTGCGCAGCATCTTCGCCGCAGCGCCCACCCAGGTCACCGTGCTGCTGGAAAATACTGCCGGCCAGGGCAGCTATCTGGGTCACCGTTTCGAACATCTGGCCGAGATCATGGAACGGGTTCCCGAAGGACGCTTCGGCGTCTGTTTCGACACCTGCCACGCCCTGGCGGCGGACTACGATCTGACTTCGGCGGACGGCTATTGGACCACCATAACCGAATTCGACCGCCTGATCGGCACCGAGCACATCGCCGCCTTTCATCTGAACGATTCGCTCAAAGAGCGGGGCTCGCGGGTCGACCGCCATGCCCAGATCGGTCAGGGGGCTGTGGCCCTGGAAGCCTTTGCCGCCCTGATGGGCGATGAGCGCTTCGCCGCGGTACCGAAACTGCTCGAAACCGCCCCCGGCGAAGGGAACTGCCACCACCTGGCCAGCCTGGCTCTGTTGCGCCAGATGGCCGAGGAGCAGGCGTGAGAGCGGTATTGCAACGGGTTTCACAGGCGCGGGTGGAGGTTGCCGAAGAGACGGTAGGAGCCATCGGCCAGGGCCTGTTGGTGCTGCTGGGCGTCGAGCAGGAGGATGCTGAGGGGGACGCCGAGCTGCTGGCAAAAAAGACCGCCGAACTGCGCCTGTTTGAGGATGACGGGGGAAAAATGAACCTGTCCGTCGAGGATATCGGCGGCGAGGTACTGGTAGTCTCCCAGTTCACCCTGGCCGCCGACTGCCGCAAGGGCCGGCGACCCGGATTTTCGCGGGCCGCGCCGCCCGAGGAGGCCAACCGCCTCTACCAGCACTACGTAGCACTGCTCCGCCAACGGGGCCTGAGTGTCGCCACCGGGCGATTTCAGGCCATGATGCAAGTGAGCCTGACCAACGACGGTCCGGTCACCTTTTTACTCGATAGCAACAAGGTCTTTTGATGAACGATGATTTTAGCAACCAACCACCGCCCAGTCGCAGCGCCAAGAAACGCGCCGCCAAGGCAATAGAAGAACTGGCCGCCACCCTGATGACCCTGGCAGGGGCCGATTATCGCCGCCTACCGCTAAACGGAGTGATCGCCGAGGAACTGGAGCAGGCTCGCGCCATCAAGTCCCACGGCGCCCGCAAACGGCAGCTCAAGCGCCTGGCTGGGCTGCTACGCGCGGATGACGAAAACCGCCAGCAGATCGAGTCGTTCATGGCCGACCTCGAACGAGGTCACCAACAAAACACGGCGGGATTCCATCGCCTCGAAGAGCTGCGCGAGGGGCTCTGCGACCCGGCCCGCTGCGCCGAGACCCTGGCGGAAATCGAGAAAACCCTGACTGGCATCGATACGGCTAAAATCCACCGTCTGGCCAAGTCGGTGCAGAATTCGGCCGACAAGCGGGCTTTTCGGGAAATTTTTCGCATGTTGAGGGATGCTGGACCGGCTCAGGGCTGAAGGCCGGGCGCCACTGGAGGATTCTTTCAGCAATTCGTCATAAAAAGAGGGCCTGCCCTTGTGAGCAGACCCTCTTTTTTATAATGCTATATCTCTGGCTGTTACAGGGCGCCTTGCAGCAGGCTTTCGAGCTGGCTCTTGGGCACCGCGCCAACCACCTGATCGACCACTTCACCGCCCTTGAACAGAATCAGGGTCGGAATGCCGCGCACTCCGTACTGACCGGGGGTGGCAGGGTTTTCGTCGACATTAACCTTGCAGATCTTGACCTTGCCGTCAAAGGCTTCGGCCAGTTCTTCGACAAGGGGCGCGATGGCTTTGCAGGGAGCACACCAGGAAGCCCAGAAATCCACCAGAACGGGCATGTCGGCCTTGAGCACTTCGTTTTCAAAATCAGCATCGGAAAGCTGGACAACTTTATCACCGGCCATGATCTTTTCTCCTTTTCACATATGGGACTTTATTCATGCACTGCATGCTATTTGCAGGTTATCATAGAATACCATGAGCAAAATGCAAGATTTTATTCGCCCCCGCGCGGCAACCAGGGCTTGACAGAGGGCTTGCCGGTCCCTATCATTTTCACAAATTTTTCCAAGAGGTTGCCTAACATGCTACAGGAACGCGTCGCTCTATCCCTGAGGGAACATACCCGTATTTTGGAAGAGACCTTTCTCATGCAGGCCGGCCACCTGGCCAGTTTTGCCGAGAGAGTGGTCGCCACCTTCAATCAGGGGGGCCGTCTGCTGATCATCGGCAGCGGGCCGCTGGGCGCCGTGGCCGACCTGATGGCCAACCTCTTTCTCCATCGGCTTTCCCTTGAGCGCCCGCCCCTGCCGGCCCTGTCCCTGAGCCAGAACGCCACCTTCGCCTCGTCCCTGGCCCGGGACGGCCAGGACAACCAGTTTTTCTCCCGCCAGCTGCGGGTCACTGCCGGGGAGCAGGACATCGTCCTCGCCCTGTGCGACCAGAGCCGCAACGACATCCTCCTCGAAGGCCTGGCCGAGGCAGCCCAGCTCGGCTGCACCACCGCGGCTACGCACGGCAAGGGGGAATTCGCCGGCGAGCAGCCCGATTTTCTGTTCCGCATCGCCACCGACTCGCCGCCGCGCACGGTGGAAGCCACGGTCTTTTTCGCTCATCTGCTCGGCGAACTGGTGGAAAAATCCCTGTTCGGCATATGAAGAGCCGCGCGGCGGCTCTTCACCCTCCTGCCAGGAACCTTTGGCCATGGCCGACTATCCGCTGCACATAGAACTGGCCGACCGGCTTTGCGTGGTGGTCGGCGGCGGCCCGGTCGGTCGGCGCAAGGTTGCGGGGCTGCTGGCCGCCGGTGCCCGAGTGCGACTCATCGATCCGCAGCCACCAGCGCCCGACCTGCTGCCGAACAGGATGGAACTGGTGACCCGCGCCTACCGAGCCGGCGATCTGCAGGGTGCCTTTCTGGTCTTTGCCGCCACCGGCGATGCTGAACTCGACCGGGCCATTGCCTCCGAGTCGCGACGGCAGGGCGCTTTGGTCAACCTTCCCGGCGAGCCCGCTGCCGGCGACTTCACCCTGCCGGCAGTCCTACGACGGGGCGATTTGACGGTCACTGTCTCCACCGCCGGCCGCAGTCCGGCCCTGGCCGCCCTGCTCAAGGAACAATTGAGCGAATGGCTGCCCTGCCACTGGGCAACGGTCCTGCAGATCCTCGCCGCGGTCCGCGACAAACACCTGGCAGAACCGGGCCGAAGCCACTATAATCGGCAAGCGGTCGACAGGCTGTTAAAGACCGAGCTGGTCGAACTGGTCGCCGCCGGAAAGGCTGAGGCCATCGATCGGTTACTGAAGCAAACCCTGGGCAACGGCTATTCCCTGAGAGAATTGGCTATCGAGCTGCCGTCCAAGCCATTGTGAATGCCATGAGCAACCTGCTGTTCAAAATCACCTTGCTGTGCTATCTGGCCGCGGCCAGCGGCTACCTGATCCATATCGCCAGCGGCCGATGCGCGGCGGAAAAGGTTGGGCGCTGGCTGATGCGCGGCGGATTCGTCCTGCACTGCGCTACCCTGGCGCTGCGCTTTTTCGAAGCCGGCCACACGCCGGTGGCCAACCTGCACGAATCGCTGTCTTTTTTCGCCTGGTGCATTACCGGCATCTTTCTGCTCTTCGACCTGCGCTACGGTCTGGCGGTGCTGGGCGCGTTCCTTTCGCCTTTGGCGCTGCTGTTGATGGTCGTCGGCAACGCGGTTCCCCGGCAAGTGGCCCAACTCAACCCGATGCTCGACAGCTGGTGGTTTCCGATTCATGTCAGCCTGGCCTTTCTCGGCAACGCGGTCTTTGCCGTGGCTTTCATCGCCGGGGTGATGTACCTGTTGCAGGAACGGATGCTGAAAAGCAAACGCCTGTCGGCGCTCTTCTTTCGCCTGCCATCCCTCGACACCCTCGACACCCTCAACTACCGCTGCCTGACCTGGGGCTTTCCCCTCATGACCATGGGCATCATCAGCGGTGCCGCCTGGGCCCACGCGGCCTGGGGCAGCTACTGGCGCTGGGACCCCAAAGAGACCTGGGCGCTGATCAGCTGGTTCGTCTACGCCGCCCTGCTGCACGGCCGCCTGGCCATCGGCTGGCGCGGCCGGCGCGCGGCCCTGTTGGCCATCATCGGCTTTCTCTGTCTGCTCTTCACCTTCCTCGGGGTCAATCTGCTGCTGTCCGGTCTGCACAGCTACGAATCCCTGAGCGGTCGCTGAGGCCGAACTGTCATCATGCAAATAGTCGCCGTCGGCTTAAATCATAAATCGGCCCCCGTGGCCATTCGCGAGCAGATCGCCTTTGCTCCGGAGCGCCAGGAGGAGGCCCTGCGCCAGCTGGTCGCAGCCCCGGAGATTCTCGAAGGGCTGCTGCTGTCGACCTGCAACCGGGTGGAGCTCTACGCCTGCAGCCACGACGGCACGGCCGCCGCCAGCCGCTTGAAATCCTTTCTCGCCGAGTTTCACGGCCTTTCCGAAGATACCCTGACTGCCCATCTCTACGAATTCCGCGCCGAGCAGGCGATCCGCCATCTGTTTCGCGTGGCCGCCAGCCTCGACTCGATGGTCATCGGCGAACCGCAGATCCTCGGCCAATTGAAGGAGGCCTTCTCCGTCGCCGAAGGCTGCGGCAGCGTCGGCCTGATTCTCACCCGCCTGCTGCACAAGACCTTTTCCGTGGCCAAACGGGTGCGCAGCGAGACGGCCATCGCCTGCCAGGCGGTTTCCATCAGCTACTCGGCGGTGGAACTGGCACGGAAGATCTTCGGCTCCCTGCAGGACCGCTCGGTGATGATCATCGGCGCCGGCGAAATGTGCGAACTGGCGGCCCGCCACCTGGTCAATCACCAGACGGCCGGCCTGCTGGTCGCCAACCGCACCTTTGAACGGGCCCTGCAACTGGCCAAACAGTTCGGCGGCCGAGCGGTACCCTTCAGCGATTTTCCCGACTATCTGCCGCAGGCCGACATCGTGCTGGCCTCCACCGCCGCCACCGGCTACCTGCTGACCCGCAGCCAGGTGGAAAAGGTCATTCGCCGGCGCAAAAACCGGCCCATGTTCTTTATCGACATCGCCGTGCCGCGCAATATCGAGCCGGCGGTGAACCAGGTCGACAATGCCTATCTGTACGACATAGACGATCTGCAGAACGTCATCGACGCCAATGTCAAGGAGCGCCGCAAGGCCGCCGACAAGGCCGAGACCATTATCGATCAGGAAATCGGCCGCTTTCAGCGCTGGTTGAGCGACTTGGAACTGACACCGACCATTCGCGATCTGCAGCAACAGCTCGAAGGAGTCCGCCTGCGGGAACTGGATAAGACCTTTGCCCAGCTGCAATCCCTCGGCCCCGAGGAGCGGCAGGCCATCGAAGCCTGTACCGGCGCCATCATCAAGAAAATTCTGCACCGGCCAATCGCCGTCCTCAAGGAGCGCCGCCACGATATGACCGGCGAACAATATCTCGATGCCGTCCGCATACTGTTCGGGCTGGATGGCGAAACCGAAGACGAAGACCAGGGTTAGATTTCAGCCTGCAAGCCAATTCGAGGTACCTCAAGAATATGAATCAGCAACGATTACGCATCGGCACCCGCGCCAGCCGCCTGGCCCTGTGGCAGGCCGAATGGGTGCAGAACAGCCTGCAGCAGCTCCATGCGGGCCTGCAGGTGGAACTGGTCACGATCCAGACCACCGGCGACCGCATCCTCGACACGCCCCTGGCCAAGATCGGCGGCAAGGGGCTGTTCGTCAAGGAGATCGAAGAGGCACTGCTGGCCGGCGCCGTCGACCTGGCGGTCCATTCCATGAAGGATGTGCCGACCCTCCTGCCACCGGGACTGGAGCTGCGCTGCATCACCGAGCGGGCCGACCCCCGCGACTGCCTGGTGCTGACCAGCGCCCGAAAAAGCTTAGCCGACCTGCCCCAAGGGGCCCGTATCGGTACTTCCTCCCTGCGGCGCCGGGCCCAGCTGCTGCATAAGCGGCCCGATCTGCGCATCAGCGATCTGCGCGGCAACGTCGATACCCGGCTGCGCAAGATGGAGGAACAGGGACTGGACGGCATTGTGCTGGCCGCCGCCGGCCTTAAACGGCTTGGCTACGAGGAGCACATCGGCCTCTATCTGAAGCCGACGGACTGCCTGCCAGCCATCGCTCAGGGCGCCCTGGGCCTCGAATGCCGTATCGACGACAGCGCTACCCATGCCCTGCTCGCCCCCCTGCATCACCCGGCAACGGCCACGGCGGTAACCGCCGAACGGGCCTTTCTGGCTCGCCTCGATGGGGGCTGTCAGGTGCCGGTGGCGGGCTACGCCCAGCTGGTCGATGACCGCCTCGAACTGACCGGCCTGGTGGCCCGCATCGACGGCAGCGAAATACTCAAGGATAGCCTGACCTGTCCGCCGGCCGAGGCGGCAGAGGCCGGCACTGCCTTGGCCAATATCCTGCTGCGCTGTGGTGCGGATCAGATCCTGGCCGAGCTTTACGGGCAGGCTGAGGGCTGAGGGCATTTGTCCCAGGCAATGACGCCAACCCGGTCTACCCCTGAATTGATTATGATTTTACGTTGCGTTCGTTGCGCCGTGGCGTGAGGCCGGTTTTGATTTTCTTCGCGCCTTCGCGTGCAAAACGGCCCTGACCTTACCAAGCTCACGCGAAGCCGCGAAGAACACGAAGTAGGCCCAACCTGCTGGTCTTCGTCCTTTGCGTGAATATAGTCAACTCGACATTTTCTATACGGACACCCATCACTATAGGTGCCTGAACATTAAGGAAAACCATTTGAAACAGGGTATCGTCTACCTCATCGGCGCCGGGCCCGGCGATCCGGGGCTGATCACCGTCAAAGGCCGCGACTGTCTGCGCCGGGCCGAGGTGGTGGTCTACGACTATCTGGCCAACCCGGCCCTGCTGGCCGAAGCGCCGCCGGAAGCCGAGCGGATCTATGTCGGCAAGACCCGCGGGCAGCACCATACGCCGCAGCCACAGATCAACGCCCTGCTGGTGGAACGGGCCCGGAAAGGTCAGATCGTCGCCCGGCTCAAGGGCGGCGATCCCTACATCTTCGGCCGGGGTGGCGAGGAGGCCGAGGAACTGCAGCAGGCCGGCGTGCCCTTCGAGGTGGTACCGGGCATCAGCGCCGGCTTCGCCGCGGCTGCCTACGCCGGCATCCCCCTGACCCATCGGGACTACACCACCAGCCTGGGGCTGGTCACCGGCCACGAAAACCCGCAGAAAAAGGTCTCCAACCTCGACTGGCAGAAGCTGGCCACCGGGGTCGGCACCCTGGTCTTCTACATGGGCATGACCAACCTGACCCTGATCGCCGACCAACTCATGACTCACGGCCGCGACCCGCAGACGCCGGTGGCGGTGATCCGCTGGGGCACCACGCCGCAGCAGCAAACGGTCACCGCAACCCTGGCCGACGTGGTGAAACGGGTCGCCGCGGCCGGTCTCAAGCCGCCGGCGGTGATCGTGGTCGGTGAGGTGGTACGGCTGCGGGACAAGCTGCGCTGGTTCGACAACCAGCCGCTCTTCGGCCGCCGTGTGCTGGTCACCCGCAGCCCAAAGCAGGCCCGTTCCCTGGCCGGGCTGCTGCAGGCCGCCGGCGCCGAGGCTATCTGCCTGCCGACGGTGGAGATCGCGCCGCCCGCCTCCTGGGCAGAGCTCGATACGGCCATCGCCGAGCTGGCCACAACGGACTATCTGATTCTCACCTCGGCTAACGGCGTAGCAGCCTTTTTCGACCGCCTCAGCGACGCCGGCCTCGACGGCCGGGCCCTGCACGGCGTGACCATCGTCGCCGTCGGCCCCAAAACCGCCGCCGCCATCGCCGAGCACGGCCTGCGGGCTGACCTGGTTCCGCAGCGTTACCAGGCCGAAGGCATCATTGAACTGTTACAGCAGCGCATCCTGACCGACAAACGCATCCTCTATCCCCGCTCGGCCAGCGCCCGCGACCTGCTCTGCACCGAATTGAGCAAGGCTGGTGCCGAGGTTCGGGCCCCCGTCGCCTATCGTACCGAACCGATAGCCGACGACGCTGCCCGGCTGCGGGAGCTGCTGGCCGACGGCCAACTCGACGCCGTAACCTTCACCTCCGCCTCCACCGTCGAGCACTGCCTGGCCCTACTCGCCCCCCATGAGGTAGACTATCTGAACAGGGCAGTGATCGCCGCCATCGGCCCGCTAACCGCAGCCGCCGCCCGCAAACACGGTCTGACGGTGCGCATTGAGCCGGGTGAGGCTACCTGCGAGGCGTTGGTGGCCGCCCTGACCGATCATTTTCGACCCGCTGCCGATCAAGGAGTCTGATCATGTTCTTTCCCGAATACCGCGCCCGACGCCTGCGCCGCACCCCCAACCTGCGGCGCATGATCCGCGAAACGGCCCTGGCGGTGGACGACTTTATCTATCCGATGTTCAGCGTCCACGGCCAGGACATCCGCCGGGAGATCCCCTCCATGCCGGGCATCTATCAGCAATCCATCGAGCACCTGCTGGTGGAGGCCTGCGAGGTCTTCGATCTCGGCATTCCGGCGGTGATGCTGTTCGGCATTCCGGAGCAGAAGGATGCGCTGGGCAGCGACGCCTACAGCGACAGCGGCATCATTCAGCGCACCGTCGCCGCCCTTAAAGCCGAGCTTCCCGAGCTGACGGTAATTACCGACGTCTGTCTCTGCGAATATACCGACCACGGCCATTGCGGCGTGATCAAGGACGGCGACGTGGACAACGACGCCACCCTGCAGCTGCTCGCCGCCGAAGCCCTGTCCCATGCCCGGGCCGGCGCCGACATGGTGGCGCCGAGCGACATGATGGACGGCCGGGTGGCAGCCATTCGCGAACTGCTCGATGCCAACGGCTTCAGCCACATTCCGATCATGAGCTACGCCGTCAAGTACGCCAGCGCCTTCTACGGTCCCTTTCGTGACGCGGCCGATTCCGCTCCCCAGTTCGGCGACCGGCACAGTTATCAGATGGATCCGGCCAACCGCCGCGAGGCCCTGCGGGAAGCGGCCCTCGACGTGCAGGAGTGCGCCGACTTCCTGATGGTCAAGCCGGCCATGGCCTACCTCGACATCATTCGCGAGCTGCGCGATCATTTCGAGCTGCCCCTGGCGGCCTACAACGTCTCCGGCGAATATGCCATGCTCAAGGCCGCGGCCGAAAAGGGCTGGATCGACCACGATCGGGTGATGCTCGAACTGCTGACCGGCATCAAGCGGGCCGGCGCCGACCTGATCATCACCTACCACGCCAAGGAAGCGGCCCGGCTGCTTTAACCTCGCCAGGAGGTCACCATGCCCGACAGCGCGCCCAATCGCCAGGAACTGACCCGCGCCGAGACCATCACCGCTCTGGCCCACTACTATCGGGCCGAGGCGACCCGCAGCCTGGCCTGGCGTGAACGCCTCGACCGCACCACCAACTGGGCGGTCGGTACCACCGCGGCCTTTCTCGGTTTCTCTTTCAGCCATCCGGAGATCAACCACAGCTCCTTTCTGTTCGGCCTGGCCATGATCTACGTGCTGCTGGTGGTCGAGGCGCGCCGCTTCCGCTTTTACGACGCCTACGAATACCGGGTGCGACTGATTCATCAGAACTTCGTCCACTCCATTCTGCTGGGACGCATGGATCACGGCCCCGACGCCCCCTGGCGCAAGGAACTGGCCCAAGACCTGCTCCACCCCCGCTACAAGATCAGCCACCTGCAGGCCCTTGGCCAGCGCATCCATGCCAACTACATCTACCTGTTCGCCATTCTGCTGGCCGGCTGGCTGCTCAAGATCAAGCTGCATCCCTTGCCGGCCCGTTCCTGGCGGCAATATCTCGATCAGGCCGGCATCGGCGGCTGGCCAGGCTGGCTGACCCTGTCCCTGATGCTGCTCTTTTTCGTCCACCTGCTGGTTCTGCGCCATTTCGGCCGCAAACAGCGGGGCGGCCGCGACCTGGTCTATCCCCACGATGACAGCGAACAGAGCTCTCCTTTGTCCGACGTCTGACCGGCAACCCTTAAAAAGCGATATTATGATATGCCCGAATTTTTTCTCGATACCCTGGCCAACGGCCTGCGGCTGTTGACCGTGGAAATGCCTCATCTGCACAGCGTCGAGCTGTCCTGTTCCCTCGGCGTCGGCAGCCGCCACGAATCTCCGCAGCTGTCCGGCATTTCCCACTTTCTCGAGCACATGCTGTTTCGCGGCAGCAAGGACTACCCCTCCAGCCAGGATCTGGAAAGTCGCTTCGAAGCCATCGGTGGCAACATCAACGCCGCCACCGATTCCGAAACGACCTGTTACCACAGCCGCCTGCATCCCGACCACGTTGACGATGGCCTGCAGCTCCTGGCCTCCATGCTGCAGCGACCGCTGCTGAGCGATATCGATACCGAGCGCAAGATCATTTTCGAAGAGGCTCAGGAAGACCTCAACCAGGACGGCCAGGTCATCAGTCCCGACCTGCTGATGAACAGCCTGTTGTGGCCCGATCACCCCCTGAGCCAACCAACCATCGGCACCCTCGATTCCATCACCGCCATCGACGGCGCCGCTCTGCACAGCCATCACAGCCGCTACTATACGCCGGCCAACACGGTGATCGCCCTGGCCGGGTGCATCGACCGGAGCGCGGCCCTGGCCGCAGCGACCGAGGCCTTCGGCGAATGGCGCGGCGCAGCGGCTTCGCCCCCTCGCCATCTGACCGGCCGGCCGACTACGGGACCAGCCAGCTGCTGGGTGGCGGATGCCGATTCGCAACTTAACCTGCAGCTGGCTTTTCGCGTTCCCGGCCGCCACGACAGCGATACCCCGGCCCTGCGCATGCTGCGCCGAGTGCTGTCCGGCGGCGGCACCACTCGACTGATGCAGCGGCTGCGGGAAAATCTCGGCCTGACCTACAACGCCGAGGCGCACCTGTCCCTGTTCGACGAATGCGGCGCCTTTGCCGTCGATCTGGCCGTCACTCCGGAGAACCTGCTGCCGGCGATATCGGAACTGCTGCTGATATTCGAGGAATTGGCTCAGGAACAAGTGGGCGATGGAGAGTTGGCCAGGGTACTGGCCAACTATCTGTTCGATCTGGAATTCAGCCACGACCATGCCGATCTGCTGGCGGCCCGTTACGGCTGGGGCCTGACCACCGGCTTTCTGCGCAGTCTGGAGGACGAGCGACTGGAGAGCAGTGCCTTACGGCCGGAACAGATGCTGAGCGCCGCCCAGAGCCACTTTTCCGCCGCCAATCTGCATCTGGTGGTGGTCGGTCCCTTCAGCGACGATGACCGGCGACAGGTGGAGCAGCGTCTGGCGGCCTATCGCGGCTGAGACCCTCAGATCAGCGGCAGGATGGTTGCTTAACAAGACTGCTGCCGGCTGCAGATGGTGGGTGATGCAGGATAGCCGGTCTTCGGCTTGATGGGTCACGTACAGCAGCTGGGTCTGGCCGGCGGCAGCCAGGTGTTTAACTCCCCATGAAGACAGCCGGGACAGCGCGCCGGCCGGCCTCTATTCCTGTTCGGCTTCCAGCAGCCGGCGTTTCCGTTCGAGGCCCCAGCGATAGCCGCCCAGGTCGCCGTTAAGACGCACGATCCGGTGGCAAGGGGTAAGAATGGCCACCGGGTTGCTGGCGCAGGCCCGCGCTACCGCACGGACCGCTCTGGGGCGACCGATGCGCTCGGCCAGCTCACTATAGGCTATCTTCTCGCCGCTGGGAATACGCCGCAGTTCCTGCCAGACCCGCAGCTGAAAGGCCGTGCCCTGCACATCAAGAGGCATGCTCAAATGAGGCTGCTGTCCTGCCAGGCAGGCCAGCAGAGCCTCGACCTGGACCTGCAAATGCTGCTCGTCCCGTTCAATCCGTGCCCGGGGAAATTCCTGTTGCAATTCGCCCAGCAACTCTGACTCGCTGTCGCCCAGCATCACCGAACAGATGCCTCGTTCTGTGGCTGCGACCAGTAACCAACCGAGAGAGCTCTCTATCACCGCGTAGCCAATCTGCATGCCTTTGCCTCCCTTACCCTGGTTTCCCTGGGCCCCTCGGCCTTTTCATACAGCGGCCTGATGTGGCCACAGTCACTTTTTTCAGGACCAGCAACGCGATGAATCAGCCGAGCTTGATGGTTTTGTAGAGGAAATTCTTGACAAGAATTTGCAACACCCTGTTTTTGCTGGGCAGTTTCTCATCTCTTCACCACTAGGTACGATATAGGTACGACGGTCGCAAAACGTTTACCAGTCAGGCATTTCCGAACTGACTAGTGTTGTCGTAAATTTTGCCCTTGAGCCACTGTTCGATAGTTTCCTGCGAATAGCGAACAGCGCCCCCCAGCTTGATAAAGGGAACACCTCCACCAACATTTCGGTCTCGGCGCAGCTTATGAACGGATACTCTCAGGATATCCGCAACCTCTTGTTCGGTGAGCAATTGTAACATTTTCTCGTTTCCTTTCGCAGGTATGATATTTGTTGCCAGTTTGTTTATGGCATGGATGATGGTGGAATGTTCTTTGCCGCCCCAAAGGCCCACATCAGGACCATGCTGCGGGTAGCGTCTTCGACACCTCGTGATAAAACGCCGGCCCCCGTTCTTGTCGCCAGCAGGGATAAACTTCATAAGTGGTGATGTTTAGGTACCCCCTATCCGTTTCCTTCTTCACGAGAAGGTCAAAGGTTTAAATTTCACGCTTCTGCCCCATTTCCGCCGTTTCGCTCTGCCCCCTTGCTCTGGCCTTGGCGCTCCTCCGTTGGGGGAGTTCCCTTCCCAAGGATCTCCGCATAGAATTCCTGATGCTGTTCCATCTTGGCCTCAAGCACAGCCGTCTTTTTGTCCGCCTCGGCTCGCGCAGCCTCCACGAGACGCAAATCGTTCATCAGTTTTTTCTGGTCCAACTCTGCAGAGTGCCTTTCTTTCTGCGCCTCTCGCAGGCGGCCGGCTAAATCCTTGGATGCTTTCTCTTTCTCGACCAAGGAAACCTGGGCCTCAGCCAATTCTTTTTCCAATTGGGAACAATCTTCTCTCAAGGCCTGAATGG
>JAUWLU010000135.1 GCA_030613545.1 Desulfuromonadales bacterium
TAACAGACCTCGGTTGAGAAGCAAGCCACGAGCGTTAATTATGATGCTTTCGCAAAAAATCATGAGATGGCTAAGCAAAAATTTCGAGCTACAAGGCGTAGTGGTTTTTCAGGGGTGAAGGCATACATATAGTATGTCGAAATCCTGAAAAAGCGCTGCAACGCCGTAGGGCGGACTTTTTGCGACGCCATCAATGTTTGATGATTGTCGGCAGCAGCGTTGCGGGATCACGCTTGCCCTGCATCGGCTGGCAAACAAAAGACCACAGGGGCAAGACCTGTGGCCACGTGCAAGGCTCTCTTTATAACACTGCAGGGACTCGGCGACAATAATCACCCCGCAAAGATGGTGTGGGACGTAGAGATATAGCAACCATCAGTCGATACGGCTCAGAACCTGTACCAGATGATAACCGAACTTGGATTTTACCGGTCCGTGAATCTTGCGAAGCTCACCGCTGAAGGCCAGCGCATCGACTTCTGCAACCAGTTGGCCGGGCTTGATCACCCCCAGATTGCCGCCACGACGCCCGGTGGGGCATTTGGAATGTTTGGTGGCGCAAACCGCAAAATTCTCGCCAGCTTCCAGCTGGGCTTTCAGCTCACTACAGGCCTCCTCGGTAGCTACCATGATATGACGGACATGAGCTTTTGACATGTAGTTCCTCCCTGGCTTGTCTGAAATTGGTTAAGTGTTTATCCACTTCGCTAAGCTGCGAACCGTGAGCCCAAAATGCATTTACCGCAGAGCTCGCCGAGGACACAGAGAAAGTCAAAAAACCGATTTACAGAACTCTCTTTGCGCTCTCTGCGTTCTTGAGTGAGCAGAGCGAACGGGCGGTGAAAATCGATTGCGGAATGGCCATTTCAAGGGCCGGCTCTTTTATCATAGAGTAGCGGCTTGCCGCTGCAGATAGGTCGCAACCTGTTTTTTATTGACCCGAGCCAGCCCCTGCAGCACCGCAAAGGGCACCGGGCCACAGCCGTAGGTCGAGGCTATATCATACCCCATTTGTCGCCACAGGTGGGCGGTCATTTCAGCATCGGCCAATGCTCGATGAAACGTACCGTTGGTCGGCAGGTCGTGATAATGAACCAGGGTTTGCAGCCTGTGATTGGGTGCCGCAGGATAGAGACGCCGGGCCACCAGTAGGGAGCAGGCCAGCTCCTGCTGCCGCCTCAATCCGATCAGGGCCAGCTCGGTATCGAGAAACCGACGGTCAAAGGAAGCATTGTGCGCAACCAAGGGCGAGGCACCGATAAACCGATAAAATTGTGACATCACCTCCGCAGCCGGGGGCGCCTCCTGCACCATGGCATTGCTGATGCCGGTCAGATCCTCGATAAAGGGGTTGATCCAGCGACCGGCATTCATCAAACTTTGAAAGCGGTCGACGATCCGCTCGCCGACCAGACGCACGGCGCCGATCTCAATGGCCCGGTCGCCCCGCTCGGGGAACAGGCCGCTCGTTTCGAAGTCGAGGACCACCACCCCGCCGCCGCTCTGGTTATAATGCAATCCGGTCACCTTCCTTCTCTTCACCAGGGCTTGACAGCATGCCCCGTTTTGCATTTAACTGCCACTGTTGATGGCGTCGCAAAAATTGTTTCTTATCCCTTTTACAGGTCCGACAGAAAGAACGCCCTTGCCCGCTGCTGTTGCTACCACCGTCACCGATTCGGCCCTTCCCTGGCGGCCGAACACCAGGCCGTTAATGCTGGCTCCCATGCAGGGCCTGAGCAACCGGGAGCTGCGCAGCCTGTTCATCGACTGGGTACGCCCCGATGTGGTGTTCAGCGAATTTATCCGCGTCGCTGGCGGCAAGCGCCGGACCCTGCGCCCGGCCCTTCTGCAGGACGTCGCCCCTCACCAGGGCGGGGTCCCCCTGGTCGCACAGCTGATCGGCCGCCAGTCGGAACTGCTGGCCGAGGCGGCCCGAGCCCTGCAGGATGCCGGGGTCAGGCACATCAATCTCAACCTGGGCTGTCCCTTTGGTCGCACCACCAGTAGCGCCATCGGCGGCGAACTGCTGAGGCAGCCGCAACAGATCCCGCCCCTGCTCGATGCCCTGCGAAGGGTGGTGACCGGCAGCTTGTCCGTCAAGCTGCGGGCCGGCTACGATCGACCGCAGCAACTGTTCGCGTTGCTTCCCCTGCTGGAAGCTGCCGGGGTCGACTTCCTGATTCTGCATCCCCGCACCGTCATTCAGCACTATCGAGGCAGCGCCGATCATAACATAACCACCGAAGCGGTACAGCGCACCAGCCTGCCGATCATCGCCAACGGCGATATCACCACCGCGGTGCAGGGTCGCCAGCTATTAAGCACCAGCAAAGCCGCCGGTCTGATGCTCGGCCGCGGCGCCCTGGCGGACCCACTGCTCTTTTCCCGTTTGCGGGACCAGGCGCCGGCCGTACCGACCCATGAAGAGCTGAAGAAGATCCTGGGCCAGCTGCTGGGCGAACTGCTGCCGCGCTACCGAAAGCGCTACTGCGGACAGGCCCAGGTGCTGGCCAAGCTGCGTAGCCTGTTGCCCTACCTGCAAGCAGCAAGCGGCGAAAGGATCCTCGATCAAATGAAAAGCGCAAAAACCCTCGACGCCTTCGAAACCCAACTTAGATGTCTGGAGAAATCGTGAGCGAGCTAGCGTCCATCGATTCTGCGTTGTTGCTCGAACTGGCGGCCATGCGCATGCCCTTCGGCAAGCATTGCGGGCAGCGTCTTATCGATCTGCCCGAACCTTATGTGGTCTGGTTCTCTCAGCAGGGCTTTCCTAAAGGCAAACTCGGCCGCATGCTGCAGACCGTTTACGAAATCAAGCTCAACGGCCTGGAGTACCTGTTCGAACCCTTACGCTGAACCGGGCCGATCCATAGATCACCTCTTAGCGGAACAGCCAAGCCGGGTCCCTTTCGGCAGTTTCTTCACCTCGGCCAAATTCGACTGGCCGGCCCACGCAATCCATGCTTTTAGCCGATCGATGTGCTAAGCTTGCGCCATACTTGCGCGGGCTGTCCTGACCTTCGGCTTCAGCAATCTCTCTACCCGCACCAACAGATGCAGCAAAGGATCGATCATGGCACGAGACGTATATGTAGCGAACATCTCTTTTGAAGCCACGGAAGACGACCTCCGCAATCTTTTTTCGGTATCGGGAACGGTGAAATCGGTGCGCCTGCTCAATGACCCGCGCACCGGACTGTTCCGGGGCACGGCCTTTGTGCAGATGGCCAATGCCGCCGAGGCCAAAGACGCCATCGTCACCCTCGACGGCGCCCTGCTGATCAACCGGGTCATCAGCGTTACCGAAGCGCTGCCCAAAAAGCCCAAAGACCCCGTGGCCGACGCAAAGCAAAACCCGCCCCGCCGCAAATCGCCCGGCAGAGGCCGGCGCAAATAATCGGGCCGAGCTAAACGGCGGCAACACAGTGAACCGTTAAAAAAAATCAACTGGGATGAAGGGGATGCATAAGATATGAATCAAAATATTTAGCCAATCCTTTCATGCTGCAAGAATGATGCTTTCGCAAAAACTCACAAGATGGCTAAGCAAAAAGTCCACCCTACTGCGTTGCAGCACTTTTTCAGGACATCGACATACTATATGTATGCCTTCACCCCTGTGACGCCGCCCGAGCCGGCGATTTGCAAAAAGGGCTGGCAAGGATCCGGGGCGCGTTTTTCTGTTTCGAAGATTTTTCCTTAAACACCCCAAATCATTCACCACAGAGAACACGAAGGAAACCGAGAAAACCTTTTTACCCCAATGGTTTGTTTTTCTCTGTGCTCTCTGTGGTAAAAGCCTTGCTTTTCGCCGTCTTCGAGTGGTCCGAAGATCCGCGGGCAATTCTCACAGGCTAGTTTCTAACCGGACAGTACTGGATCCTCCCCGGCCTAAAAAAGGGACGAACCGCAGTCCGCCCCTTCCCTATCGTTTGCTTAATCCCATACCGCAGCACATGCCGCCGAGCAGCCAGGAAAGCGTACTATTCGACCAGCCGAGCGCCGGTAACCGCCGCCTGCACCCCGCGCAAGGCTTGGGTATCGGCAAAGGGGCCGATACCCGTAGCCAGCCGGGCAGCCTGCTGGGGGCCGATCCGGCCCGGCACACGCAGCGGAATCTGCCGACGGCGTCCGGCGGCATCGGTGAGCAGAACGACAACATCGACATCGGCCACCGTCATCCCGGTGGTGTTGACCACCTGGACCAGCAGATAGTTGCGGCGATCGAGGCCGAGCCGGACCTTCAGGTACTGCTGCGGATTATCGGGCAGATCAAGACGCACCAGGGCCGCTGCCGCCTCCCTGCCGGGCTGCGACTGAGATTCGGCGGCGGCGGCAAAGTACTGCTTGGCTTGGGCCCGATTGCCCTTGGCCAGGCTCGACTTGCCGAGGGCATTTAGAGCTGGGGCCGTCGGCAGCAGCTTGGTACTGCGCTCAAGGTCGGCCACGGCCTTGTCCCGCTGACCGAGCTCCTGCAGAGCCAGCCCCCGCTGCAGGTAATAGTGAAAATAGGCGTTGTTGCGCTGCACCGCCCGGTCGTAGTTGACCACCGCATCCTGATAGCGCCCCTGCTTGAAGCGCACATCACCACGCAGGGCATGAAACAGCGCCTCCTTCGGCTGTGCGGCCAGGGCCTGTTCTGCCAGCTTCAGGGCCTTTTCGGTCTGCCCGGCGGCCAGCGCCTTGCGCCCCTCGTCATAGGCATCATAGGCGTCCTGGGCTTGCACCAGGGGGGCAATCTGCTGCTGATAGCGCTCCCGTCCGATGTCACCGCCGGCCGCCAGAGCAAGAGCGGTCTGCCGGTTGGCCGCGACCCGCTCCATGGACGGTGGATGGCTGGCGAACAGGCCGGACAGCCAGTCGCTGCGGCGTCCTTCAGAGAGGCGAACAAAGGTTTCCTGCAGTTCGACGGCCGCCCGCGGATCGTAGCCGGCCCGAGCCATGTATTGCATGCCATAATAGTCCGCCTCGCGTTCGGCATCACGGCTATACTTCTGCGTTATCAGGCCGGCACCGACGGTGGCGCCGCCCACCGCCAGCTTGGCGTATTCACTATTTTGCGATGCCAGGCCGACGGCCAGCACCGCTCCCTGCATCAATATGCCCCGCTCCATGCCCTTGGCGCTGTGCCGCGCCGCGGCATGGACGATTTCGTGGCCTAGCACCGCAGCCAGTTCCGCCTCGCTGTTCAGTTCGGTAAGAAGACCGCGATTGATGGCGATCTTGCCACCGGGCAGAGCCCAGGCGTTGGGGGTGGAATCGTTGATAACGCTGAATTCGTAAGGCAGCTTGCGATCGCTGACCGCCGCCAGGCGCTGACCGACACCGCTGACATAGGCATTGATCGCCGGCTCGGTGGTATAGTCACCACCCTGCATCTGGCGACTGGGCAGATACTGCTCCTGACCGATATTAAGCTCGGTACTCTCGGACACCAGACTCAGCTCCGTTTTTCCGGTGACCGGATTGACCGCACAACCGGACAGAACGGCAGCAGCCAGCAGCAAACAGATCGACAGTCTTTTCAGCATGGCTCTACCTCGTTGGACAAATGGCTAAAACTACCGTTGAAGTAAGTTTTGATGCTTTCGCAAAAAGTCATGAGATGGCTAAGCAAAAATTTCGATCTACAAGGCGTAGTGGTTTTTCGGGGGTGAAGGCATACATATAATATGTCGAAGTCCTGAAAAAGCGCTGCAACGCAGTAGGGCGGACTTTTTGCGACGCCATCAAGTTTTCGTTCACTTTTCTACCATAGCACTTAACTCGGATGACGAAAAGACCGCGATAACATCTTCAACAGATTCGTCGTTAAGTGTTTCATGCCCTGCTTCAAACCCTGCAGAATTTCCAGCATCCAATGGCAAGGATGATCCCTGTACGTTATTCTTGCGGAGCAAACAAAGCGCTGACTGGAAGTCAATCCGCTGCATGGTCTTAGCACAGAAAAAGCCCGTCCAATACCTGAACGGGCTTTTTCCTCAACAGAGCCGATGGAGAGCAATGGGCACGCTGCGCCTACCGCAAGTCCCTCAGGGCTGGTGTGCCTTTTTCGATGCGCGCTTGGCGGCAGCG
>JAUWLU010000271.1 GCA_030613545.1 Desulfuromonadales bacterium
ACGGGTTTCATCAAGCGAAGCTCGGCAGGCTGGAATCGTTGTGCGGTAAGTTCGGCATGACTCCGAGCGACCGCAGCAAGATCATCGTGGCACCGAAGGAACAAGGCAAGAAAGGGTTTGCGGCGTTATCGTAACACCCTCCAAGACTGTCGTGAGACAGCCAGTCCCACCGCGAAGGCGGCAGAAGGAATATGGCAAAGACACCCCACACAAACGAGGCTCTAAAATACGCCCGCGACGTGGTAGCCGGCAAGATACTCGCCTGCTTGTTTGTGCGGCAAGCCTGCCAACGACAACTTGACGACTTGAAACGCTGGCCCGGTAAATCTGGGCCTTATTATTTTGACAAGGCGGCGGCTGAGAAGTTCATCAACTTTGTTGAGCTGATGCCCCACGTTAAAGGCGAGTGGGCAAGACGCAAAGAGACTCTAAAGTACGAACCGTGGCAAAAGTTTATATGGACTACCCTGTTTGGCTGGAAGCGTACCAAGGATGACACGAGGCGCTTCCGCGAAGCCTACATGGAAATCCCGCGTAAGAACGGCAAGAGCTGTCAGGTTGCTCCCGCTGGTCTGTTCATGATGGCCTATGACGATGAGGCAGCGGCCGAAATATTCTGCGGAGCAACCACGGAGAAGCAAGCATGGGCGGTGTTCGGACCTGCTAGGCTGATGGCTAAGAATGGTGATGAGTTTTGTGCGAGGTTCGGCGTAGAGGTAAACGCAAGAAACATAAACATATTAGCCGATGGATCGAAGTTCGAGCCGCTGATTGGCGACCCTGGCGACGGCGATTCTCCTTCTTGCGGTATTATTGACGAGTACCACGAGCATAAAAATGACGGCATGTTTAACACCATGCTGACCGGCATGGGATCGCGGCGGCAACCGCTGATGCTGGTGATCACCACCTCAGGTTACAACCTCGGCGGTCCCTGCTATTCCATGCGGGACAGAGCGCGGAAGGTGCTCGGCAAGATCATCGAAGATGATGAGCTCTTTGCGATAATTTACACGATTGATAAATCTGACGAGTGGACAAGTAAAGAGGCGTTGATAAAGGCCAACCCCAACTATGGGGTGTCGGTCATGGAAGACTATCTGCTGGCGCAACAGCGCAAAGCGATGCAGAACCCGTCGAAGCAGAACGCCTTTAAGACCAAACATCTCAACGTCTGGTGTTCCGCTTCGGTTGCCTGGATGAACATGCTCAAGTGGGACGACTGTGCGGACACCTCGTTAAGCATCGAAGACTTTGAGGGGGAGAAGGCCGTTGTCGCGCTCGACCTCGCAAGCAAGATCGACATTGCAGCCAAAGTAACGGTGTTCACCCGCAAGATTGACGATGAATCACACTATTACGCCTTCGGTGAATACTATCTCCCCGAAGAAACGGTGCAGGAGAGCGGCAACGAGCAGTACGAAGGATGGGCGCACGAAGGACGGTTGACCCTCACCCCCGGCAACGTGATTGATTTTGCCTATATCGAGGACGACTTAAAAGAAGACGCCAGCCGCTTTGAAGTGGTTGAGGTTCCATACGACCCTTTTCAGGCAACGCAGCTATCAACGCGGATGCTCGAAGAGGGTTTTCCAATGGTGGAGATGCGGCCAACAGTCCTGAACTTCTCCGAGCCGATGAAAGAGTTAGAAAGTCTGGTGCTATCGAAGCGCCTGCATCACAACGGCTGCCCGATCATGACCTGGATGGTTAGCAACGTGGTGGCGCACCTTGACAACAAGGACAACATTTACCCGCGCAAAGAACGGCCAGAGAACAAAATTGACGGGGTGGTGGCGTTGATTATGGCGCTCGGTCGGGCCTTGGTGCCGCAGCCCGTTGAAGAATCCTTTTGGGAGACATAATGCAACTCAATTTCTGGCCGTTCCGACGCAAGGCCATCGGACCCAACGACATCCTCGCCGCGATCATCAACGGAGAGAAAAGCGGGTCCGGTAAAAGCGTCTCCACCTCTTCGGCGCTAAAGGTGGCCGCTGTGTTCGCCTGTGTGCGGGTGATTGCCGAGGGCGCGGCGCAGGTGCCTTTAAAGCTGTTTCTGGAAGAAGGCAGAACCCGTCTGCCAGCGAAAAAGCACCCACTTTACGACCTGATCCACCGCAAGCCCAACGCCAACACCACCAGCTTCCAATGGCGCGAGACGATGGCGATGCACGCCGCACTCGCTGGCGAGGGTTTCTGTTTTATCAATCGCGCTCAAGGCAAGATTTTAGAGCTTATCAACCTCGACCCGGCGCACGTCACTGTCGAATGGCCTGACCGCATGGGCGACCGTCCGACCTATACCGTCACCGGCAAGAGCGGCAGCAAACAGGTCTTCCCAGCCGAAGCGATCCTGCATGTGCAGGGGCCGTGCTGGGGGCAGGGGGCTATTGAGCCGGTCCGCATCGCCAGGGAAGCTATCGGCCTGTCGATGGCGATGGAAGAATCGACCGCCAAACTGCACAGCAATGGCATCAAGTCGGGCGGGCTGCTGTCGGTGGAAGGCAGCCTGACCGCTGAGCAGCACAAGCAGCTTCGCAAGTGGATCGATGAGGAACACGCAGGCAGCAGCAACGCTTTCAACACCATGATCCTCGACCGGGGCGCGAAGTTTACCCAACTGGCCATGTCGGCGGTGGACGCGCAGCAGATCGAGACGCGGCGCTTTCAGATTGAGGAGGTCTGCCGGTTTTTCCGGGTCATGCCGATTATGGTCTGCTCGTCGGACAAGGCAACCACCTATGCCTCGGCGGAGCAGATGTTCCTGGCCCATGTCGTTCACACCCTCGCGCCCTGGTATGAGCGGATTGAGCAGGCCATCGACTGCCAACTGCTCACCGACGAAGAACGGGCCGCAGGCTACTACGTCAAGCACGTTACCCAAGGGCTGTTGCGCGGGGCGCTCAAAGATACCGCCGAA
>JAUWLU010000043.1 GCA_030613545.1 Desulfuromonadales bacterium
GTCTATCGACTGTATGCGGAGAACCGTCAGCAGAGTGTCTAAAATATAGCGCTCATCAGGAAAAAGCCCTCGATCGTCAAATCGGGGGCTTTTGCTTCCCCAAAAGGGGTTATATTTAAGAATCTTTTTTTGATTTGCATACTTTAAAGGCGCTAACATTCCGTCCTATGTCAAGGGTTGGCCATTTTTCAGCAACCGTTAATACGAGCCTGCCAATACCTCATCTTTAGCACTGTTGACGTTGCGGATATTCCCGAATATGCCTGGAGCCGGACCGCTTCGGAGATCAATCCCTCTTAACCACCAGCTCTTTCAGTGACGTCTCAAGCATGTGAAGCTGATCCATATCTTCGGCCAAGAGGACCACGGCAAAGCTTCCGGTCCGTGATAAGTCTTCGCAGTTGAAAGGGAAGACGGAATTTGATTTGCTGCCGTCGTAAAGGACTGAATCGATCCGTTTGCGCAATTCGACAAAGGTGCAGGGTGCCGTTTTGATCTTGATAAACTTCCAGAGGGGAACCGGTCCCATCAATTCTTCTATGTTATGAACGATCAGGTTCACATAGGAAGAGCCATTGAAACGGGCATTATTCTCAACCGGGAAGATTCCTTCATCGGCGACAATATAATCGAAACCGGTCATCCCGCGATATCCAGATTCGGCCATCTCGGTTATTATTTTCAGCGATGTCTGCTTGATGGCATCAAAAACTTGCGGTGCTGGACCATCCCCCTTCAGACTGCCGACATGTACCATCCCCCGCTCGCAGACCTGCTCAATCATGCCGATATGGGTGATCTTTCCATCCCGATCAACAACCCATTGGTCATTCGGGGTGGAGGTGACATTCAGGAACGGTTCAATGAGAACGACCCTTTCGCCGCTCCCGGCAATGGTTTGGTACAGCTCGGCAAGGTCATCTCCTCTGGTCTTGTACAACGACATACCGGCCTCACCCAGAGTGCCGCGGAGGATGACGGTGTCGTGGGTTGACCGATAACGTTCAACAAGGCTCTTCATCTGCTGGAAATTGTCGCTGTTTTCCGGCTGCATTGTAAAGGCAACGCCATCGACGACCGGTACCTTCAGTTCCTGACACAATGCCTTAAAGGTCGCCTTGTCATTATGCTTCAGCGTATCGGATTCCGTAGCGCCGAAAAGATCAGCGCCAAGGGCTTCGGCCGCGGCGGCTTCCATTTGCATCGAAAACCAGGGGGCGTAGACAGGTTTTTTGCCCATCTCGCTGATCTTCTTTTGAACCGGTTGCGGATTGGCCACAATCAGTTCTGAGAGGGTCTCGCCGCTGGGCGGCATGTTGTATGCGACGACATGGTCTGTTCCCAAGCTGTGGGAGCGCAGCCAGCGGTGATAGTCCTGATCCAGCTCGCCACGCAAAACCACCAGGTCATCGGCGCGGGCTGATGCCAGGGCGCGGTCACATTTTGAAGTGACTGCGGCATCACGCCGTGGAAACTGCGAAAAGTTATCGGCGGCATAAACGACCAGTTCGTCTTTATTGTCTGAAATAGTGGTTCTTATGGGGTGAAGGTCTGTCACTTCGGACTCCGGTGGGGAATAGAATGATATTGGGGAAACGTTGCGGCTGGTGACTGGCTAACCTGCGGGACAGAGCAATTTCCAGCCATAGACCAGAGTCAGCACCAGCGTGTAAACGGTGATGGCGTAATACCAGCGTCCGGCAAATTTAGGGGTCTTGATCGGCGCGACGTTGAGGGCGGCTAGAGCCATCAGTAGAGCGTAAAGACCAGGGCCGAAAACCGCAGGACTGACCAGGCCATCAAAGAGGAACAAAAAGACCAGGATGATAACATTGTTATCGAGCGCCAAACCCCAGTAGGTTGATTTATCCACTAAGCCGAAGACATTGAAATAGCTTAGCCGGATAACGCCGGTTGCGACAATGACAAAGGCACCGGGGATGTACCAGGGACTGAAATTGCCATAGCTCAACAGTATAACCGCGGGACAGATACCGAAACTGACAATATCGATCAGCGAGTCGAGCTGTCCGCCAAACTCCCCCTGCTCTTTGGTTCGACCTTTCATCCGCCGGGCGATAATGCCATCGCTCCAGTCAAAAAAGACCGCCCAGAGCAAGCCGATCATTGCGGCGGGGAAATTACCCAGAAAAGCGAAATAGATACCGAGTATTGCCGAAAGAAGTCCGGCCAACGAACAGATGTTCGGCAGATCATTCGCGTAGCAAAGTATGGCCTTGGGAGTCGCCGGAGATTCACTCATGATATTTTCTTCGAACCGACAATTGCACCTAGAGCCTCAGCCACAATGTTGTTTTCGGCCTGGGTACGGCTGGCGATGCGGATGTAACGGTCAGATTCAGGCATGGTCTTGCCCTGGCAGTGCTTGATGTAGATATTGTGATCTACAAACAGTCTGCGGGCCACCTCGGGGCCGGAAGGAGCATGGTCGGGAAGGCGGCAGAAGATATAGTTGGCATCAGGTCGATAGACCGTCAGGCCACTGATGGCACAGAGATCCTGATAGAATTGATCTCGATCCGCCCGTACCTGATCGCAACTAGCGAGGAACTCCTGTTGGTATTCAGGGGCATGAACCAGAAAAGTTTCAGCAAAGCCGTTGAGGTTCCAGATATGCAGCCCTTGACGAACCTGCTCGGCAAAGAGTGCGTTGGCAGTGAGCATATAGCCGATGCGCAGACCGCAGATACCGTAAGCCTTACTCATACTCTTGAAGATCGCAAGATTCGGATACCTAGCGATATCCCCTTCCAGAGTTTCCCGGTCACGCTCCCGGGCAAAATCAATGAAAGATTCATCGACGATGAGCATGCAGTCGTGCGCGGCCAGTTTGTCCAGTAGGCGGATCAGATCGGCTTTAGGCACCAGCAGTGAAGTCGGATTGTTCGGCGACACCACCACCGCAACGTCGGCCTTGCAGCGGAGAGCCTCCGCCGCAAATTTATCCACGTCCAGTTGGAAGGAAGGGGCATCGAGCGCAAACTCAATGACGTTTTCTGTCGGTGCTGCATTGGCGTATTCGTTGAACGACGGAACCGGAACAATAAGCTTCTTGGCGAGATGACCGGAGACGATCTTGATCAGTTCTGCCGCCCCATTGCCCACCACAATCCGTTCCGGCGGTTGATCAATCAGAGTGCCCACTAACCCGGCCAGGACATCCTGAGCTACGGGATAGTTCAGCACTAATTCATGGATTTGGCTGGTCAACTGTTTAAAAAAACGCTCTGGCGGAAAATAGAGATTATAAAGGTAGGCGTGATCGATAAAATCATGACGCCAATAGCCGCCATGCTGGCATTCAACGGCTTCGAATTGCTGTTCTTTGGCCGCATAATCCTGATCTGTCATATTTTGTCCTTACCTCATCCGGCTTGACCGGAAACTGTTAGCAGCCATGCGGTCTCTATGCATGAACCGTCAAGTGCAATGATTCAACGAGTATCCATATCCGGACACAAAACCGGCAACCAGGCCCAATTCCATGCCCGGCGTGGGCTGATTAATCGGAGGCAACCAGGGGCGATGAGGGTCGCATAGGGTTCACCCCGATTACTGTATTTTTCATATCGATCGCATTCCGGGCGGCAAAGGGGGCAACCTCCTAAGCAGGAGGTCGAAGTCGCTGCGCGGCAACCTGGAACGGGGAATGCCCAGGGAGCATTTTCTCAGCAGCGCTCAGGTCCTCAAGGGTGTCAATCTCATACCAGCGGTCGGCATCAAAGAAGACCGGCGCAAATGTGAGATTCTCCTCAGCGACCATCTCGGCGAAAACAGACTCATAATATCCCTTCACCTTATTGGCGGAAATGTGTCGATCCAGTCGTTCCCAGATCAATTGCCAAGTGCTGCGGGAGAAGCTGTAGATGTTTACGGTCTTGAAATGACAGGCCTCATTGCGGTTCACAGTGCCGAGCCAAAAGGCATCAAGCTGGTGACGTTCATTGAGCGTCACCGTCGTGCCGTTCATCCACGGCAGCAGTTTGGAGACAGCGATCCGGTCAGGTTGGAGCATCGGCTTGAGCAGCGTCGGTTGAAACACCAGATCGCTTTCAATCAGGAGAAAAGGTTCGTCAATCACCTTTCCGGCAAGCCACAATGAGTAGATGTTGTTGGTTGTTTTATATCGCGGACTGGCGATATAGGTGATTTCAATATCAGCATACCGGCTGCCAAGATAGTCCTGAATAACTTCCGACAGGTGTCCTACGACCACAACCAGGCGTTTGAACCCGTGACTGCGCAGGGAGCGAATCAACCTTTCAAGGATGGGGATTCCATTGACTTCGACAAGACATTTGGGTGTTGAATCCGTTAATGGAGAGAGTCGACTCCCCGTGCCGGCGGCCAACAACAAGGCAGTTCTCACCTGTTCACCATCATCCGAAAGATCGATATAATGCATTAACACTCCTGATATTGCCTGAAGTAAACAGGGAAAGGAGGGAACCATGTCTCGGTGGAGCGACCGTCACTTTTGCTCAGAAGAGAAACAACCGTCATGAGCTTGCGGGCAGACGGAGACACTGCGCCAATACGAGCGCGAGAAAGAGGCTGTGCATGGAGCTTGAAACGGTTAAGAGGAGAGAGGTGTTCTTTTTCGTGGCAGGGGTTGTTGACGTCGGTGAATGCCCCCCGCCACGATCAAGACCAACGGACCAGACTGCGATATTTTTCCGCAACAGTCAAGTTTAATAAAGCACTACCGACAAAACACAACGTTAAAGCCAGGCTGGAGCCTTGAAAAACCTAAGCATCCTTCATGTGCAGAGATATCTACCCGACTGGTTGATTTTGGGAGTTGAATACAAACCAGCTAGTGCCCATCCGAAAACCCCGGAGGGGCACGGGGTCAATTTCCACATGGGAAACGAGCGATTTTTCGCAAGGTCAAGGAAATCAAACGGTTGCGCGGAAGCGTAGCTGTCTACGCCACACAAGCAAGCGTGCAGATTGACGCCGAGATTGCGGAAAAGGGCCGTTTCCGGATGGAAACTAGTTACCATCCAGGAACTCCGGGTGGGAACGAGCGGGTTTCCGAATTGGAAACACGGAATTTTTCGTCATGGCAAGGAAATCAAGGGCTTGCGCGGAGGCGTACATCGGTACGCCGCACAAGCAAATCCGCAGATTGACACAGCCAGGGCGAAAAAGAACCGTTTCCGGACGGAAACTATCTAGGGATTTCTAAGGCACCACACTTGCAACAATTGATGCTTACAAGTAGCGGCCTGAACAAACATGCATGATGGATCGGCGGCCCTACCTGGTCAACAGACTCAATCGACCTGCACCACCTCTTTAACCTCGGGAATATGCTGCTGCAAGGTACGTTCAATACCCATCTTGAGGGTCATGGTCGACATGGGGCAGGAACCGCAGGCACCGGTCAGGCGCACCTTGACCACGCCGTCGTCCGTAACGTCCACCAGCTCCACATCGCCGCCATCGGCCTGCAGAGCCGGGCGGATGGTTTCGAGAATTTCCTGGACTTTTTGTCTCATGACCTTCTCCTTTTCGCCCATTATACCGTGGAAGCTTGATTGGCGACCAGCGCGGCAGACCACCACTTGATCAATGGAGCAGGCCTAGCAGCTTATGGATTTGCAGCAGGTCGGCGACCTGCCGCACCAGCAGGGTAGCGATACCCCGTTGGGCCGGTGGCAGCAGATCGATGTGCTGGCGATCGCCGACAAAGAGAAAACTTTCCGGCGGGCCGCCAATATCGTTAAGAACCTGCTCCAGGGCTTCACTGTCCGGTTTGGGCCGCCAGCAGAACTCGATGGTATAGAGGCGGCTGAACAGGTGTTCGACGCCCAACAGGGCGAGAATCTTCTGTACCAGGGGATAATTGTTGTTGCTATAGACAAACAGGCGGTATCGCTCAGCGAGGCTACCGAGCAGATGCTGCAGGGCCGTGTCGTTGTTCAGATAACGTTCAGGCCGGACCCGATCCTGCAGCGCCTGATGAAATTCTGGCAATTCGATGCCAAGTTCGGCGCAGACCAGACTCAAGGCCGGTTCGCTGCCCAACTCTTCGGTCAGCATTGCGCGGGTACTGCGCAGGATCCGACAGCCCTGGGCAGTGGACAATCCGCGCCCCGAGGCCACCAGTTCGCAGGCTACTTGCTCAATTTCATGACTGACCCCTTCGTTGACGTAGAGGGTGCCGTCAAGATCGAGAATAATTGACTGTAGGGTACTTGAAAGATCGCTCATTGCCTGTCACCAAAAACCGCCAAGCCACGGGCTTGGTCAAAGGAAGTTCAGACAACTCTACCAACACCCGGTGACATGTCAAAAGTTCAACGACTGACCGCTCCTATTCTTTTGTCTTGCAACCGCGCCAAAATCTGCGCTGGGTCGTTGCAAAAAATCCCGTCGACAGCCAGACGCCGACACTCCTCGAAATCTTCATCCTTATCGACGGTCCAGGGATAAACGGCCATTCCTCGATGATGACAAGCGGCCACCAGATCGGCCGAAAGGCAATCGTAGCGCGGGTTGAAACTTTCCGCAGCGCAAGCCGCCGCCCGTTCCACGGCATTCAGCCAGTCCGGCTGCTCCCACAAAAAGGCCAGGGGCAGCTGCGGCGCCCTGCGCCGCAGCCTGCGCAGCAGATCATGGTCAAAGGAGGAAACGACGATCGAAGCCTGTCGATAAAGGCGGGACAGATCCAGCACCGCCTGACCAGCGGCGGAATCCTTGATTTCAATATTGAAACGCAACCGACTGCCGCCCCAGACCAGTATTTCCTGAAGGGTCGGTATTTTTTCACCGGCAAAGGCTGTGCTGAACCAGGAGCCGGCATCGAACTGCCTGAGCTCGGCCAGGGGCAGCTCGGCAACCGGCCCTCGACCGTCGCTGGTTCGCTCAACGGTCGCATCATGCAGCACCACCGGCACCCCATCGCGGCTCAATTGCACGTCGAGCTCCAGGCCGGCGGCGCCGGCAGCCTCAGCCACCCGAAAGGCCGCCAGAGTATTCTCGGGAGCCAGCGCCGAAGCCCCCCGGTGCGCCCAGACAAAAAATCCGTTCATCGCCCCTCCCTTTGCCGCTGCAACAGCAAGCTCTTTCGCTCTTTTGCTGCTCTTCAATATACCTCAATCGGTCCCGCCATTCATCCGCCATCGGGCAACTTGTTTTCAAAGGTAAATCGTGGCATGATGAGCGCCGACCAAATAATACCCATTTATTTACACCGAAGGAGGGCAACGCATCATGGATCGCAATCTTGCACTGGAACTGGTGAGAGTAACCGAAGCCGCGGCTCTGGCCTGCGGCCGCTGGGTCGGCAAAGGGGATAAAAACAACGCCGACGGTGCCGCGACCGAAGCTATGCGGCGCACCCTCGACTCGATCGAGATCAACGGCACGGTGGTCATCGGCGAAGGCGAAATGGACGAAGCGCCGATGCTCTATATCGGCGAGAAGGTCGGCAACGAGGGCGCCCCCGAGGTCGACATTGCCGTCGACCCTCTGGAAGGCACCATCATCTGCGCCAAGGGCATGACCGGTGCCATCACCACCATCGCCCTGGCCCCCCGCGGCGGCTTTCTGCATGCCCCCGACATGTACATGGATAAGATCGCCGTCGGGCCGGCAGCCTACGGCGCCATCGATATTACCGCCCCGCCCAGGGAAAACCTCAAGCGGGTGGCGGAAGCCAAAAATTGCTATATCGAAGACCTGACGGTAGTCATTCTCGACCGGCCGCGACATGAAAAAATCATCAACGAGGTGCGCAAGGCCGGTGCCCGCATCCATCTCGTCTCCGACGGCGACGTCGCCCCGGCCATTGCCGCCACCGTAACCGACAGCGGCGTCGACATGATGATCGGCATCGGCGGAGCGCCGGAAGGGGTCCTGGCTGCCGCCGCACTCAAGTGCATGGGTGGCGATATGCAGGGCCGACTGGTGTTCATGAGCGACGAGGAACGGACCCGCGCCAAGGGCATGGGCATCGACGATTTCGATCGCATCTATACCGCTGAAGAAATGGCCGGCGGCGACATCTTCTTTGCCGCTACCGGGGTTACCAACGGCGAACTGCTGCGGGGGGTCCGCTACTATTCCGGCGGCGCCGAAACCCACTCCATCGTCATGCGCTCCAAGAGCCGTACGGTTCGGTTCATCAAGTCCGAGCATCAGTTCGACTTCAAACCGGTCTATTAAGCTGCCTGTGAGCGGGGCAAGAAGCTTGTCGCGTTCCGCTTTCCCATGCTATGATGGGCAACTTTTTCGGCCGCATTAGGGGGTTGTCTGACTTACCATGAACCGACACCCTCCTGGCGTCACCAGAATATCCAGTCCAAGGAGAACAGTTTCATGGCAGGACATAGCAAGTGGGCTAACATCAAGCATCGCAAGGGCGCTCAGGACGCCAAGCGTGGCAAGGTATTCACCAAGCTGATCAAGGAGATCACCGTTGCTGCCAAGCTCGGCGGCGCCGATCTCGATGCCAATCCGCGCCTGCGCACCGCTGTCGACAAGGCCAAAGCCGGCAATATGCCCAAGGATACCATCGAGCGGGCCATCAAAAAAGGTAGCGGCGATCTCGACGGGGTCAATTACGAAGAGGGCACTTTCGAGGGCTACGGTCCCGGCGGTGCGGCGGTGATCGTCGAGTTCATGACCGACAACCGCACCCGCACGGTGGCCGATGTGCGCTTTATCTTCAACAAACACAACGGCAGTCTCGGGGTCAGCGGCTCGGTAGCCTTTCTCTTTGATCGCAAGGGATTGATCGTTTTCGATGAAGAACAGGACTTCGACACCCTGTTCGAAATCGCCCTTGAAGCCGGTGCCGAAGACGTCAAGGACGAAGGTGACGGTTATGAAATCATCACCGACCCCAACGCCTTCATCGAAGTGCGCGATGCCCTTGCCGCGCAAGGATTGCAGTGGCAGTCGGCGGAAGTCACCATGCTTCCCCAGACTACCGTGCAGCTCGAGGGCAAGCAGGCCGAGCAGATGCTCAAAATGATAGACAAGCTGGAAGACAACGACGACGTGCAGAACGTCTACGCCAACTTCGATATCGCCGAGGAAGAGCTCGCCAACTTCATGGGCTGATGCTCCATATCGGATACGGGCGGCGACCTGGGTCTTCGGGACCGGTGCCGCCCGTTTTATTTAACCCGGGTTATTCAGCCGGCAGGGCGAAGGCAGGATCCATGCGCATTCTGGGAATCGACCCCGGCTCACGAATCACCGGCTACGGCATCATCGAAAAGCGCGGCAACCGCTTGCTGCACATCGACAACGGCGCCATCAGCACCCGCGGCAGCGCCGATCTGGCCGACCGGCTGAAGGTTATCTATCAGGAGCTGGAGCGGGTGATCGCCGAATACGCCCCCGATGCGGTCGCCATCGAACGCATCTTCGTCGCCAAGAACGCCCAGTCGGCACTCAAGCTCGGCCATGCTCGAGGCGCGGCTATGTTGGCCGGGGTCAACGCCGGCCTGGCGGTGGCGGAATACACCGCGGTGGAAGTGAAAAATGCCGTGGTCGGCTACGGTCGGGCCGAAAAACGGCAGGTTCAGCAGATGGTACGGATGCTGCTCAATTTGCCGGAGATCGCCCAGGAGGATGCTTCGGACGCTCTGGCCGTCGCTATCTGCCACGCTCACAGCAACGTTCTCAGCGACCGCATGGCCCAACTCAATCGCCCTTAACCGTCTGCCTGGAGTTTACCTTGATCGCCCTGCTCAGCGGCAATATCGTTCATAAATCGGTTAACCAGATCATCGTCGACGTCGGCGGGGTCGGCTATCGGCTGCTGATTCCCCTGTCCTCTTTTTACGCCCTGCCGGAAGAAGGCGCTGTGCGGCTGCATGTGCACACCCACGTTCGCGAAGACGCCATTTCGCTGTTCGGCTTTCTGACCCTGGACGAAAAAGAGATGTTCGTTCTGCTGCTGACCATCTCCGGTGTCGGCCCCAAGCTGGCCCTCAATATTCTGTCCAACATTCCGGTCAACGATTTAAAGTGCGCCCTGACCCAGGGCAATGTCAAGCAGCTCTCAAGCCTGCCGGGGATCGGCAAAAAGACCGCCGAGCGACTGGTGCTGGAGCTGCGGGAAAAGATTCCCCAAGGCACCTTGGCAACGGCCGTCACGGGCAACCCGGCAGCGTCCGCCAGCGGCCAGCGGCAAGACGCCCTGTCAGCGCTGGTCAATCTCGGCTACAAGGAAAATCTGTCCAAAAGAGCTCTCGACAATCTGGAAATCGCCCCCGGCGCCTCCCTGGAAGAGGTTCTCAAAGCGGCCTTGAAGATCCTGATGCGCTGAACAGGCCGAGAGGGATCGATTACCATCGACCCGGGACAGCGACGGGATCCATCTTCTACTTACGGCTTTACCGCAAGGAGCGAATATGAGCGAGCGACTGATCAGCGGCGAGCTCGGCGACGACGACAACCGTTTCGAAGCCTCGCTACGGCCGCGCACCCTCAAGGAATATATCGGCCAGATCAAGGCCAAGGACAACCTGCAGATCTTTATCGATGCGGCCCGAGCCCGGCAGGAGACCCTGGACCATGTGCTCTTTTTCGGTCCGCCGGGGCTCGGCAAGACCACCCTGGCCAACATCATCGCCAGCGAAATGGGGGTGAGCATCAAAAGCACCTCCGGGCCGGTGATCGAAAAACCGGGCGACCTGGCGGCCATCCTGACCAATCTCGAAGACGGCGACGTGCTGTTTATCGACGAGATCCATCGCCTGTCGCCGGTGGTGGAGGAGATCCTCTATCCGGCCATGGAGGACTATCAGCTCGACATCATCATCGGCCAGGGCCCTTCGGCCCGTACCATCAAGCTCGATATTCCCCGTTTCACCCTGATCGGCGCCACCACGCGGGCGGGGCTGCTTTCTTCGCCGCTGCGCGACCGCTTCGGCGTCATCTGCCGGCTGGAATTCTACAACGCCGAGGATCTGGCCACCATCGTTCGCCGCAGTGCCGGTATCCTCGGCGTGCCGGTGGCCAAAAACGGCGAACTGGAAGTTGCCCGCCGCAGCCGCGGCACGCCTCGCATCGCCAACCGATTGTTACGTCGGGTGCGGGACTTCGCCGAGGTCAAGGGGAACGGCACCATCACTCGGCAGATGGCCGACCTGGCCCTTAATCGCCTGGAGGTCGACGTCTGCGGACTCGACCAGATGGACCGCCTGATTCTGCTGACCATTATCGACAAGTTCGGCGGCGGCCCGGTCGGAGTCGAAACCCTGGCGGCGGCGGTCGGCGAGGAAAAAGACACCATCGAGGATGTTATCGAGCCCTACCTGCTGCAGCAGGGCTACCTCAACCGCACACCGCGCGGCCGTACAGCCACCGATCTCGCCTACCGTCATTTGCAACGTCTGCCTCAGGGGGCAGACAGCGGTGAGCTCTTTTCCTGAGCCCCCTTTCGCCTAGGCGGTTAGTGCATGGTTCCTGCAATCCCATCTTCCATCGATCCCGATACCCTGCGGCAGCTCACTGAGCAGCTGAGCCACTGGGCCGAAAGCCTCATCAGCCGCGGCCGCTCGCCCCTGCGCAAGGTCGAGACCTTTCCATCCCTGCTGACCGCCAACGGCGAGCAACGACCGCCGCTGCTGTTCTGGATTAATCGCGACAGCTGCATGGCCGGTGGAGTCGTGCTCTTTCCGGGGGACAACGATGCGGCGGCAATGGAAATGGGCCATTACTGCGCCCAAGCCTTGGGGCTGCGCTACTTCATCACCTGGACCCGCAGCGAAGTCTCCTTCTGGGACGACGAAACCCCTCCTCGGCTGCGCAAACAGCTGCCTCTGACCAAGGGAGCCCGAGCCAGTACCCGCGATTTTCAAGAAGCGCTGCAGCTGCTGCTGGAGGAAGTCAAGCTGCTGGCGGTACTCGCCGCCGTGCCGCCGCCGGAACTCTCGGCCTGTTATCTGGCCAACCTGTGGCGCACCACCCTGCTGGCGACGGAACCGCTGTTAAACGAACATTATCGTATCGCCCGCAGCGAAGAGCGTCTGGAGAAGGGCGACATTCCGGAAAGGCTGGCCATCGGCAAGGGGTTCCTTACCTTTGTCCGGTTGCTGGCTCTGAGTCACTACGGCCTGCTGCCTACCGAGATACAACCCCATCAGCTTGAAGAAGAGATCCGCCGCGCCCTGCCGACCTTGCCGCCCGGCCTGCGGCAGTCCCTGGCCATGAGCAATACGGAACTGGCCCTGCCGGAGTCGGCAGCGGTGCGCTATCACCTGTTATTTCGCCGCCTCACCCAATTGCGGCCAGCCAGCGATCTGCAGCGCTGTTGCCAGGCCCTGGCCCTGTTACTGGCGCAGGAACACCGGCGGCTGGGTGGTTACGCGCCGCCCTTTCCGGTACCAGCCACAGAAGCCACCCTGCTGCTCAATCCCGACCGGGTCTACGAAACCGTTGCGCCGGCCCTGGAATTCGCTTCCGCACCGCTGTTGGCCGGTCTGGCCCTGCAGCGCAACCTTTGCGGCCAACCGGCCGTCGAGCAGACCGTATCCCTCTGGCAGGCTCCGGAAAGCTTTGTTCCCAGCCGTATCAGCGGAACCCTGGCCGACCAGCGACTGCCATCCCCCGAGCGACGCAACCATTTTTTGGCCCTGCTGCGTCGCTCCTGGCCCAACCGCCGTTTTCGCCTGCCGGCCACAACCCCGACCTGGATCTGGCAACTGCTGCACCTGCTGGGCCTAGCCGCCGCCGATGCAACCATCGAACTGCGCCTGCCGAGTGGCTGGCTAACCAGCAACTACGGGCTGACCGTTCTTGAACTGATACAAAAGCAGTTCACTCTCGATCAGCTCTGCGACGAGGCTGACGATGGAATCACCCTGCGCATCGAAAAATCAGCTGATGACCAGCGCATGACTGCCCTGATCCATAGCGATGCCCGCCGCACCTTTGAATGGCACTGGCTGAATTCCCACCATCCGGCCTTGCTGCCCTTGGCTCTCTATCTGCCCGAGCCTCTACTCAGCCTGCTGCAAAACGGCCTGCTCTGCCTGCCGTCGCCCCAAACCTGGCCGGACCGATTCACCGAAGCGATCTTTGCCTTTACCCGCTCCGCCCTCGGCCAAGCGTTCTGGCAATTGCTCGGAGAGGGGCGCCCTTTGCCCCGCAGGGCTTTGCTGCAGAAAGAAGTGCTGCGCACCGGCTTGCCCCTGCCGCCCACCAAGATCCTTGACCAATTGCAACGGGCCATGACCGGCGAAACCTCCGACCGCGCTCGACAGCGCGCCTACGAACGAGAACTGGCCCTCTGGCTGGGCAGCGACATTGCTTCCCTCGCCGCAGGCCCCTGGGCCGAGGAATATGAGACCATCTCAGCGGGAACTGTCGAAGCCGACCCCAAAGAACTGGCCGAAACAATCGCTCGGGAGGTGTTCGTGGATGGCATCCCGATTTTCCCCGATCACTACCTTTACGACTACTACCGGCCAGAATTGCGAAAGTATGTGTTCACCCCGCCACTGACCCGAGGTCCGGAATTTTTCGGCCGGGTCGAGCTGATCGATCGGCAGGAATGCCGATTGGAGGTCGAGGACCTGGATTCAGCCCGGGCCCTGCTGCTCTGTGCCGCTGCCGGCAAGACCTCAACCGCCCTGCCTGTCGAAGGCCAGGTTACCGCAGCCATCGTCCAGCGTTATCTGGCGGATTTGCAGAACCTGCACCAGACCCTGTCCCGCAGCTGCCACCGCCATTGCACCGATCCGCAGCAGGCTGAAACCCTTACCGAAGCGGTCTGGGCCAGCCAGCCGTTGCCTCCCTGGAAATCCATTCTCGAATTGTCTCTCTCCTAAAGAAGATGCTTTCGCAAAAAGTCATGAGATGGCTAAGTAAAAATTTCGACCTACAAGGCGTAGTGGTTTTTCAGGGGTGAAGGCATACATATGGTATGTCGAAGTCCTGAAAAGGCGCTGCAACGCAGTAGGACGGACTTTTTGCGACACCATCAAAGAAAACCTTTTTCTTGCCAGGCATTTCATTGCCCGTATAATTATCAGCAGCACTCTAGGAGGCTGTTGGACTTACCATGAACCGACTGCAAAATCGTCTGACCGGCCCATATTCCCGACAATTTTCGCCAAATAGCCCTGCTATTCGCTCTCAAATTCTCGGAAATTTGTTCTCGAACAGCCAATTTTTCGTTTCGGTCCGGCAAGCCCAACAACCTCCTAGCTGTTCTGCCTTCTCTGCTGTTTAAGCGAGGCCTTTATGTCTGCAGCAAATACCGCCATCGGCCTGGCGTTGGGCAGTGGCGCTGCCCGTGGCCTGGCGCACATCGGCGTTCTGAAAGTACTGGAAGAAGCCGCTATCCCCATCGGCTGCATCGCCGGCACCTCCATCGGCGCTTTCATCGGCGCCCTCTACGCTGCCGGGGTACCGGTTCAGCATATGGAGAGGACCCTTTGCGACCTCGACTGGCGATCCCTGACCCGGCTACTTGCCCCTACCCTGCCGACCTCGGGCCTGCTGGACGGCAGCAAGGTGGCCAAATTTATGGCCGAATTGTTGCCGGTTCAGACCTTTGAAGAGCTCTCCATTCCCTTGGCGGTAACCGTCACCGATGTCGAGTCGGGAGAAGCCCTGATCATTCACCAGGGCAGCCTGCTGGAAGGGCTGCACGCGGCAACGGCGTTTCCCGGCATCTTTACTCCAGTGCCCTGGAACGGTCGTTTTCTGGTCGACGGCGGGCTGTGCAATCCGGTACCGGCCGACGTCGCCTACCGCATGGGAGCCCGGCGTGTTATCGGCGTCAGCGCTATTCCGGCGCTAACCAGACCGCACGCGTTGGCCCTTAAAAAGATTTCCAGTAAGCCACGCAAAGAGCGGAAGACCCTTCGCAAATTCATCACCAGCGCACAAATCGAGAATCTGTTTCGCGATATCTGGCAGAGCAACAGTCAACAACAGAGGTCGTCCACCACCGAACAGCCAGCGGATCGGCCCAGACACAAATCGCCGGGCATTTTCAAGGTCTGTGCCCGCAGTGTCGCCATCATGGAAAACCAGATCAACGATCTGCGCCTGGAAAAAGAAGCGATTGACCTGCTGGTTCGACCCTGCCTTGACGGCATCAGCCTGCTCGATTTTCACCGAGCCAAAGAGGCCATCGCCGCAGGCGAGACCGCTACCCGCCAGCTGTTGCCCGAAATCCGCCGGTGGTTAAAATGATTGCAGCTGCCGCCCTCTGTGCTACTATTGAAAGTATCTAAAATCATTGCTGATCTACAGGAGAATGCCATGAATGACCTGATTGAAAAAACCCTGTTGGCCGGTATCGGCGCCCTGGCCCTGAGTCAAAAAAAGGCGGAAGAGCTGGTGGAGGGATTGCAACGTCAGTTCAATCTCAGCGAAGAAAAAGGCCAGGAGTTATTGAACAAACTGCAGGAGGCCGTGAGTAGCCAGCAGCAGCGTCTGGAAGAGGTGGCCCGAGAAGAGCTGAAAAACTCGGCGGTCCGCCTCGGCCTGGTGGACCGGGAGGAATTCAAGCTACTGGTCGAACGCATCGAGCGGCTTGAACAACGTCTGAAGCAAGCCGAATAATCGACCTTTACCGGAATCGCTAGCAACCATGCAGATCTTTTCGCGGATCAACCGCAATATTCGCTCGTTGCGCCGCTATCGTCAGGTGCTCGGCGTTCTCATCAAGTACGGCTTCGGCCACATCGTTGAACAGCTCAACATCCACCACTACCTGCGCCGCGG
>JAUWLU010000279.1 GCA_030613545.1 Desulfuromonadales bacterium
TCTGCAGCAGCTCGCAAGCGCCTTGGAGGAAAACAAAAATCTACCGAGGTGCGCTGCAAAGCATCATCAAACAAGCCAATCAGAAAGCAGCAGGACGCCACTCCCTCAACAGGAACCTGACGGGATCTCGAAGTCGAAACGAAAGCGAAAGAATAATCCCCACTGACAACGCTCACTGTCTGCATGGTTTTGAATGGTTGTTTTTTCAGGGCTTGCCCCATTGCTGCCCCTCTGCTTGATTTTTGCAACAAAAACTGCTACAAAGTTTGTACAGTTTTTCAAGAGCAGAACAAGACATTTCAGTGACTTGCCAAGGTGGTACCGACTCCGGCCTTCGGTACCAGACATATAAAAAGGCCGTTTCACCTGCTGGTGAAACGGCCTTTTTCATTTCATTTGTCCCTTCGTTACGCGGTGCTCCTATTGCAGAGCCGCTTCAATCTGTTTCAGCCCCTCCAACGCCCCAACGGGCAAAGAAATCTGCCCCGCAGGCACCTGCGCCTCGCGGGGATTGATGCGAATCAACCTGCTCCCATCGCGACGCGTCAGGCGTTCCGAGAGATGGCGGATGGTCGGAATGGCCGTTCCTGCCCCCAGTTCGATAACCAACAGCGGGGCCTCGGCGCTGGCCAGGAAGCGGTTAAAGCCTTGCTGCTGACATGCTGCGCGCTCGCTGAGCCAGGCATTGTCGCCAAACATGAGGATGTTGGGCCGGGCCACGGCGCCGCAATGGAGACAATGGGGAAACCGCTGCGCCTGCATGGTGGCGTAATCGACAGCGAGCTCCTGGTCATTGGCCCAGATATCTCCACCGCAGGGCACCGTACATTGCAGGTGATGGATGGAACCATGTACCTCCAGGATCTCCCCTTCCGCAAAACCAGCCTTCTGAAACTGACCGTCGACGTTCGAGGTGACGACAAAACATCTCAAAGAATAGCGCGCGATCCAATCCTGCAACAGGGTAAACCCCCGATGGGGCACGGTATGCCGGTAGAGATGAGTGCGATGGCCATAGAATCCCCAAGCGAAGGCGGGGTTGTCCGCAAAATGCTGCGGATTGGCGGCATCGACAAAGTTGATGCCGAGCCGCTGATACATCGGATAGGCGCGCCAGAATCCCTGCGGTCCGCGAAAATCGGGCAAACCCGAATCGACCCCCATGCCGGCCCCGGCGGTAATCAGCAGCGTTCCCGCACCGGTCAGGGCCGCCGCAGCTTCAGATATTTTCAAATGATCCATGCAATACGCCTTTTCTTTCGACCGCCCTCCGGCAACACTGGCAGCAACAACCGTTGTAACTCATTAGTACATACAGGCACACATAGTGCAATTATTGGCTTTTAATCATAGACGGTGTTTTTCGAACCACTTTGGCCAGAGCCGTTATGAAACAGAAAGCCTCCGACCGTAACACTCAGATCACTTCTCGAAGTTCGAGAAAGACATTTGATTTCAAATATTTAAATAACCGGCCACCGGAATACACCAAGCGCTAAAGGAGGTCTCTTTCACATCGAGGCATTCATCTGGCCATGCGAAGATGGTCAAAATTGCGTCTATGCCGCATTGACAACGGCCATTTATGACAAATAATTAGGGACCGTTATTTAATTCCATCCTTTTAATATCAACAAATAGCGCTTAACTCGGGAGCCTTCTCAAGCATGGCAGAAAATTTTTAAACCGTAGATTCTTGTCCCCCCGAACATTACAACAGGAGACGCAAATGACTTGGCAAAACATCAGGTTGAGCGGCAAATTCGCCATCGGTTTTGGCTTGGTACTACTGCTACTGTCCCTCGTTGCCGGGTGGTCGATTTTCGGGGTGGGCAATATCGTCGGCAACGCAAAAGAGGTGATTGCCGGCAATGCCCTGCGAGCGGAGATGATCCAACGGGAGGTGGATCATCTCGAATGGGCCAACCAGGTCAACGCCCTGCTCACCAATGACCAGAGCACCAAGCTGGAGGTAGAAACCGACCCGCATAAATGCGCTTTCGGCAAGTGGTATTACGGCGAGGGCCGCAAACAGGCCGAAGCCCTGGTGCCGGAACTGAAGGGGGTACTGGCGCAGATCGAGGAACCCCATCGCCATCTGCACGAGTCGGCCGTGATCATCGGCCAGACCTTTCGTCAGGCAGATATCTCATTACCCAAATTCCTCGCCGAAAAAGAAACCGATCATCTGACCTGGGCCAACGCTGTCCTGGCGCTATTTGCCGAAAACAGAGCCGATCTCAATGTGCAGACCGATCCCCACCGCTGCGGCCTGGGGCGGTTTCTCGGCAGCGACAAGGCCCGCCAGGCAGCCGCCTCCGATCCCGAACTGGCGCGACTGTTCGAAGCAATCAAGGAACCGCACCAGCGTCTGCACCGATCGGCGCAGGACATCAAAAAGCACCTGGCCAACCGGAAAAAGGCCTATGCCATCTTCCAGAGCCAGACCCTGCCGGCCCTGGCTGAAACCCGGACCCATCTGCGGGGGCTGAAACAGCGCGCCGAAGAGCTGGCCGGCGGCATGCAGCAGGCCAGCACCATCTACGCCACCAAGACCATGCCCGCCCTGAAGCAGGTCAAATCCTTGCTCGGCACCGTGATCGACAACGCCGCCGACAACATCATGACCGACGAAGAGATGCTGCATGCCGCCAGCAATACCCGCACCGGCAATATCGTGCTGGTGGCCGT
The DNA here is from genome assembly GCA_030613545.1 of Desulfuromonadales bacterium. GTDB lineage: Bacteria > Desulfobacterota > Desulfuromonadia > Desulfuromonadales > Syntrophotaleaceae > Syntrophotalea_A. Next base: position 2,692 of record JAUWLU010000279.1, read on the forward strand.
TGCCCTGCCCCTGGGGATATTCCTGGCCTGGATTAGCGCCAAAGGCATCATCGGGCCGATGAAACGGAGCTGCGCCATGATCGAAGAGTTGGAAAAGGGCCATCTCGACATGCGCCTCAACCTC
>JAUWLU010000365.1 GCA_030613545.1 Desulfuromonadales bacterium
TCTTCCATGGTGAAGTCGACGAAGAACTTGGCGATGGAGACCATGCAGTCGTCTTCGTCCATAACGATCATGCCGCCGGAGCCCATCATCGACTGGCAGGCGATCAGACTCTCGTAGTCGATCTTGACGTCGAGGTCCTTGTAGGTCAGGGCGCCACCGGAAGGACCGCCGGTCTGAACGGCCTTGAACTTCTTGCCTTTGGCGACGCCGCCGCCGACTTCCATAATGATTTCCCGCAGGGTGATGCCCATGGGGACTTCGATGAGACCGACGTTGTTGATCTTGCCGGCCAGGGCGAAGACCTTGGTGCCCTTGGAGGTCTCGGTGCCGATGCTGTTGAACCATTCGGCGCCCTTGACGATGATGGCCGGAATGCTGGCCAGGGTCTCGACGTTGTTAACGATGGTCGGCTTGTCCCAGTAACCGGCTTCGGCGGGGAAGGGAGGCTTGGTGTAAGGCTCGCCACGGTTACCTTCCATGGAGTTGATCAGAGCGGTCTCTTCGCCGCAGACAAAGGCGCCGGCGCCGTATTTGATGTCGAGGTCGAAACAGAAGTCGGTACCGAAAATATTTTTACCCAGCACACCTTTTTCTTCAGCCTGGGTGATGGCGATCTTCAGACGGGCAATGGCCAGGGGGTACTCGGCACGGATGTAGATGGTGCCCTTGTTACCGCCGATGGCGTAAGCGCCGATGGCCATGGCCTCGAGCACGCTGTGCGGATCGCCTTCGAGAACCGCGCGGTCCATAAATGCACCGGGATCACCTTCGTCCGCGTTGCAGACCACGTACTTGGTGTCGCTCGCATATTTGGCGGCGAAGCCCCACTTGACGCCGGTGGGGAAACCTGCACCACCGCGGCCGCGCAGACCGGAAGCCTTCATCAGTTCGATGACCTGCTCAGGGGTCATCTCGCCGAGGCACTTGGCCAGGGCCTGGTAACCGCCAGCGGCGATATAGGAATCAATGTTCTCCGGATCGATAAATCCGGAGTTCCTGGTTGCTATTCTAAGCTGCTTTTTCTCTGCCATAGCTAGTCTCTCCTTATCCTTATATTAAAGAACAACCCGTTCGTAGCCTACCGGAATGACACCGTCGATCAGCTCGCCGTCCTTGATGTATTTCTGCACCAGGATTTTGGCTTTTTCAGTGTCGATGTACCCAAAGGTCACCGGATCTTTGCCGGGCAGGGTTACTTCTACGGTCGGCTCGGCAAAACAGTAAGTCATGCAGCCGGACTGCATAAACTCAACGTCGAGTCCCAGAGCGGTCGCTTCGGCCTGCATGGCAGCCAGAACGTCCCGGCCGCCGGAAGCGACGCTGCAGGTAGCCAGGGATACATTTACGAGAGGCTTGCCAGCTTTGGCCTTGTCAGCAGCCTGCAGATCTTCACGCAATTTCTTCAGGTCAGCAATTGTATTGATTTTTGCCATTTTCAGATTCCCCCGTCTTTATGAAAAGTCTGCAATGATGTCTTTAACCTGATCAGGAGTCACCTTCCCGTAGACCTTCTCACCGACCATAACCACCGGAGCCAGTGCACAGGCACCGACGCAGCGCAGGCAGTCGATAGAGAATTTGCCGTCGGGAGTCACTTCGCTGACCTCAACACCACCGAG
>JAUWLU010000315.1 GCA_030613545.1 Desulfuromonadales bacterium
CAGGAGCCTTGTCTAGTTTGAAAAATAAACACTTTAAGTAAACGGCTTGCTGGCGAATGGGGCGGGCTTTCCTATGTGGTCCCCCTGTCAAGACAAACTTATGCTTTGCTTGCTGTTGAGGTTTGAGCATTATCCCTTTCCTATTCGCGCCAGTCTGCGCCAAGTACTGATTCGGTACGCTTAAAGAGCCTCGCCATTTCTCGTCCGCCACCCAAAGTGGCCAAAGCCGCGCTCGCGAGCTATCCTAAGTTTTTACGGGACGATAGGCCCTTTGTTCGATGCTCAAACGCCAAAGGATAATTGCCAGTCTACGTGCTAAAGCTGCAATCGCTTTCTGTGGTATTCCAGTTTTGCTGAGCAGTTTGTTGTAAAGTTCCCGAGCATAAGTATCCTTTGCTCGCCACATCCAGGCCGCCTCGATCAGCAGTGATCGCAAGCGGGTTTGCCCGACAGGAACCAGGTGCCCGCGTGGCGTTCGTTCGCCACTGTGCCGGACGGTTGGTGCCAGGCCAAGATAGCTGGCGACTTCTTCACCGCGCCCGAAGCGTTCCGGTCGGAAAAGCTCCGTGTGAAAAGTTGTGGCAACGACTTTCCCCACTCCAGGGACGCTTGTCAGGGACCTGATCGCTGCCCGGTGATTCGCCTTCTGCCGTAAGGGGCGAGCCAGCTGTTCAGCCAAACAAAAAGCACAGCAAGGGCGAAGAGTGCCGCTCTTGCTGTGCTTTTTGTTTGTTTGGTGTTGTGATTCGCCTGAAAGTCAGGACAGTCTCATACCGCCTTATTGACCGTAGGTTTCTTTTCCTCACCGAGCTCACCGAGTTCTTCTTCGACTTCGCATATATGTTGGTACATGGCTTTTTCAGCTCCGTCGGCATCTCCGGTTTTGATCGCCTTGAGTACTTTATGGTGCGACGCCAAGACATGTTCTGAAAATTCGATACCGGGCTTCATATGCGATTTGATATCGGTAAGAATGCTGTTGACGAAGTCGAGAATCATTTCCATCACCGGGTTGCGGCTCGCTCTGGCCAGAAAGACATGGAAGTCGATTTCTTCCCTGGTCCCGACGATGTTTTTCTCTCTTTTGAAGATCGCTTGGCACTTTGCGTCGATGTCTTCCAGAATCTCGATTTCCTGAGCGCTGAAAGTCTCCGCCGCCCGTCTGGCCAAGTAGGGCTCCAGGATCTTGCGCACTTCTGACAGAGAGCTGACAGAGACATTCTGAAAATGCAGGAAGTTGGCGATGGAGTCACGGGTCGTTTTCATGTCGACCTCGCTGACCACCGGCCCGCCGCCGGCCCCTCTCTTGATTTCGATGAAACCCATGGCTTCCAGGGTGCGCAGGGCTTCGCGGAGAGTGTGTTTGCTGACCCCGAACTGAGTAACCAGTTCCTTCTCAGGTGGCAGACATTGACCGGGTTGCAGTTCGCCCTTTAAAATAGCTTCCCTGACCTGGCGGATGATGTGGGTAGACATTTTATCTTTGGTGGCAGACTGAAACATAGTTACCTCGATAGATAGCTTGTCGGGTTATTAAATAGCCAAATATTTCAATTGACATGGTAGTATGGCTATGGAAATAATGCAAGCATTATGGTGACGTTGCAGATGCAGATGCAGATGTTTATTAGAGTAAATATATCACCGTCGGACTCAAGTTTGCCGAGGCACAGTGGGTTTCGGCCTGGATGGGTGGATTTGATGAAAGTCGTTTCGCAGTAGCTTCGGTACCCTGGGGGCATAAATCCAAATAGATTCAGCCCTTTTCTGAACAGAATACGATTCGTCGCCATGGCTGGCCCCTTGACTTGGCTGCCCATGGCGATTGTTTGAAGGAGAATGAGGACATGAGCAGTAAATTCAAACTTGCCGTGCTGGCCGGCGATGGCATCGGTCCGGAAGTAATGGCAGAGGCCCTGAAGGTGCTGGACTGCATCGAACAAAGGTTTGGCCTGCATTTTGAGCGGACGGTGGGCAACGTCGGCGGCATGGCCATCGATCGGGACGGCACAGCGCTGCCCGAGCGAACCATCGAGATCTGCCGGGCGGCCGATGCGATACTGTTTGGCAGTGTCGGCGGTCCCCAATGGGAAAAACTGCCGGTTGAGCAGCGTCCGGAGCGGGCTGCGCTGCTGCCTTTGCGTCGTATTTTCGGCCTGTTCTGCAACCTGCGCCCCGCTATCGTATTCCCGGCTGTGACCGGTGCTTCGAGCCTCAAGCAGGAAGTGGTCGCCGGCGGCTTCAACCTG